>JAYTUU010000160.1:0-13055 GCA_043744375.1 Rhodospirillales bacterium | reverse complement strand
AGCCAGTCGGGGGGATCAAAGGGGCGTGCCCCTTTGCCGCCGGAGGCGCGCTTGCCTTCCCTGGACTGCCGTGGGGGAGCCGATCGGACTCTGCTTAGCCGCCAACCTGAGATCCAGCCACCTGCTTCCAAGCCCCCATGCCGCCCTCGATATGCCGGGCCGAACCGAAGCCGGCGTCCTGGGCTGCCTGCACGGCCATCGCCGAGCGTTCGCCGAACGCACAAAAGAACAGCAGCGCCTTGCCAGTAGCCGTCGCCAGTTCGTGCAGGATGCCGCCGGGCGCCAGATTCTCCTGCAAGGCCGGATAGGGGGCGTGCAGCGCACCGGGGATTGTCCCGTGGCGCTCCCGCTCCGCGCGCTCGCGCAAATCGATAATGGCAACATCGGGTCGGCCAACCAGCGCCCTGGCGTCCGTCGCAGACACCGCCCAACCGCGTCGCGCGATGTCCGCCTGCGCGAGGCCCTGGCGAATATTGGCCGGCACCGCCACATCCATCATCTTCGGATTGGCGAGGTTCAGGCCGTTCATCAGCGCGGCGTATTCATCGACCGAGCGCACCTGCAGGCGCGGATTATAGCGCCGCTCCTCGCCGATCGTGCTGACGGTGTCGCCCTTATAGTCATGCGCCGGATAGACCTGCGTCTCGTCGGGCAGTTTCAACAGCTTGTTGAACAGGCTGTCGTACTGCGCCCGCGGGTCGCCGTTCTGGAAATCCGTTCGCCCGGTGCCGCGGATCAGCAATGTATCGCCGGTGAAGACGCGATCGGCCATGCGGAAACTATACGAGTCGTCGGTATGCCCGGGCGTGTAGAGCACATCGAGCGAAATCCCCTCGATCGTCAGCTTGTCGCCCTCGGCGATGCGCATCGAGACCACATCCACTTCGCTCTGCTCACCCATCACCGTGATGCACTGCGTCCGGTCGCGCAGCGCGCCGAGGCCGGTGATATGGTCGGCATGCAGATGCGTATCGACGGCCTTGACCAGTTTCAGATCAAGCTCGCGCACTAATTGCAGGTAGCGGTCCACCTTCTCCAGCACGGGATCGATAATCAGCGCCTCGCCGCCGGGGCGGCTGGCCAGCAGGTAGGAATAGGTGCCCGAAACCTGATCGAATAATTGACGGAATATCATGGAAGGGGCTCCATGGAATGCGGTTTCAAAGGAATAGCGTATCCCCGCGGATAGGCGGCCGAAGCGCAGCATAAGCGGCCGCCGCGGCGAGCGCCAGCAAGTCCGCACAGAGTGTCGCGCCGAGCCACGTAAAACAACCGCATCCAACGCCGGTCCCGAGCAATGCTCCGGCGGCACGCGCCGCGTTGATCACCCGATGGCCATGGAACCGTGAGCCGGCGCGCCGCAGCAGCCAGAGCTGCCGCTCGGAGCATCCCTCGGTTCGCGCGGTTTCCAACAGCCGCGCCGGTTCACCGGCGTCGATGTCCTCCTGGGTATGGAACACCGAGAAATGCTGCCCGATGATCTCGGCGGCGCGATACCCCTTGATCTTGTAGGCTGCCGAACTCCACCCGGCGCTGATCCCATCGGGGTCCAGCATATAGACCGCATAGCCGCTGATGCCGTCCAGCAATTGGCGGAAGCTCTCCTCGCTCTCGCGCAACCGGCGCTCGGATCGGCAGAAATCCCACCGATGATGGCGGCGAGTTCCGCATCCGCCTGTAGATACGCCGGCGCCAATCGCCTAGCATCGCCCGTTCCCGGGCAATACCCTCGTATGGAGTCCAAAATGAACCGCCGGCTTCTGTTCACCAGCCTCGGCCTCGGCATGGCCGGCATCGGTCTGCTCACCGCATCCGCCCGCGCCCAGCAGGCCCAGAAATCCCGCCTCGCACAGATCCTCGAACGCGGCAGCGTCCGTATCGGCACCACGGGCGACTTCAATCCGATGTCGTTCCGCGATCCCGGAACGAACGAATACACGGGCTACGACATCGCCGCGATGACCCAGCTTGCCGCCGATCTCGGCGTCAAGATCGACTGGGTGCCGGCGGAATGGGCGACCCTGGTGGCCGGCCTGGTCGCGAACCGGTTCGACATCTTCTCGGGCGCCTCCGTCAGCGTGGCGCGCGCCCGCACCGCGGCATTCAGCATACCGTACATGGAAGCCGGTACGGTTCCCGTCGTCACCAAGGCGGCGCTCGCGCGCTTCACGACCTGGGACAGCTTCAACGCGCCTGGCGTCCGGGTTGCCGTCAGCATGGGCACGGTGTTCGACGAGCAGGCACGCCGCCTGTTCCCAAAGGCCGAGATCAAGGCCGTGCAGACGCCGGCCACCGGCTTCCAGGAAGTCCTCGCGGGACGCGCGGATGCCACCATCACCAGCAACGTCGAAGCCGCAACCCTTGTGCAGCGCTACAACAGCCTCGCCATGCTGCCACAGGGGGCGGACCCCAAGTTCCGGCGCCCGTTCGCCTATGTCGTCGCCCAGGACGACCCGATCTGGCTGAACTTCATCAACACCTGGGTGACGCTGAAGCGCAGCGACGGCTTCTTCGAGGCGCTCGAAGCGAAGTGGCTGCCGAAGGGGTGACACGGCCCGTCTGGGCGATCCTCCCCACGCTGCTGCTGACCGGTTGCGCGGAGAGTTCGTATAGCTGGGGCTGGTACATCGTCTCGCCGGCCGATCCGCGCGGCCTGAAGAACATTCAGTTCCTGGCTGCTGGATTATGGGCCAGCGTGTCGATCTCGCTGGTCGCCATCGCCGTCAGCGTGGTCCTCGGTGCGGCGCTGGCGATGCTCGCGCTATCGCGCCGACGGGCGCTGCGCGGCATCAACCGCGGCTATGTCGAAGTGTTCCGCGCGGTCCCGCTGCTCGTACTGTTGCTCTGGGTCTACTACGGCTTGCCGGTGATCTTCGGCCTGGAGCTTTCGGTGTTCGCCGCCGGCGTGCTCAGCCTCGCGCTGTCGGACGCCGCGTTCGAGGCCGAGATATTCCGCGCCGGCATCCAGTCCGTCGCCCGCGGCCAGAGCGAGGCGGCGGCTGCCCTTGGCCTGACGGGATGGCAGCGCATGCGGCTCATCATCCTGCCGCAGGCGATCCGCCGCATTCTGCCCGCACTGGGCAACCAGTTCGTCTACGTCCTGAAAATGTCCTCGCTGATCTCCGTCGTCGGCTATCAGGACCTCACGCGCCGCGCCAACGAATTGACCCTCATCGAATACCGGCCGCTGGAAATCTACAGCTTCCTGGTGCTGGAGTACCTGCTGCTGATCCTCGCTGTCTCCTGGCTCCTGCGCCGCCTGGAGCGCCGTCTCGGCCGCCGGGAGTAGCTATGCGGCGGTCATGAACCGAGTAAAATCTGCTGCCAGATCCTCGCTCGCCGCCGCCCATAGCCGCTCCCCGTCCGCCCGCGTTCCGAGGGCCGAGTGCGACACGACCCGCCCGTCGGGAAAACGCCGGCGGTAATCCGCCGCATCGAGATAGTTGTCTCCGCCATGATCGAGTTGATCGGCGGCGGGCGCGGGTGCCGGCAATTCGGTATGAGCGATGGCATCCGGGTAGGCCGCGAGGGTGATGGCGATTTCCGACGGCGTCGCGTGGAACCCCTCCTGCGCGCCATATAGCTCCTGCCGCAGCGCGTTCACGCCCGGCAACTCCCACCAACTGCGCAGCCGCACATGCACGTCGCCCGTGCTCGTGCCCGTGCCCGTGCCCGCAAACGATCTGTTGGCATAGAACTCCGCGACCGCGCTGCGGATCGGCGCGACGTTCCCGCCATGCCCGTTCAAGACATAGATGTGCCGAAACCCGGTGGCGGCCAATGAGCCAATATAGTCTTGCATGACCGCCATCAGCGTCGACGGCCGCAACGCCAGCGTGCCGGCGAACCCGAGATGGAAATGCGACTGCCCGACGGCGATCGTCGGCGCCACCAGCACGCCCTGCGCCACACCAAACCGCCGCGCGATCGCCTGCGCGCACAGGTGATCGGTCCCGATCAACCCGGTCGGGCCATGCTGTTCGGTGGACCCGACGGGAACGACGATGCCGTCGCAGCGTGCGAGATAGGCGGCAACAAAGGGCGCAGTCTGCATTTCAAGCTGCATGGCACTGGAAAACTTTCGATCGGCCAACGCGAGATTCAGATTGCGCGCCGCCCGGCGCAGTCATAGCGTCACTTTCAACAATCAGGGAGTCTGAACCATGCGACTGGTAGCAAGACTGGCTGCGGCGGGTCTGACCGCCGTTTCACTCCTGGCCGCTGCCCCCGCCAGCGCCCAGAAATCAGCGGACACGCTGCGTGCCTTCTGGCGCGATCCGGTCGTCGACATCGACCCCTACTACAACAGCCAGCGCACCGGGCTCATCGTCGCCCACCATGCCTGGGACGGCTTGGTGTTCCGCGATCCCGAGGGCTTCGCGATGAAGCCACTGATGGCGGAATCCTGGAAATGGATCGACGATACCACGCTGGAATTCAAACTCCGCCGAGGCATCACCTTCCACAACGGTGACCCGTTCACCGCCGCGGACGTCGCCTACACGGTGAAGACGATCATTGACCCGAACTCCGGCATTTCGGCTCCCAGCAACTTCACCTGGATCGCCGGCACCGAAGTGGTGGATCCCTTTACCGTCCGCATCAAGTTGAAGCAGGCCTTCCCCGCCGCCCTCGAATTCATTTCCTTCGTGCTGCCGATCTACCCCCAGGCCTATCGCGAAAAGGTTGGCCGCGACGGCTACCGCAAGGATCCGATCGGCGCCGGCCCCTACCGCATCACCAAATGGGAGAGCGGCGGGCAGATCGATATGGAACGCTACGACGGCTACTACGAGGGCGGCGGCAAGGGCCGGCCACCGATCAAGCGCGTTATCATCAAGCAGGTCACCGACCCGACCATCGAGACCAACTCCCTGCTCGGCGGCCAGGCCGAATGGATATGGCAATACCCGGCTGACCTCGTCGACAAGATCGGGGCCATGCCGACCCTCTACTCGATCCGCCAGGAAGCCTTCCGCATCGCCCATCTCTCGCTCGGCGCTGCCGGCCGCGACAACCCGAAATCCCCGCTCACCAACCTGCTTGTGCGCAAGGCCATCTTCCACGCCATCGATCGCCAGACCTTCGCGCGCCAACTCGTGCAAGGCGGCGCCCGCGTGCCTGACGCACCCTGCTACTTCACCCAGTTCGGCTGCGACCAGTCGGCCGCGGTGAAATACGACTACGACCCCGCCAAGGCCAAGGCCCTGCTCGCCGAGGCCGGCTATCCGAACGGCTTCGACATCGAGCTGGTCAACCCCGGCCTG
Organism: Rhodospirillales bacterium; assembly: GCA_043744375.1. Lineage (GTDB taxonomy): Bacteria > Pseudomonadota > Alphaproteobacteria > Acetobacterales > Acetobacteraceae > CAIYPH01. The sequence continues at coordinate 7,788 of JAYTUU010000160.1, read as the reverse complement.
CTCGGCTCCTGGATTGGCGCCATCCAAAGCTATCTCGGTGCCGTCGGCATTCGCGCGCAGGTGACGAACATGCAGGGTGTGGCGGCACAAACACGCATCCAGAAGGGCGAGGTGGCGATGTATCTCTCCTCCTGGGGCTCCTACTCGATCAACGACGTCTCCGCGATCATGCCGTATTTCTTCTCCAACAACGTCGATGACCTCGCGCGGGACCCGGAAGTGACGGCGGCCCTGAAGGAGGGCGGCTCGGTGGTGGACCCCGAGGCACGCAAGCGAGCCTACGCCAAGGCGATCAATCTGATCACCGACCGCGCCTATTGGCTCCCGGTCAGCACCTACGTCACCGTCTACGGCCTCTCCCGCCAGCTCGACTTCAAGGCCTACCCGGACGAAATGCCGCGCTTCTTCTGGTCGAAGTGGAAATAGTCAGAGCAGAACGCCCTGCGGCGCCGCGACCGGTTCCCCCGGCGCGGCGCCGGTCAGATCCTGCGCGCCGCAAGCGCAAAGGAACGCCGCGACCGCATCGAACTCGACCGGCGATCGCGTGACATCCGTCACATCGCCGCGTGGCACCCAGATCACCGTCTCGTAGCGCGCACGGGTCAGCAGCACGCGATAGGTGTTGATACGGTTGGCGATCTTCTCGGCCACCCCCGTCCGCTCCCATTTGCTGCCGCGAAACTGCCGCACGAGCCAGCCCTCGTGGCCCGCCCGGACCATGTCTCCGCCCCAGCACAGGCCGACGAAATCGAGTTCGAGGCCCTGGCACGAAAATTCGGTGGCGACCGTCTCCAGCGCGTCGCTCGCCCGCACGTCCGGCCAGCGATCGAGGAACCAGTTGGCGACGGCAACGCGATCCATGTGCGGCAGTTCGGCGCCCAACCCGTCCGCGCGCAGCCGTCGCGCGCCCGAACTCGCGAGCAGCCCGCACCGGCGCAACCCCCAGGTTGCCCCGCGCAACCAGGCCCGCAGCGCCGCAAGGTCCCGCACAACGTGAAACGGCATCGGCCCGGATGCGTCGGCAATCTCCCGCGCCCGCGGCCCGTCGCCCGCCACCACCGCGTCCACCCAGGCCGCCGCCGCCGGATTGCGGATGCTGCGCACGGGGACGTCCAGATGCAGCCGCTCATCGGCCACCAACCCGGCCAGATCCGGCAAACGCTGACGGGGCACGGGATCGGCGAGCGCGCGTCCGGGCGCCAGAATTTGCCAGCCGGCCCGCTGTTCCAGCGCCGCCCCCCACTCGGCAAGGCCGCCCTCGCCGTTGTGGATTTCCTGGCCATTGCCGATCAGGCACACCACCACCGCCCAGTCGTCGTGGCGGTGCATGATATCGAGCAGATGGCCGGGCTCGGACTCCGTCAGCGGAATTGCGCGCGCCTGGCTTTGCGCCCGTGCATACGCCTCCGACCAGCAGCGCTGTGCTTCGTCAACAACAATCACGTGCTCCGATGGCCGCTCCCCGGCCTTCCCTACATAGTGGTCGCGAAATCCGGGCAGCGCCTGGATTGAAGTCTCCGCGCGTTGCCGCGCATCGGCGCTGGCGATACCGGCGGCGATGGCGTCGCGCACCAGCGCGGCGCGCAGCACGTGCACGAGCGTCGGGTTGCCAGTGAGGAACGTGGCCCCGCCGTCGTGCCCGGCGGCAAAAACGGCATTGAGCCCGCACAATGTTTTGCCGGCGCCGGGAATGCCGGTGACGAACACCACGACATGGCGCCGACCCGTCCGCGCCTGCGCCGTCGCATCGAGGATCGCCGCCGAAGTGCGCGCGAGATTATGCACATCGGCGCGCGAGGCCCTGATATCGGCCACGTCATGACGGCCGTACAGTGTCCGCGCCGCATCGACGATCCCGGGCACCGGCCGGTATGGCGCCTGCTCCCACCCCGCGACATCGATGGCATCGGGCAGTCGCCGCAGCCTGTCCCAGAGTTCACGCAGTAACGCGCCGAGCCCCGCGGCGGAACTGCACAAGGCATCGCGCTGCGCACCGGGCAGCAACAGCGGCCAGAGCAACCGCCCATCCCTGGCCGAAGTCGCCACCAGGCACGGGATGATCGGCACGCTTTGGCTACCGGCATGGAAATCCTGCAGGTCGAGCGCATAGTCCTCCACCTGACGGCGATCCTCGGGCGCGAAGTCCGTTGCTCCGGCCTTGAACTCCAGCACGATCACGGCGCGCGGTGTGACCAGGACAGCATCCAGCCGGCGGCCCAGGCGGAGCAGCGGATACTCCAGCACGAGGTCCCAACCCGCCGCCGCCTCCCAATGGATCAGCGCGGCCCGCAAGCAGGCGATAGAGATCTCCCAGGCCCGGATCTGCTGGGGCTCATTGCGCCGAAACCGCCGTGCATCCTCGGCGGCCAGGCGGTTCACCAGGGCCGTCGCATCGCCAGCCAGGAAGTCGCGCACACGCATCGGGCAGGCCCACCACGGTTGCGCGACAATGCTGCCATTATCTTAACAATGAAACCTGCGTAACTCCCCCGAACAAAGGTTGACGACATCGACACGCCAGGACCACACGAACGGCGGCGTGAGCACGCAGGAGGCGAGGCATGGCGACGATACTCTGGAAGAATACGACATCCGGCAGCTGGTCGCTGGCCGCGAACTGGTTCACCGGCGTAGTGCCCGGTGTCGGCGACGACGTGCTGTTCAACCCCGGCGCCTTCACCGCGACCATCGCCGAGGGCACGACGTTCGAGGTTCACAGCCTGATCCAGAACGGCAGCACGACCACGGTGAACGGCGTGCTCCGGCTCGACGATCCGTCCGCCGTCGGCGTCGGCGGGCGGATCGATGGCGGCAGCGCGCTGGCCCATACCGGCCTGATCACCAGCGGCAGCGTCACGGGAACCCTGACCAACGAGGGCGTCATCGAGGCCAACCTCAACGGCGGCGTCTTGCAGATCGACACCGTCGGCTTCACCAATAAGGGCGCGGTGATCGCGAGCAACGGCGCCATCCTGTTCATCACCTCCGCCAATTTTTCCAATCTTGCCGGCGGTGTGCTGACCGGCGGGACCTACGAGATCAGCGGCAACGGCACGGCGATGGATATCGTCGGCGGCTTCGATGGTGGGTCCAATTTCTTCGACGCTCGCGTCACCACCAACAACGCGACCATCACGCTGAACGGCCCCGGCAGCTTCCTGTTCGGCTACAATCCGGCGATCTCCGGCTACAATACGCTAGAAACCTCGCTCACCACGATCGGCGCCGCCGGCGTGCTGAACAATATCGGCGGGCGCAACTACACCTCCACCAACAGCCTCGCCAATGCCGGCGTGCTCGCCCTCGGCGGCGGCACCTTCGATGTCGGCAGCCTGACCAATAATGGCGGCGGCATCATCGTCGGCTATGGCACCATTGCCGACACCATCGCCAATGGCGGCCGGATCGAAGCCCAGCTCGGCACGCTCACCTTGGCCAACGGCATCACCAACACCGGCCAGGTGCAGATCGACGCCCTGGCCACGTTGTCATTCAATGGCACCTACTCCCAGTCCGTCGCCAATGCCGGCACCATCGCGGTGCCGGGCGGGACGCTGCTGCTGAACGGTCCAGTCACCGGCACTGGCGGCTATTTCATCGCGGGTGGCAGCGTCGGCGCCGTCACCACACTCGATCTGGCCGCCGTCGTCTCCGGTAACGTCGCCTTCAATGGCGCGTTCGGCGCGCTCAAGCTCACAGCCCCCGGCAGCTTCACCGGCAATATCGTTGGTTTCGGCACCGGCGACACGATCGATCTCGCTGGCATTGTTTCCAACAGCGCCACCCTCGTCGGCAACACGCTCAACATCCTCAACGGCGGCACCATCGTCTACCGCCTGCCGCTGATCGGCGACTACACGGGCGCGTCCTTCTCAGGCGCCAGCGACGGCTCCGGCGGCACCAAGGTCACGGTCAGCGGCGTCGAACCGCGCCATTTCGTCCTGGAAGGCCCGGTCTGGGCGAACCGGACGCTCACCTGGAGCATCGCTGCGTTCCAGTACCAAGCCTCATTCGACCTCGCGCACCCCTTCAGCAGTTCGATCAACGAGACCGGCCAGGCCGCCTTCGTCAGCGTGATCCAGCTGGCTTTCGATCGCTGGGCGAACATCGCCGGCCTGAACTTCGTCAAAGTGCCGGATACGAATATCTCCACCCAGGCCGCCGATATCCGCATCGGCTGGGGCAACCTGCTCGGCACCGGCGGCGAGATCGGCGAGGCGGCGTTCAACACGCTCGGCATCTACTTCCAGCCCGACTCCATCGTGCGCCTGCAGGACCCCGCGATCACCGCCCTGGTCGCCGATCCGGGCGTGATCGGCGGTTTCACCTATACCGGCCTGTCCTCGACGCTCTACCAGATCGCCGTGCACGAAATCGGCCATGCCATTGGCCTCGGCCACAGCAACGACTCCGCCGCCGTGATGTTCCCGACCGCGCAGGGCGTACACAACCAGGATACCAACGCCAGCGATGCGGCCGGCATCATCGCCCTCTACGCGAACATCCCGTGCTTCGCCGATGGCACGCGCATCCTGACCGCCAACGGCGAGGTTGCGGTCGAGCGGCTGCGCATTGGCGATCTCGTGCCGACCGCGCTTGCTGGCCGCCTCCGCCGTATCCGATGGATCGGGCACCGGATGGTTATGCCGCAGACCCATCCCAATGCCGACGACGTCACGCCGGTTGAAATCCGCGCCGGCGCCTTCGGGGACGGCTTGCCCCGCCGCGATTTGCGGCTCAGCCCCGATCACGCGGTGTTCGCCGATGGCGCCCTCGTGCCGGTCCGCCACCTCGTGAACGGCGCCACCATTCGCCGCGTGGCGGTGCAGCGGGTGACCTATTTCCACATCGAACTCGCCGACGCCGATGGCCAGGCCGCGCATGACGTTCTGCTTGCCGAGGGCCTGCCCGCCGAGAGTTTCCTCGACACCGGCAACCGCGACGCCTTCGCCAATGCCGGCGTCACCGCGGCGCAACCCGATTTCGCCCGCCGCATCTGGGACGCCGCCGGCTGCGCGCCGCTGCATCTCGGCGGCCGCGTGGTCGCCGGGCTGCGCGCACGGCTGCGGATGACGGCGGAAGGCGCTGGTTTTGTCGTAACGGACCGCCCCGACCTGATGATCGAAAGCGGCGGCCGGCTGCATGCGGGACGTCCATCAGCCCATGGCGCCTGGCGGTTCACTCTGCCAGCGGGGATCGCGACCCTGCACAGCCGCGCCGCGGTTCCGGCGGACATCCGCGCCGATGACACCGACCGGCGAACTCTCGGGATCGCAGTCGCCGGCTTGCGTCACGACGGACAACCGATCGCCCTCGCCGATCCCAGGCTGGGCGCCGGCTGGCATGGCGTCGAAACAGCGGGCCGGCGGCGCTGGCGCTGGACGGGCGGCGCGGCCCAGATCGCACTGGAAACGGCGGGGATACTGGAGATCCGGCTTGGCCCGACAATGGACTATTGGATTACGCCGGACGCCGCCTCAGCCGTCTTCGCCGCCGCGGCGGAAGGGTGACATCTCGGCCAAAGCTGCCATCTCGGCGAATTTCTCGGCGCGCTCATGCACGAGGAAGTCGCCGACGGCGCGGCGCAGCCCGCCATGGCTGATCCAGTGCGCTGAATAGGTCGGTTTCGGCAGATAGCCGCGCTGGATCTTGTGCTCCCCCTGCGCGCCCGCCTCGACCCGTTGCAGACCGTGTTCGATGGCGAAATCGATGGCGCGGTAGTAGCAAAGTTCAAAGTGCAGGAACGGGTGCTCCTCTGAACACCCCCAGTTCCGCCCATACAGCGCCTCGGCGCCGAGCAGATTGAGCGCGCCGGCCACCGGCTTGCCGGCGCGCAAGGCGAGCATCAGCACCACCGCATCGCCCAGCCGCTCGCCGAGCAGGCGGAAGAAGCTGCGGGTCAGATAGGCGCTGCCCCATTTGCGATCGACGGTGGAACTGTAGAAGCCATAGAACGCATCCCACTGCGCCCGCGAGATTTCCGGCCCGCGCAAAACGATGAATTCGAGCCCGGCGGCATTGGCATCGCGCCGCTCCCGCCGGAGCACCTTGCGCTTGCGCGAACTGAGCGCGCCCAGGAAGTCATCGAAATTGGTGTAGCCGGCGTTCTCCCAATGGAACTGCATGCCGATCCGCTGCAACCAGCCCGCGGCCCCCAACGTCGTCCAGTCCTGTTCGGTGCAGAAGGTGACATGGGCCGAGGACAAATCGAGTTCGCGGCACGCCTGCTCGAGCGCCTCCGCCAAAGCGGTTGCCTCGACTCCGCTATCCCGGCGCACCAGTAAACGCGGCCCGGGCACTGGGCTGAACGGCGAGGCGATTTGCAATTTCGGGTAGTAGCGCCCGCCGGCGCGCTCGAAGGCGTTGGCCCAGCCATGGTCGAATACGTATTCGCCATAACTATGGGATTTCGCATACATCGGCGCCGCCGCCACGACCCGCCCGGCCGCATCCCGCAGCACGCCATGCTGCGGCATCCAGCCGGTGCGGGCATTGGCGGACCCGCTATCCTCGACGGCGCTGAGGAAGGCATGGCTGACAAACGGGTTGCCGCCGCCGGCGCAGTCATCCCACTCCGCCGCCGGAATGTCGGCGATCGCCGGATGCAGCGTGAACGTCAGCGCCGCCATGGATCGGCCGGTTCAGGCGATCCGGAACATGCCTTCGACCTCGACCGGCACGTCGGCCGGCAGCGAGGGCACGCCGACAGTGGTGCGGGCATGACGGCCGGCATCGCCGAACACGGCGACGGCCAGGTCAGAGGCGCCGTTCATCACCAGCGCGTGCTGGCTGAAGGCGTTCGTCGTCGTCGCAATGAAGCCGCCGAGGCGGATGACCTGCTGCACACGGTCGAGATCGCCGCCACAGGCGATGCGCAGATGGGTCAGCAGGTTGATGAAGCACTGCCGCGCCTGGGCCGCGCCCTGCTCGACCGAAAGCCCGTCCGGCCCGACCTTGCCGGTGGTGACGATCTTGCCGTCAACCGCCGGAATTTGGCCGGAGATGATCACAAGATCGCCGGTGATGACGAAGGGCACGTAATTGGCGATCGGCGCCATCGGCACCGGCAGGGTGACGCCGAGTTCCTTGAGTTTCGCTTCGATCCGTCCGGCCATGATGCGGCTCCTTAACTACTTGACCACCAGCCGCAGGGTGCGGCGGCGTTGCCTCGGGCCATCTTCGCGCGGCAGGTCGAGTGGCAGCAAGGGCGCGCGGTCGCGGGCGCCGTCGCCGAGCGTATCGCCGTCCTCGTCCTCGGCTTCCGGCAGGTCAGTCTGGCCGAGATAATTCGCTGCGAGATTGCGGAACACGTAGTCGAGCAGCGAAGTGGCACGCTCGACGGCGGGGTCCCCCTCGACGGCGCCGGCGGGGCCGAAGCGCGTGAAAGTGAAGGCCTCCACCATGGTTTCCAGGGCGACGCCGTGTTGCAGGCCGAGGCTGACGGCGACGGCGAAGTTGTCCATCAGGCCGCGGAAGGCGGCGCCTTCCTTGTGCAGGCCGATGAAGATTTCGCCGAGCCGGCCATCGTCGTATTCGCCCGTGCGCAGGAACAGCTTGTGGCCGGCGATGGCAGCCTTCTGAGTATAGCCAGCGCGGCGCGCGGGCAGGCGGCGGCGTTGGTTCGCCGGTTCGGCGGCGTCGACCTCCGGCCGCCTTCCCATCACGTGCAGGCTGGCCGCCATCGCGTCATGCATGGCGGCGTGGGCGGCAGCGGACACCGGCGGGAAGGGCGAATTGCCGGCCAGGGTGGCGGCCAGGGCGGTTTCGGGCAGGATGCCGCGCGCCGCC
>JAYTUU010000159.1:0-13148 GCA_043744375.1 Rhodospirillales bacterium | reverse complement strand
GCGATCTCTTTCGCGGCCACGAATCGGCTCCGTCATGACGTTACAGAGCCATCGATTCAAACATTCCACTCGATGTCAATGACGACAGGCACTAGCTTAAGGAACGGTTAAGAGCGGTGCAGCATGGGTTTTACCATGCTGCACCGCAAACATTCGCGCAAATTCAGACGCTTACACTGTAATATACCGCAATAATCAGTGACTGGCACCGGCACGGGTGGCCGAGTAGTTTGCCTCATGGCCCGACCTCCAAAGGCCTGACTGCTCCCACCGCCGAGAGATGCGCCGATGGATGGACTAGTGCACACACCCGTTCTGCAGTCCGCCGTGATGGTGCAGCAAACCCTGCGCACGGCCATCCACTGCACCGGGATCGGTGTGCACTCCGGCCTGACCTGCCGGATGGCGCTGCTGCCCGCGCCGGTCGGCACCGGCATCGTCTTCCACCGCACCGATATCGGCGTGACCATCCCCGCCCGCTTCGATCATGTCGTCAATACCCGCCTGTGCACCGTGCTCGGGTTGGTCGGGCAGCGTGGTGCCGCCGACCAGCGCGGCGCCACCATCGGCACGGTCGAGCACGTGATGGCCGCCCTGCATGGCTGCGGCATCACCAACGCCATCGTCGAAATCGACGGCCCGGAAGTGCCGATCCACGACGGTTCCGCCGCCAGCTTCGTCTTCCTGATCGACTGCGCCGGCATCGTCGCGCAGGACGCCCCGGTGGCCTGCATCGAAGTGCGCCGCACCGTCCGGGTCAGCGAGGGCGATGCCTTCGTCGAACTGCGGCCCAACCCGGCCGGGCTGACCATCGCCATGTCGATCGCCTTCAGCGACTCGGCGATCGGCAGCCAATCCCTCTCCTTGCGCATGAACCCCGATAGTTTCCGTCGCGGCATCGCCCGCGCACGCACCTTCGGCCGCGCCGCCGACGTGGCTGCCTTGCAGGAAGCGGGCCTCGCCCGCGGCGGCAGCCTCGACAATGCGATCGTCGTCGACGGCGCCCGCGTGCTGAATCCCGGCGGCCTGCGCATGCATGACGAGTTCGTGCGCCACAAAATCCTCGATGCCGTCGGTGACCTTGCCCTCGCCGGCGCCCCGCTGCTCGCCCGCATGATCGCGCACAAAAGCGGCCACCCCCTGAACAATCGCATCCTGCGCGCCCTGTTCGCCGACGACGCCAACTGGCGCTTGGTCGGCACCGACGGCGCCGCCCAGATGGGCGAGGGCGCGGCCGGCCTGCCGGCACTCAGCCTCTGGCAGGAACGCCGCATGCCGGTCGCCGCCGCCCCCGTTTGAGACCTGCGTCTGAAACCAACGTCTGAAACCAACGTCTGAAACCGGCACGCCCGCCCCAGCGCGGGAAAGTTTTCGGCAGGGGTTCGCCTGACCAACCGGCGTGCTATATCCCGCCCTCTCCTGAACCTCGGTGACAGACTTGAAGATGACCGCCCCAACCCCCCTCGTCCCAGCCCCCCTCGCCCCAGCCCGGCTCAAGCAGGCCAGCCTGCTGCTCGCCCTCGCCCTCGCCCTGCTGCTGCCCGGCTGCGCGACCCTCGCCAAGCTCAATCCGTGGGACGCCGGGGAGGAGGTCGTGTTCGACCCGACCGCCTATTCGGCCGAACAGCTCTACGGCCGCGGCCTGGATGCGCTCGAAGCCGGCAACACCAAGATCTCCGCCACGCAGTTCGAACTGGTCGACCAGACCTACCCCTATTCCACCTGGGCCGTGAACGCGCAGCTGATGGTCGGCTACATCGCCTACAAACAGAACCGCTACGCCGACGCGGTCGGCACGCTCGACCGCTTCATCCAGCTCCACCCCGCCCATCGGGACGTCGCCTACGCCTATTATCTCCGGGCCCTCAGCTTCTACGAGCAGATCACCGACATCAAACGCGACCAGCGCGCCACCCAGGACGCCATCGGCGCGCTGACCGAGGTCATCAACCGCTTCCCCGACAGCTCCTATAGCCGCGACGCCCGCCTCAAGATCGACCTCTGCCGCGACCATCTGGCCGGCAAGGAAATGGAGATCGGCCGCTACTATCAGAAGCAGCACCTCTATACCGGCGCGATCAACCGCTTCCAGAAGGTCGTCGACGACTACCAAACCACCAACCATGTCGCCGAGGCGCTCCACCGCCTGACCGAGGTCTACCTGACCCTCGGCATGACCGAAGACGCCAAGCGCACGGCGGCGGTTCTGGGCCATAACTATCCCGGCAGCCCCTGGTATCAGGACAGCTACAACGACCTGGTGCAGGTCGGCGAAGTCAGCGGCAGCCCGATGATAACGCCCGAAAATCGTCCGGGCATGCTGCAACGGCTGTGGAAATCGGTCTTCTGAGTGCGGGCATGACCGACGCGCACACGCCGTGACCCCAGCACGCCGCCCATGCTGACGGCGCTCGCCATCCGCGACGTGGTGCTGATCGACCGGCTCGACCTCGCCTTCGGCCCCGGCCTGACGGTGCTGACCGGCGAGACCGGCGCCGGCAAATCCATTCTCCTCGACAGCCTCGGCCTCGCCTTAGGCGCCCGCGCCGAGCAGGGCCTCGTCCGCAACGGCGCCGAACAGGCCAGTGTCGCCGCCGTCTTCGCCCCACCCCCCGGCCACCCCGCCTTCGCGCTGCTCGCCGAACAGGGCATCGAGGCCGAGGACGGCATCGTCCTGCGCCGCGTCCTCGGCCGCGACGGCCGCTCCCGCGCCTTCGCCAATGACGCCCCCGTCGGCGCCGCCATGCTCCGCCGCGTCGGCGCGCTGCTGGTCGAGGTGCAGGGCCAGCACGAGCAGATGGGCCTCGCCGACCCCGCCACCCATGCCGGCCTGCTCGACGCCTACGGAGTCCCGCAGGGCCTGCGCCTCGCCGTCGCCACCGATTTCCGCGCCTGGCGTGACGCAATGGCGACACTGACCGCCGCCCGCGACGCCATCGCCAAGGCCGCGCGCGACGAGGAGTGGCTGCGTCACGCCGTCGACGAACTCTCCACCCTCGCCCCCGTCGAGGGCGAGGAGGACCGTCTCGCCAGCGAGCGCCAGCGCCTGCAAAGCGGCGAAAAACGCGCCGAAGCCATCGCCGGCGCCGTCAGCGAACTCACCCCGCGCGACCGCCGCAGCGGTGGCCCCGCCGCCGCCCTGCGCGCCGCCAGCCGAGCGCTGCAACGCCTGACCCCATCCAACGCGCCCGACGCCAGCAACCCCGCCGCCGCCGCCATCGCCGCCCTCGAACGCGCCGAGGAGGCGCTCGCCGAGGCCGAAACCCTGCTCAGCCGCCTCGCCGGCGAGGCCGAGGCCGACCCGCGCATGCTCGAAGGCGTCGAGGAACGCCTGTTCGCCCTGCGCGCCGCCGCCCGCAAACACGGCGTCCCCGTCGCCGAACTCCCCGCCCTGTGCCTCGCCCTGCGCGGCCGTCTCGCCGCGCTGGACACGGGCACCGCCCGCGTCGAAGCCCTGGAAGCCGCCGCCGCCTTGGCGCGAAAACAGTTCGCCGCCGCCTGCGGAAAACTCTCCGACCTCCGCCGCCGCGCCGCCGAGAAACTCGACCGCGCCATCGCCCGCGAACTGCCCCCCCTCCGCCTCGAACGCGCCCGCTTCACCGCCGCCATAGCCCCCCTCGCCGAGGCCGCCTGGAGCGCCCAGGGCGCCGACGAGGTGCGTTTCCTGATCGCCACCAACCCCGGCCAGGAGCCAGGCCCGCTCGCCAAGATCGCCTCGGGCGGCGAGCTTTCCCGCCTCATGCTGGCCCTGAAAGTCGTCCTCGCCGGCGGCTCCCCGGTGCCCACCCTCGTGTTCGACGAAGTCGACAGCGGCATCGGCGGCGCCACCGCCGCCGCCGTCGGCGAACGCCTGGCCCGCGTCGCCGCCGGTGTGCAGGTCCTGCTGGTCACCCACAGCCCGCAGGTCGCCGCCCGCGGCGCCGCCCATCTGCGGGTCGCCAAATACGTCGCCAAGGGCCGCGCCGAAACCCGCGTCGAACCGCTCGACGGCGCCGAACGCCAGGAGGAGATCGCCCGCATGCTCGCCGGCGAAACCGTCACCGAAGCGGCACGGGCGGCGGCGGCCAGCCTGCTGGGGGTCACGTGATCCCGCCGGCCGCGCTCACGGAGGAGGCGGCAAAGGCCGAACGCGCCGCCCTCGCCGCCGGAATCGCCCGCCACGACGCGCTCTACCACGGCCAGGACGCCCCCGAGATCACCGACGCCGCCTACGACGCGCTGCGCCGCCGCCACGCCGCCATCGAAGCCGCCTTCCCAGCCCTCGCCACCGCCGACGCCTCCGACACCATCGGCGCCGCCCCCGCCTCCGGCTTCGCCAAAATCCGCCACGGCGTCCCCATGCTCTCCCTCGACAACGCCTTCGACGCCGCCGATTTCACCGAATTCTGCACCCGCATCCGCCGCTTCCTCGGCCTCCCCGACGCCCCCCTCGGCTTCGTGGCCGAGCCAAAAATCGACGGCCTGTCAATCTCGCTCACCTATGTGGAGGGAAACTTCCTCCGCGGCGCCACCCGCGGCGACGGCAGCGAAGGCGAAGACGTCACCGCCAATCTGCGCACCCTCAAGGGCCTGCCCCTCCGCCTCGCCGCGCCCCACCCCGCCCGCCTCGAAATCCGCGGCGAGGTCTTCATCACCAAAGCCGACTTCCTCGCCCTCAACGCGGCCCAGGAGGCGGCCGGCGAAAAAATCTTCGCCAACCCCCGCAACGCCGCCGCCGGCGGCCTGCGCCAGCTCGACCCCGCGATCACCGCCACCCGCCCACTCTCGCTGTTCGCCTACGCGCAGGGCGAGTCCAGCGAACCGGTCGCCGACACCCATTCCGGCTATCTCGACCGCCTCCGCGCCTGGGGATTTTCGGTCAACCCGCTCTCCCGCCTGCTGCCCGACGAGACCGCCGCCGCCGCCTTCCAGGCCGAACTCGCCGCCGCCCGCGCCGCCCTGCCCTATGACATCGACGGCGTCGTCTATAAACTCGACGACCTCGCTTTGCAGCGCCGCCTCGGCTTCGTCGGCCGCGCCCCGCGCTGGGCGATCGCCTGGAAGTTCCCCGCCGAACAGGCGACGACCGTCCTCGAAGGCATCGACATCCAGCTCGGCCGCACCGGCGCCCTCACCCCCGTCGCCCGCCTCACCCCCGTCAACGTCGGCGGCGTCCTCGTCCGCAACGCCACCCTGCACAACGAGGATGAGATCACCCGTAAAGACGTCCGCATCGGCGACACCGTCATCATCCAGCGCGCCGGCGACGTCATCCCGCAGATCGTCGAAGTCGTGCTCGACCGCCGCCCAGAAGGCACCACCCAATACGTCTTCCCCGACCACTGCCCGATCTGCGGCAGCCTCGCCGTCCGCCCCCCCGGCGAGGTCGTCAAACGCTGCACCGGCGGCCTCTCCTGCCCCGCCCAGGTGGAGGAGCGGATCATCCACTTCGTCTCCCGCGGCGCCTTCGACATCGAGGGCCTCGGCGAGAAGACCATCCGCGAATTCCACGCCGAAGGCCTGGTCACCAGCCCCGTGGACATCTTCGCCCTGCCCGCTCACGAAGCTTTGATCGCCACCCGCGAAGGCTGGGGCGCGCTCTCCGCCCGCAACCTCTCGGCCGCCATCGCGGCCCGCCAGACCATCGGCCTGGCGCGCTGCATTTTCTCCCTCGGCATCCGCCGCATCGGCGAGGCCAACGCCAAACTCCTGGCACGGCACTACGGCAGCTTTGCGAACTGGCGCACCCAGATGCTGGAGGCCGTCACCATCGGCTCCACTGCCCGCAGCGACCTGCGCAGCATCCTCAGAATTGGTGACGCCATCGCCGAAGAACTCGTTGAATTCTTTGCCGAACCGCGCAATGTCGCCACCATCGACGCGCTCGCCGCCGTGCTGACAATCACCGAAGAAACCGCGCCCAGCCAAAGCGACAGCGCGCTCGCCGGAAAAATCATCGTCTTCACCGGCACCCTGGAAACCATGACGCGCCCGGAAGCCAAGGCGATGGCCGAACGCCTCGGCGCCCGCGTCACCGACAGCGTCTCGAAGAAAACCGACCTCGTCGTCATCGGCGCCGATGCCGGCTCGAAGGCCCGCAAGGCGGCTGAACTGGGCGTCCGCACGCTCACCGAAGCCGAGTGGCGCAGTCTTGTCGAGTGGCGCAGTCTGGCCGAGTGGCGCAGTCTTGCCGAGGGCGACGCGGCCGCGTCCTAACGATTTCGCTACCGATCCGGCACGGAATGTTGCAGACTTGCGGCCGCTACGAGTACTCGGCCGAAATCCACAACCTCAACGTGCAGGACCGATGCAACCGAACTCGCCGAGGCGCCCGCGATCGCGCGCCGAAATCGTGCGCGTTTTGATCGTCACCGCCAACGCGGGGCTTGGCGTGGCCCTGCAAACGGGCCTCCAGCATGCCGGTCTGGTCGTCGACCTCGCCGCCAGCGCCGATGAAGTCGCGGGACGCGCGGCCGCGTTTGCGCCGGACGTCATCGTTATCGATGGCGGCATGCCGGATATCGGCAGCCTCGCCACCGTCATCCAGTTCGCCACCAATACCAACTGCAGCACGGTGATGATCGCGGCCGACGACACGGCGGCCGACGTCGTCTTCACAGGGGTTGACGCCGTGCTCAATCGAACCGCGGCGCCGCGCAGCCTGGCCGCCCGCATTCGCCGGCTCCATGCCCATCGGCAACGCCCGCAGACGACGGACCCGGTGGCGATCACCATCGACCGCGCCAAACGGCATCTGCTCAGCCCGGCCGGCGATCACACGCCCCTCAGCGACGCCGAATACGAAACCCTGGCCGCCTTGCTCGATGCCCAGGGCAGCAGCGTTTCGCGGGAATGGCTGGGGCGCATGGCCCTCAAACGGGTGCTGCAAGCCGGCGACCGCAGCATCGACCAGGTGGTGCTGGAATTGCGCCGCAAACTCGGCCGCCACGGTGCCGCCACCGGCACCATCCTGTCAGCACGCGGCCAGGGCTACGTCATCGCCGATCCCGCCGCTTTCCGGATCGCCGGCGGAGAGTGATGCACGCCGGGATGCACAATTGGCAACGGCCCGAACTCCGCAATCCCCGCATCCATCGCGTCCAGCAACGCCCGCAGGTCCGACGCCGCCGCCGCCGGTTCGCCGGTTTCGGTCTCGAGCAGCCACCCATCGACGCTCCGAACCAGACGCATCATCGGCCACCCGCCCGTGTCGGCCGCCAGCAGAACGGCATCCACCCCCGCCCCCGTGGTGGCGGCAAACCAACGAACCCGACGCGCCCGGCACCAACGGCTGAGGGCGTTGCGGTCTGTATGTTCCAACATGGCTATCCCCGCCGGGTCCATGCAAACTCACATTTTGTGGTCGCGGCCCGATTCGCAACTCAATATGCCACGAAACCGTCCGGAGATCGTTAACGAGCGGTCAATAAAGCCCATTTTGTTCCGTTTCCTCCGCACATCTTAACTAAAACTAAGTGATCGGCACGCCGCCGCCAGCCAGTCGCGATCCCCCACCGGCATATGCGGCCCGATCTCGGCCGCAACGCGCGCGTGGTAGGCGTCGACCCAGTCCACCTCCGCCCCCGTCAGCAGCCACGGCGCGATCAACCGGCGATCATACGGCGCCAGTGTCAGCGTCTCGAACCGCAGGAACGGCCTGGCCGCCCCCGCACTGGCCACCCCCGCACAGGCCGCCCCCGCAAACGCCGCCGGCTGCACCAGCAGCAGATTCTCGATCCGGATGCCATACGCCCCCGGCAAATAGAAACCCGGCTCATTGGACAGCACCATCCCCGCCGCCAGCGCAATCGGCCGCGCCGCCCTGGAAAGGCTGACCGGCCCCTCATGCACCGACAGATAACTGCCGACGCCATGCCCGGTGCCGTGATCATAGTCGAGCCCGGCCTGCCACAGCGCCGCCCGAGCAAACCCATCGAGATGCGCGCCGCACACGCCCGCCGGAAACACCAGCGCGGAGATCGCGATATGGCCCTTCAGCACCCGCGTGAAGCGGTCGCGCAGTTCCTCCGGCGGCGCGTCTGGCCCGGTCCAGATCGTGCGGGTGATGTCGGTCGTGCCATCGAGATACTGCGCCCCGCTGTCACACAGATACACCTCGTTCGGGTTCAGCGCCCGGTTCGTCTCCGGCGTCACGCGATAATGGATGATCGCGCCATCCTCCCCCGCGCCGGAAATCGCCGGAAAACTCTCACCGCGGAAAAGCTCCACCTCCGCGCGAAACGCCAGCAGCCGCTCCGCCGCCGAGATCTCCGTCTCCCGCCCCCCCGCCGTTTCCAGCCACCGCAGAAACCGGCACACCGCCACCGCATCGCGCGCATGGGCATCGCGGCTGCCCTGCTGCTCGGTGGCGTTCTTGCACGCCTTGGGCAGCATGCATGGGTCCATCCCGGCAACCACCTCCGCCCCCGCCGCCCGCAGCGTCTGCGCGAACCAGGCCGGCGACCCCCCGGCATCGACGCGCACCCGCTTGCCCTTCAGCCGCGCCAGCGCCCCCGGCAGCGCCGCGCGGTCCTGCACCGAGACCGCATTGCCAAGCCAGTCCCGCGTCGCCGCCGGAATTTTCTCCGGCGCCATGAACAACTCGCACCCGCCATCGGCATGCAGCACGGCAAAACCGAGCGCGATCGGATTGAACGACACATCGCCACCGCGAATATTAAGCAGCCAGGCGATCGAGGCGGGGTCGGTGATCACCGCCGCATCCTGCTTCGCCGCCCGCAGCGTCGCCGCGATCTCCTCGCGCTTCTCCGCCGCACTCCGCCCCGCCAGCGCCAGCGCATGCGGCACGGCGGGGTCAAGCGGCGCCGGCGGCCGGTCCGCCCACACCGCATCGAGCGGATTGGCCTCGGTCGGCACCATCACCAGCCCGGCCTCGGTGAAGCGCTGCAACCCGTCCTCGCCGATCAGCAGCGGATCGTAGCCGATGCGCTTGCCAGCCGCATGCTGGGCGAGCCACGCCGGCGGCGGTTCGTCGATACTATGGCGCCGTTCCCACAGCGCGGCATCGGTCTGGCTGGCGAGTTGCAGCACATACCGCCCGTCGGAGAACACCGCCGCGCGGTCGGCGAGAACGGCGGCCAACCCGGCACTGCCGGTGAACCCGGTCAACCAGGACAGCCGCTCGGCATTGGCCGGCACATACTCGCCGAGATGCTCATCGGCGCGCGGCACAATAAAACCATCGAGGGTCCGGCGAGCCAGTTCGGCTCGCAGGGCGGCCAGGCGTTCGGCATGCATCGGGCGGGTTCCCCTATCGTGATCGTCTCGGTTAACAATTTTGTCATATCTCATCGGATAGCCATGCTCTGAACGCATATCTGACGTAGAAACTTGGCGGTTAAAACGGACCGCGGAACCCACTATGTTGCACTGCATCAAAGCCGCGCGACGAAGTGCAGGAAAGCGCAACGCCCGCCACGGCTGAATACAAGGACTTCAAACCATGTCTGCCCATGTCACCAAGGAAGAGATCTCTCTCCTGATCCCGCATAACCTCTCGCATTACTTCAAGGACGACCCGGAATACATGGTCGTTCCTGAGGGCCGCAGCGCGGGCGTTTTCACCAAACTCGTCGGCGCCGTCCGCTGGTTGATCGACATGCCCCGCCGTCGCGCGGTGCTCGATGAACTCTACTCGCTGAGCGACCACGAACTCACGGATATCGGCCTCGATCGCTCCGATCTCGCCCGTATCTTCGAGTCCGGCTTCTCCGCCGAGCGCAATGCGGAACGCGCCATGCTCGCCGGCCGAATGCCCTCCACCATCTGACCGACTGGCTGACCGACTGGCTGACCGACTGGCTGATCGACTGGCTGATCCGGCGCGCATCCGCCTATTTCCGCAGCACGAGGGTGGCCCAGGCCCCCTCGCGCAGCGTGAACTCCAGCCGCATCCCCTGCCGCCGATAGGCCGCCAGCACCCAACGCGCCTGGCTCGCCAACAGCCCGGCCAGGATCAACGTGCCGCCCGGCGCGATATTCGCCGCCGCCGCACGCGCCATCCCGCACAGAGGACGGGCGAGAATATTTGCAAAAACAAGGTCATACAGCCCAGGACCTCGCACGGAAGGTGAATTCCAGCCATCCGCGCGGCGGAACCGTATGCGCGTGCCCAACCCGTTCAACCGCGCATTCTCCGCCGCCACCCGCACCGACCACGGATCGATATCCGTCGCCAACACGCGCCGATGCAGCAGCCGCGCCGCCGCCATCGCCAACACGCCCGACCCGGTGCCGACATCGACGATCCGCCGCGGCCGCCGATGCGCAACCCGCTCCAGCGCCCGCAAACACCCCCGCGTCGAGCCATGCTCGCCCGATCCGAACGCCAGCCCGGCATCCAACTTCAGCGCGATCCGCCCGGGCGCCCCGCGCTCCGTCAGATGCGTCCCGCGCACCGCGAACCGCCGGCCGACAAGCTGCTCCGGGAACGACGCATAGGTCCGCGCCAGCCACCCGTCGGCCGGCGTCGTCCGCCGCTCCAGCAGCGCCTCATAGCCGCTGACCAGCGCCGCCAACGCCAGCGCCCCGGCCAACTGCCCCTCGTCGGCGCCCTGGTCCTTCACCCCCTCGACATGCCAAAGCCCGGTGTCCTCATCGAGGAAGAACCCAACGGTACCGCAGGCAACCCGCAGCGCCGACTCATACGCCTCCATCGCGTCGGCCGGCACCACCACGGTCACCGTCTCCAGAAAAGTCGCGTGGCGTCGCACAGTCATGTGCGCACCAATGCGCAACGCACAGTCATGTGCGCACCAATGCGCAACGCACAGTCATGCGCGCTCCACGAAGCGATCGACCACACGCTTCGATCCGGCCTTCTCGAAATCAATATCCAGCTTGCCCTCGTCCACCGCCGTCACCAGCCCGTAGCCGAATTTCTGGTGAAACACCCGCGTCCCCACCGGGATCGCCGCCACCCGCGCCGGCCGCGCCGGCTGCTCCCACGCCTCGACCGCCTGCGCCCGCCGCGCCACCATCGGAAACTGCGACCCAAACGACGGCGCCCGCAACAACCGATCCCGCTCCAACGTCACCGACCCCGTCACCTCGACCTGCCCCGCCGGCAACTCCTCGATGAACCGGCTCGGCGTGCTCGACTGCCAGTTCGCATAGATCCGCCGATTGGCCGCATGGCTGACAATCGCCCGCTTGCGCGCCCGGGTCAGCCCGACATAGGCCAGCCGCCGCTCCTCCTCCAACCCCTTCGTCCCGCTCTCATCCATCGTCCGCTGGCTCGGAAACAGCCCCTCCTCCCAACCAGGCAGGAACACCGTATCGAACTCCAGCCCCTTGGCGGCATGCAGCGTCATCAGATTGACCCGGTCGCCTTCCGCGTTCTGCTCGTTCTCCATCACCAGCGACACATGGTCGAGAAACCCCGCCAGCGTCTCGAACTCCGCCAGCGCGCGGATGAACTCCTTCAAATTCTCGATCCGGCCGGGCGCCTCGATCGCTTTGTCCTGCTGCCACATCTCCATATACCCGCTCTCGTCGAGCATGGCCGCCAGCGTCACCACATGCCCCTCGCTCTCCAGCATGCCGCGCCACCGGGCGAACCCAGCGAACAGCTCCTTCATCGCCTCCCGCGGCTTGCCCCGCAGCGCGCCCTCCTCCGCCAGCGCCTGCGCCGCCGCCGTCAACGGGATCGCCGACGCCCGGGCGCGCTCATGCATCCCCCGCAGCCCCGTCTCCCCGATCCCCCGGCGCGGCAAATTCACGATCCGCTCGAACGCCAGATCATCCGCCGGCTGATGCAACACCCGCGCATACGCCACCACATCGCGAATTTCCTGCCGCTCATAGAACCGCAACCCGCCGACCACACGATACGGGATCGCCAGCGTGATCAACCGCTCCTCGAACGCCCGCGTCTGCGCATTGGCCCGCACCAGGATCGCCATTTCCGCAAACCGATGCCCCTCCCGCCGGAGCGCCTCGATCCGCGTGCCGACCATCCGCGCCTCCTCGTCGGAATCCCACAGCCCGACGACCGACACCTTCTCCCCCGCCGCATCCTGCGTGCCCGGCCGCAGCGTCTTGCCCATCCGCCCCGCATTATGCGCGATCAACCCGGCAGCAGCGGCCAGAATAGGCGCCGTCGAACGATAATTCCGCTCAAGCCGAACAATCCGCGCGCCCGGGAAATCCTTCTCGAAGCGCAGAATATTCTCCACCTCCGCGCCCCGCCATGAATAGATCGACTGGTCGTCATCCCCCACGCAACAGATATTCTTCCGCTCCTGCGCCAGCAACCGCAACCACAGATACTGCACCACGTTGGTATCCTGGTACTCATCCACCAGAATGTAGCGGAACATCCGATGATACAGCGCCAACACCTCCGGATGACCGCGCATGATCTCGGTCATATGCAGCAGCAGATCACCGAAATCGCACACGTTCAGCGTCCGCAGCCGCGCCTGATACGCGGCATACACCTCGCGCGCCCGCCCATTGGCAAAATCGCTGTCATCCGCCGCCCCGATCCGCTCCGGCGGCAGCCCGCGATCCTTCCACCGCTGAATGATCGCCATCATCGCCGGCGGCACGAACCGCTTGGCATCGATCCGCTCCACCTCCATCACCTGCTTGAGCAGCCGCAACTGATCGTCGGTATCGAGGATGTTGAAGCTCGATGTCAGCCCCACCAGTTCCGCATGGCGCCGCAGCATCCGCGCGCCCAACGCATGGAACGTCCCCAGCCACAGCCCCTCCGCCGGCCGCCCCAGCAACGTCGCCACCCGCTCGCGCATCTCCCGCGCCGCCTTGTTGGTGAACGTCACCGCCAGCACCTGGTTCGGAAACGCCTGCCCGGTCAGCATGATATGCGCAAACCGCGTCGTCAGCACCCGCGTCTTGCCCGTGCCGGCGCCGGCAAGCACCAACAACGGCCCATCGAGCATCTCGACGGCCTCACGCTGCTCAGCATTCAGACGAGCCAGATAGTCGGTCATGATACGTCAGGTCTTCAATCGCTACGGACGAGTCGGAAACTAAGCCGATTCCAATTCGCTGGCCAACGCGCCGCCCCATGGCAGCCATAAGGCAAGGCGAGGGCTCTGCCGTCGCCGCGCAAGCGGCGCGTCGGACGACACGGCGAGGCTTTGCCTCGCCTCCGCAAAGGGTCAGGGACCCTTTGATCCCAT
>JAYTUU010000158.1:0-41855 GCA_043744375.1 Rhodospirillales bacterium | reverse complement strand
TGCGGCGAGATCGCGGGGCTCACCGAAGGCTGTCCATCCAGCCGCGAGCAGTCCGGGGTTCCAAGGGCCACTGGCCCTTGGCCGCCGGAGGCGCGCTTACACTCCTGCCGCCGCCTGTGCCTTACACCACCGCGCCACCTGCTCATGCGTCGCGAACCACACCGAGCCGCGCGATTTCATGTAGCGGATCAGCCGTTCCAGCATGGTGATACGGCTGCGATGGCCGATCACGTGCGGGTGCATCGTCAGCAGGAACAGCCCGCGCTCTTCCCACGCCCCGTCGAACTCGCCGCGGAAGATTTCTTCCACCGCCGAGGGCGGCGTATAGGGCCGCAGCCCGGAGAAGCGCTGCATGTTGAAATACACCGCGTCGTCGCGGATCCATTCCGGTGGCAGTTCCACCACCCCCGTCGGATTGCCGTCCGCCATCAACTCGTAGGGATCGTCATCGGCCATCAGGCTGCTGTCGTAGAGCAGCCCCATTTCCACGATGATCTGCAACGTGTTCGGCGAGAAATCCCAGCTTGCCGTGCGCATGCCCACCGGCGGCCGTCCGCTAAGGCGGTCCAGCACGTCCGCCGCGCGATAGCTGAGGTCGCGCTCGGCCATGTAGGGCAGGGCGGTATTGCGTTCATGGATCCAGGAGTGGATGCCGATCTCATGGCCCTCCTCGGCCACGCCCTTCACCTCGTCCGGGTGCAGCAGCGCCGACACCGCGGGATAGAAGAAGCTCGCCGGGATCTGCTCGCGTTGCAGCAGCGCACGAATGCGCGGCACGCCCTGGCGATTGCCGTACTGTCCCTGGCTGATGCGCATCGGGCTTTCGTCCTGGTCGCGCAGCGGGATCGTCTCGTGATCGGCGTCGAAAGACAGCGCCACCGCGCAGCGCGCCCCGTTCGGCCAGGACTTCGGCGCCAAGCTCCGCCCGGCGCGCGCGCGTTCGACAATGCGCCGCCAGACCTCCTCCGGCCACTCCCAGGCTTCTCCCGAAGGATGCTTCACAGTTTCGTCCATAACCCGGGGTCCCCCAACCGCTCCACGTGCCCTATGTTACGCCCGGAACCGACCAGACCGGAAGAGAGCATGTCAGACAACGACCCAGCCATGATGTCCGCCGAGCAGCTGCTCGGCCACTTCGCCCGCACGACACTCAGCCCCGTCGAGGCGCTCGCCGCCGTTACCGCCCGCGTCATCCGGTTGAACCCAAGCCTGAACGCCTTCGCGGTGATGAACCCGGCAGCCCTTGCCGCGGCACAGGACAGCACCGCCCGCTGGCGCGCCGGCCGCCCGATCGGCCCGCTCGACGGCGTGCCCACCACGGTGAAAGACCTGATCGACCTCGCCGGCTTCCCGACCCGGCGCGGCAGCCGCCTGTCCGACCCCGCCGCCGTGACGGAGGACGCGCCGCTGGTGATGGGCCTGAAAGCCGCCGGCGCCGTCATCATCGGCAAAACCACCACCACCGAGTTCGGCTGGAAAACCCCCGGCGACAACCCGCTGCACGGCATCACCCGCAATCCCTGGAACCCCCATCATACGCCCGGCGGCTCCTCCTCCGGCGCCGGTGCCGCCGCCGCCGCCGGCTTCGGACCGCTGCATGTCGGTACTGACGCCGGCGGCTCCATCCGTATTCCCGCCGCCTGGTGCGGCGTCGTCGGCCTCAAACCCACCTTCGGACGCATTCCGCAATGGCCGCTGGGCGCCTTCGCCCCGGTCGCCGTCGCCGGCCCGATGACCCGCACCGTCCGCGACGCCGCCCTGATGCTCGGCGCCATGGCCCGGTTCGACCCGCGCGATCCCTACTGCCTCCCCGACGATGCGCGCGACTGGACCCAGGGCCTCGACGACGGCGTCGCCGGCCTGCGCGTCGCCGTGCTGCGCAACCCCGGCTTCGACGCTCCGGTCGACTGGGAAAGCATCGGCGCCGTCGAACAGGCCGCCAGCATCCTCGTCAATGCCGGCGCGGACGTCGAAGAAGCCGACCCCGGCCTGCCCGACATGCGCGCCCTCTTCAGCCGCATCTGGGGCGTGGCCCTCACCCGCCTCGTCCACTCCTTCCCCGCCACCCGCCACCACATGCTTGACCCCGGATTGCTCGAAGTCGCCGCCGCCAACATGGGTACAACCGCACTCGACATGATCGAATACGAAGCCCTCCGCCTCCAGGCCGCCAACGCCATGGCACGCTTCCACCTGCGCTACGACCTGATCCTCTGCCCCTCCGTCGCCATCCAACCACCCCAAGCCGACGCCCCCACCGTCAACCCCGTCGAAGCCCTCTGGACCCAATGGGCACCCTGGACCTGCGCCTTCAACCTCACCCGTCAACCAGCCATCTCAATCCCCATGGGATTCGCCCAGAACGGCCTGCCCCGCTCGATCCAACTCGCCGCCGCCCTCTATCGCGACGACCTCGTTCTCCGCGCGGCCCGTGCGATCGAAATCAGCGCGCCGTTTTTGATGCCGGACCTGTGAATAGGCAGGCAATCAAGGCTCCGCCAGATGATCGAAGCGCCGCCGATAGCTGCCGAGCCCCATCGTCTGTGAGCGCAATTCAATGATGAGGTCATGCAACTCGGCGGCGGGCACCAGGGCTTCCACGTCGTCCCAGCCTGGTGTGTCCGGGGTTTCCGCATAGCCGAGGATCTGCCCGCGCCGTCCGGCCAGCAGCCGCTGGGCGCGCGGCGTGTAGTCGTTCGGGACCGTAACGGTAACGTGATCGATGGGTTCCAGCACGATCGGGTCGGCGGCGGCGAGGCCCTCCTGCATGGCGATGCGGGTGGCGGTTTTGAACGCCATGTCCGAGCTATCGACGGCGTGGAATCCGCCATCGACGAGGGTGACGGCGATATCGACGACGGGGTTCCCCAGCGGCCCTTTGCGCGCCGCGTCCTCGGCGGCCTCGCCGACGGCGGGGATGAAGTTGCGCGGCACCGTTCCGCCGACGATCTTGTCGATGAAGGCGAATCCCTCGCCCCGGCCGCGCGGCGTGATGTTGATTTTCACGTCGGCGAACTGGCCATGCCCCCCGGTCTGGCGTTTCAGGCGGCCATGCTGGTGAACCGGCTTGCGGATCGTTTCGCGGAACGCGATTTTC
This sequence comes from Rhodospirillales bacterium, assembly GCA_043744375.1. Classification (GTDB taxonomy): domain Bacteria; phylum Pseudomonadota; class Alphaproteobacteria; order Acetobacterales; family Acetobacteraceae; genus CAIYPH01. Next base: position 38,758 of record JAYTUU010000158.1, on the reverse strand, counting down.
GGCGGCGCGCTGGTCACCTTCAGATTATAGGCCTTGGCGAGTCGCTCGATCACCGCGTTCAGGTGCATCTCGCCCTGGCCGTGCAGCACGGTCTGCGCGAGGTCGGCATCCTGGGTGATCGTCACCGACAGGTCTTCCTCGACCAGGCGGTGCAGGGCGCCGGAGAGTTTGACGTCGTCGTTGCGATCTCCGGTGGCGATCGCCAGCGCGTAGACGGGCGGCGGGGCAGGCGGGAAGGGCAGGGCGTCCGCGCTGGTGGCGGCGATGGTGGCACCGGTCGGCACGCCGTCGAGCCGGCCGAGCGCGACCACCTCGCCCGCTTCGGCGGCGCTTGCCTTGACCGGGTCGGCGCCCGGAAAGCGGAACACGCCGCCGACGCGGGCGCCGCCCAGTGTCGCGCCGTCCTTCACCGTGCCGCGCCAGATGCGCGCGTAGGACAGCTTGCCGCCATGCCCGGCGTGCACGCTCTTGAACACCTGCGCCAGTGCGTCGCCGGCACCGATGCCGCGCCGTGCCGCGGTTTCCGGCGCCTCGGGCGCGTCGTGCCGCAGCGTCTTCCACAGCCGCTGGATGCCGTTATCGGTCTCCGCCGCCCCCAGCAACACCGCGACGACGGCGTCGGCGGCGAGGTCCTTGCGCAACTGGGCGTAGATCTCGGCGGTGCTTGGCGCGATGTCCTCGATGATCTTTTCCAGCAGCGCGTCGTCGTGGTCCGCGAGCACTTCGAGCAGTGCGCCCCGCGCCTCCTGCTCGGGGTCGCGCATATCCGGCGGCAGCGCGATCACCTCGGAGGCCTGCCCCTTGCGGTAGCGATAGGCGCGCTCGCTGACGACATCGACCACCCCGGTCACCGCTCCACCCTCGCGGATCGGCACGTGGCGCAGCACCAGCGGCACCCGTGAATGCGCCTGCAACGCCTCCAGCGTCTCCTGCACGCGGCCTTCGAGCGTGTCGATCTTGTTGATGAACATGACATGCGGGATCTGCATCGTGTCGAGCAGCCGCAGCAGCGGCGCCACCGTCAGCGCCCGCTGCGGCGATGGCTCGACGACCACCACGGCGATATCGACGGCGGTCAGTGCCGTGGCGGCCTCATGGGCGAATTCGATCGAGCCGGGACAGTCGAGGATCGACCAGGCGTCACCGAGATAGCTGCAATGTCCCAGGCGCAATTCGGTTCCCCCACGCCGCTGGCGCGGTTCGCCACGTTTGAGGGTGGCCCCGCCGGCGAGCATCAGGGCTTCGAACAAGGTGGACTTGCCGCTGCCATAGGGGCCGACGATGGCGACTGCGCGGGGGCGGGTTCCGCCCCCCGATTGTTGTCCTGACACTGGGCGCCTCCTTTCGGGCCGCTACGTGCGGCCTCATGGTGGGACGGCGCCTTGAGACACCCGGTTTCAGCGCATCTTGCGGGCGCCGGATCGGATGGTAGCGGAGTTCGGGACGCATGCGAGTCTTACTTGCGGGCCGCGCCCCTTGCCGGCGCGCAGCGCATCGCGCACACCCGGAAAATGCTGCACATCATGAAGCTCGCCGTCGGCATCCGCGACCTCGCCCACCTCCAGGACGTCCAGGCCGCACGCCTGGCGAGCAACCCGCCGCTGCGCCACCAGACCCGCAATTTCCCCCGCCGCGCCGACGAAGTGATCGATGGCGGATCATTATACTGGGTGATTTCCGGAACGTTGCTGGTGCGCCAGCGTATCACCGACATCGTGCCCGCGGTGTGGGATGACGGCCGCGCCTGCGCCGCACTCATGCTCGATCCAGAACTGATCGTCCTCGCCGGCCGGCCGACGCGCGCCTTCCAAGGCTGGCGCTACCTCGAAGCCGCCGCCGCCCCACCCGATCTCGGCGGTGCATCGGGCGCCAGCGGCCTGGACGATCTGCCCGAGGCGATGCGGCGCGATCTGGCAGCACTCGGGCTGCTATGATACCAGGGCAATCGGGTGAAGGGGAAAGGCGGTGCTCAACCGTCATTGCGAGCCCTTGCGAAGCAATCCAGAGCCGCCCAAACGGTCTTGTGGTGATGATGGATTGCTTCGCAAGGGCTCGCAATGACGCCATCCGGGGAAGGATGAGTGCCGAGACCTGCAATGCTGTGCTTCACCCGTTTGCCCTGGCTATGATACCCCTTGCAATATACATACGACAGGCGCATAGCGATTTCAGGTAGATAGCATCCATTGTTCGCTCTCTGCCTGAAGCGCAACCTCTTGCATCCGGAGCGTCACCGTGATCCTCAACCGCAGAAGCCTGCTGACGGCCCTTGGCCTGTCCTTGTCCGCCTTCGCCGCCGAGGCAGCTGACACGAACAAGAAGAAAAAGAAGCCCGCCACCCACGCGCCGAAAGTCGCGACCAACAAGCCCCGCAAAGGCAAGCCGGCGACCCCCGCGCAAGGCTAATCGCTACCGCTTCAGCGGCAGCAGACAGCAGAACGCCGCCAGCGCCACCGCGCCGAGCCCGGCAAAGATCCAGCTTGCCGGCCACGCATCGATCAGTGGGGCCAGCAGCGTTGGCGCGGCCGCCTGCGCGATCAGACTGGGCAGCGCGAGCTTGCCCAGCAAGGTCGCATAGCCGGCCGACCCGAACACGTGCATCGGCAACGTGCCACGGCTGATCGTGTAGATGCCGTTGCTCATGCCATAGCACAGCGCGAACACCAAAGCTGGCGCACCGCCGAGCGTGATCGCCACGCCGAGCGGCATCAGCCCCGCGCCGATCCACGCCGACGTCACCGGGCTGAGGCCACGGCCGAAGAAATAGTCGATCACCCGGCTGCCCACCTGCGCCGGCCCGATCAGCGACGCCGTCACCACCGCCTGCTCGACGGACAGCCCAAGCCCCGTCAGCAACACCAGCGCATGCACCGATATCAGCGCGCCGATCCCGGCCCGGCTGGTGAAGAAGATCGCCAGCAACACGAACGCCCCACGCCCGGTCACTGCCCCATCCGCCGTCGCGGCGCGCGGCAACGCCGCCGGCGCCTCGGCCGGGGCGCGCGGAATGCACAGCAGAACGATCGGCAGGATCACGAAAATTTGCAGCCCCGCATAGATCAGCACCGACACCCGCCAGCCATACGCCGTCACCAGCCACGTCCCGGTCGGCCAGCCGATCGAACTCGCGAACCCCCCGATCATCGTCACGCCCACAATCGCCGGCCGCGCCCGTGCACCCAGCAACCGCCCGATCGTGGCAAAAGCCGTGTCATACAGCCCCAGTGCCATGCCGACACCGAGCACCGACCAGGCGAAATACCAGAACACCACGCTCTCGGCCGCCGACAGCAACCCCAGCCCGGCCGCCGTCACCAGCGCGCCCCCGGCCAGAATCGGCCGCCCGCCATGCCGATCGATGAACCGCCCGATCCGCGGCGCACACACAGCAGACACCAGCAGGGACAACGAAAACCCGCCCAGCAATACCGTCCGCGACACGCCCAGCGACACGCTCGCCGCCGCCATCATCGTCGCGGGAATGTAGAACGTCGACGCCCAGGCAAGCACCTGCGTCGCGCCCAGCGCGAACCCCAGCTGCCGCGCTGTCGCCGGTTCAGAAGTTCGGGAAATTTGTCGCCGCCCGCAACGCGTCCGCAATGCCAGGTGCGGCGGCAAACACCGGATTGCCGCTCACCAGCCCGTCGCCCTCCATGAACGGCGCCGCCACCGCCCCGGCCTCGGCGAGAATCACCAGCACCGCCGCGACATCCCACAAATTGATGTGCTGCTCGACATACGCATCAATCCGCCCCGCCGCCACGTCGGCCAACCCCAGCGCCCCCGAACCGCCGGCCCGCAACATCGCCCCGGCACCCATCACCGCCTCCACCATCCGGTAATACCCGGCGTTCGAGCGCCGATGCGACCACCCGCACTCCACCATCGCGCGCCCGAGATCCGTGGTCGCCGCCACCCGGATCGGCGCCCCATTCAACGTCGCGCCATTGCCATCGCGCGCCGCAAACGTCTCCCCCAGCACCGGCGCATGCAACACACCCACCAGCGACCGGCGCTCCTCGATCAACCCGATCGACACACAAAACCGCGGCCCACCCCGCGCGAAATTGGACGTCCCGTCGATCGGATCAACCACCCATCGCAACACCCCCGACCGGCCCTTGCCCGTCTCCTCGCCCTGGAAACCATCCTCCGGAAACAACGCCGCCAAACGCTCCGACAAGAACGCCTCCACAGCCCCATCCGCCTCGGTCAACCAATCCTGCCGATCCTTCAATATCGCCGCCGGAGCCCCCGGCGGCGGACGCATCCGCATCGCCATCCGCCCTGCCTCCTCGGCCAGCGGAATGACAGCATCAAGACGACGCGCGAGAGCGTTCGACATGGGCGAGACTCCAGGCAGTGCCAAGCCAGACGTAGCGCAGAAAGACGGCGGCAGACAGTCAAGGAAAGCCTCCGGCGGCAAAGGGCCGGCGGCCCTTTGAACCCATTACTTCTAGCGGCTGGGGCACTGGCCTTCGGTGATATCTCCGTTCTTCCTTGCGCCGCAGGCAATCCCGATCAGCGCTCACGCGCGACATGCGCGGTTGTGAGGGATTCTGGGCTTCGCCAGCCCTTCACTCGAAGGCCAGTGCCCCAGCCGCAAGCAGTCGCGGGTTCAAAGGGCCCCCGGCCCTTTGCCGCCGGAGGCTTGCTTCACCTGATCCCTGCCCGCATGAAACTCTGCACGAACTGCCTTTGAAACAGCAGGAACGCCACCAGCAGCGGCGCGCTGGTCATCAACGTTGCAGCCGTAATGATGGACCAGTCGATCCCCTGATCGGTCGAGGCGAACACCGAGAGTCCGACCGTCAGTGGCCGGGTGTTGACGGAGTTGGTGATGACCAGGGGCCAGAGGAAGTTGTTCCAGTGGTAGCTGACGCTGACCAGCCCGTAGGCGATGTAGGTCGGGCGCGCGAGGGGGACGTAGACGCGCCAGAGGCGGCCCATGAGGGTGCAGCCTTCGAGGCGCGCGGCGTCGTCGAGTTGTTGTGGCACGGTGAGGAAGGTCTGGCGGAGGAGGAAGATGCCGAAGGCCGAGCCGAGATAGGGCAGGGCGATGGCGAGGATGGTATCGACCAGCCCGAGCCGCGCCATCGAGCGGTAATTGCCGACCAGCAGCACGTCGGGCATCACCATCAATTGCAGCAGCACGATGGAGAAAACGATGTTGCGGCCTGGAAACTCCATGCGCGCGAAGGCGAAGGCGGCGGGTGTGCAGAGCAGGAACTGCGCGACCAGGATGAGGGTCACCAGCGCCATCGTGTTGAGGAAATAGCGCGCGAAGGGGGCGGCTTCCCAGACGGTGCGGAAATTGTCGAGGGTCAGCGGCGCGGTCAGCGAGAAGCGGGTGGCGAACTCGCCGGGATGGAAGGCCGTCCACAGCGCGTAGAGCAGCGGCAGCACCCAGAGCAGGCCGAGCAGCCAGGCGCCGGTGATTTCCAGGGCGCGGGTGGAGAGTTTCACCGGTAGTGCACCCGCTTGCCGAGCACGCCGAATTGCAGCCAGGCGAACAGGCCGAGCAAGCTGAGCAGAACGACGGTGAGGCTTGCCGCCAGTGCCGTGTCCCAGAAGCGGAAACCGGCTTCGTAGATGTAATAGAGGAGCAGGGTCGTTGCGTTGTCCGGCCCCCCGCGCGTCATCACGACGACGTGGTCGACGAGGCGAAAGGCGTTGATGACGGCGTTGACCAAGACGAACAACGTGGTCGGCATCAGCAGCGGCAGCGTTACGCGGCGGAAGAAGTTCCAGCGCGAGGACCCTTCGAGGGCGGCGGCTTCCTTCAGGTCGGGCGGCATCGCCTGCAGGGCGGCGAGGTAGAAGATCATGAAGAACCCGGCCTCCTTCCACACGGCGACGGCAATCATCGCCGGCAATGCGGTCTCGCGGTCGCCGAGCCAGTTGTGCCGGCCGCCGCCGAACCAGGAGAGCACGTGGTCGAACAGCCCGTAATCGGGGGTGAAGAAGAACAGCCAGATATTCGCCACCGCGATCATCGGCAGCATGGTCGGCGTGAAATAGGCCATCCGCACCAGCGCCCGGCCGGGGATCGCCGTGTTGACGGCGAGCGCCATCGCGAGGGCCAGGACGATCGATACGGGGATAGTCCAGAACGCGTAGATGGCGTTGTTGCGCATTGCCATCCAGAACACGGGGTCGTCGAGCAGGCCGGCGAAATTATCGAGGCCGACGAAGTGCTGCGGGCGGCTGCCCCTGGGCGTGGAATAGAAGCTGTCGATCAGCGTTGTCGCCGCCGGCCAGTGGGTGAAGGCCACCAGCAGCAGCAACGCGGGCAGGATCAGCAGCCACGCCTGGACGGTTTCGCGCCGCACGCCGCGCCCTCTCTCAGCCCTTCTTGTACGGCTTGAGAATCCGGTCCGCCTCCGTCTGCGTATCGGCCATCGCCTGCGCGGCCGATTTCGTGCCGTTCAGGCAGGCCTGCACGTTGTCGGTCAGCGCCTTGTAGACGCGCTGGTTCTCGAACGTCGAAAGCTCGCCGACGGCAACCGGAAGGTAGCCGCGCGCGACATCGGCGGCGGGGAAGCCGGCAATATAGTCCTTCAGGGTGTTCGTTTCATAGGCATCGGGACGAACCGCGATATAGCCGGTCCGCATCGACCAGTCGGCGGCGCGTTCCGGTTCGGTCAAGAAACGGGTAAACTGCAATGCCGCCTTGCGCTCGGCCGGGCTGGCGTTCTTGAAGAAATAGATGTTGCCGCCGCCGACCACCGTGCGCGGCCCATCCTTGCCGGGCAGACCGACGATGCCGAAGGGGAACTTCGCGTTGTTGCGCAGGTTCGTCAGGTTGCCAGTCGTGTGCTGGATGATCGCCGCATTGCCCTCGATGAAATCGGGCGTAAGCTGCGCCCAGTTCGACACTCCCTCCGGCGACGCCTTCTGCTCGGCGGCCAGACCGCGCCAGTAGGCGAGGGCCGCGATCGCCTTGGGGTCGTTGAAATAGGTCTCGGTGCCCGCCTCGTTCATCAGCACATGGCCAGCCTGGTTGGCCAGCGCGCCAAAAGTCCATTGCGCGTTGCCGGCGTCCGCCGCCATCTTCACGCCCCAGCGGGTGACCCGGCCGGACGCGTCACGCTTCGTCAACTTCGCCGCCGCCGCCTGCAACTCTGCCCAGGTGCGCGGGAACTTCTCGGGGTCGAGCCCAACCTCGGCGAAGGCCGCCTTGTTGTAGTACATCACCGCCGTCGAACGCTGGAACGGCACCGACCAGAGCTTGCCTTGCGCTTTCGAATTGGCCAGGAACGCCGGATAGAACCCCTCCATCCACTTCCTGCCGTCCGCATCGAGACCGACGTCGTCGAGACTGGCGAGGATGTCCATATCCTGCAACGAATGCATCTCGGCGGCGAGCAGCACGGCCAGTTGCGGCCCGGTGCCGCCGCGGATGGCGGTCACCGCCTTGGTCATCGTCTCGCCGTAGTTGCCGGCATAGACGGGCGCCACCTCGATGCCCGTCTTGGCCTGGAACTCCTTACAGTAGCCGTCAAAAATGGCCGGGATCGGCCCGCCGACGGCGATCGGGTAATAGAACGAAATCTTCATCCCCTGCGCCTGCGCCTGCGCGGTGGCGGGGGCGATGGCTGGGGCGGCGAGGCTGGCGGCGGCGCTGCCGAGCAGCGTGCGACGACGGATCATGGCGGTTCTCCCTTTCTTTGTTCAGCGGACGTAGGATTTCAGCAGGCGCGTGCCTTTCTCCTGGGCATCGTCGAGGGCGGCCTTGGGCGCCTTGCGGCCCGTCAAGGCCGCCTGCAACTCGTCGTTCAGCGCCTGCGTGACGCGCTGGTTGTCATGCGTGGACAGTTCCGGCACCGCAAAGGCCAACTGATCGCGCGCGACGGCCGCCTGCGGGAAGCCGGCCACATAGGCCTTCATCGCCGGCGTCTCCCACGCATCCGCCCGGGTCGCGACATAGCCGGTCTCGATGCTCCATTGCGCCGCCCGCTCGGGCGTGGTGACCCAGCGCAGGAAGCGCAGGCTGGCCGCCCGCTGCGTCGGTGTGGCGCCCTTGAACAGGTGGAAATTGCCGCCCCCCGTCGGGCTGCCGCGCCGCTTGCCGGCCGGCAGCATGGCCACGCCGAACGGGAATTTCGCGTTGTTCTTGATGTTCGTCAGGTTCCCCGTGGTGTGCCAGATCATTGCCACCTTGCCTTCGAGGAAATCCCGCGGCGTGGTGCCCCACTCCACCACCCCCGGCGGATGCGCCTTGTGCTTGTGCGCGAGATCGAGCCAATACTGCAAACCCTCGACGGCACCTGGATCGTTGTAGTTCACCTTGGTCCCGTTGGCGCCCGCAAGCTCGGCCCCGGCCTGGGCAACGAACGCCTGGTACAGCCAGTACGGAAACCCCGATGACGGGATCTGCACGCCCCACCGCGTCGTCCGGTCGCCCTCGCGCTTCACCGCCTTCTCCGCGAACGCCGCGTGCTCGGCCCAGTTCGCCGGCGCCTTGTCAGGATCAAGCCCGATCTCGCGGAAGATGTCCTTGTTCCAGTACAGCACGATCGTCGAACGCTGGAACGGAATGCCCCACACATGCCCGTCGATCGTGCCGTTCGCCATGAACGCCGGATAGAAACTCGCGAGCCAGGCGCGGTCGGCATCACCAGCCGCAATCGTATCGAACGGCACGATCAACTCGTCATCGACAAGCGAATACGCATCGACCGCCAGCACCACGGCCATCTGCGGCCCCTGGCCCGCCTTGGTCGCCGTCACCGCCTTGGTCAACGTATCCACGTAGCTGCCGGCATAGACCGGCTTCACCTTCACGTCCGGATTCTCGCGCATGAAATCCGCCGCATAGCCATCGACGATCCTGGTGATCGGCCCGCCGACGGCGACCGGAAAATAGAACTCTATCTCGGTGACCGCCTGGGCAGCGGCGATGCCGGGAGCAGCCAAGGCCGCGGCGCCGGCAAGCAGGGTACGGCGGGTGGTGATCGGTGAGCGCATGGAACCCTCGTTTCAGGAGTGTTGCGAAATCCGCCGCCCGGAGGCCGCGTCGAAAAGATGCAGATCAGCCGGATCGTAATCGAAATTGACCGCCGCGCCGGCCGGCAAACTCACCTGCCCCGGCAGCCGCGCGAGCAGCCGCTCGCCGCCCCCAACCGTGCAGGCAATCACCGTATCGGCGCCCATATATTCCGCATGAGTGACGGTGGCGGCAATGCCCCGCGCGCCCATCCGCAGCGCCTCCGGCCGGATGCCCGCGAGCAGCCCAGCCCGCGCCGGCCCCAGCACCGGTCCATCACTGCCCAGGAGCGTTCCGGCCGCGGACAATGTCAGCAGGTTCATCGGCGGCGTGCCGATGAAGCTCGCCGCAAACCGGGTCGCCGGAGTGGCATAGATTTCCGCCGGCGGCGCGTCCTGCTCGATATGCCCGTCGCGCAGCAGCACCACCTGGTCGGCCATGCCCATGGCCTCCGTCTGGTCATGCGTCACATACAGCATGGTGATGCCGAGACGGCGCTGGAGGTCCAGAATCTCGCGCCGCATATCCGCCCGCAACTGCGCATCGAGGTTCGACAGCGGCTCGTCCATCAAACACACCGGCGCCTCCGCCACGATCGCCCGGCCGAGCGCCACGCGCTGCTGCTGCCCACCCGAAAGCTGCCCCGGCCGGCGCGCCAGCAGATGCCCGATGCCCAGAATCTCCATTGCACGATCGAGCCGCCGCTGCCGGTCCGCCTTCGCCACACTGCGCGCCCGCAGCCCGAACACGATATTCTCCGCCACATTCAGATGCGGAAACAGCGCGTAGGACTGGAACACCATGGCCACCCCGCGCTCGGCCGGCGGCAGCGCCGTCACGTCCCGCCCGCCGATCTCCACCGTCCCCGAACTCGCCTGCTCCAGCCCCGCGACAATGCGCAGGCACGTCGTCTTGCCGCAGCCGGAGGGGCCAAGCAGCACGCAGAAACTCCCCGCCGCGACATGCAGCGACACGCCGTCGAGGGCCGCCACCGGCCCCCAGCGCCTGGCGACATTGGTCAGGCGGACATCGGCGCCGGCGCTCCGCTGGGTGGCTGCGTTGGTAATGCTCATCTCCCTCGCCATAGCTTCGCACGGCGCGCCTGTCGTGTGAAAGTACGATGTGACGGCGTAAACCTAGGGTGACGGCGTAAACCAGGAGTCCGCGACGTGAAGATCATTGGCCTGACCGGCGGCATCGGCATGGGCAAATCCACCGCCGCCGCGGCCTTCCACCGCGCGCATTTCCCGGTATTCGACGCCGACGCCACCGTGCACGCCCTGCAAGGCCCGGGCGGCCGCGCGCTGCCCGCCATCGAGGCCGCCTTCCCCGGCACCGTCGTCCACAACACGCTCGATCGCGCCGCCCTGCGCCAGGCCGTGCTGGGCAAGCCCGACGCGCTGAAACGGCTCGAAGCCATCGTTCATCCGCTGGTCCGCGTCGCCGAATACGCCGTCCGCGCCCGCGCCCGCCGCGCCGGCGCCCGCGCGGTGGTGCTCGACATCCCGCTGCTGCTGGAAACCGGCGGCCACAAACGCGTCGACCTCGTCGTCGTCGTCTCCGCCCCGCGCGCCGTGCAGATCCACCGCGTCGGCCGGCGCGGCCACATGAGCCGCGCCCAGATCGAAGCCGTCATCGCCCGCCAGATGCCCGACGCCACCAAGCGCCGCCACGCCGACGTCGTCGTCCGCACCGGCCTCTCCCGCTTCCACGCCTTGCGCACGTTGAGGCGCCTCATCCTGGACATCTACCAATGAGCCGCTCCGTCCTGTTTGATACCGAAACCACCGGGCTTGACCCCCTGAAGGGCGACCGCGTCATCGAAGTCGCCGCCCTCGAACTCGACAACGACCTGCCGACCGGCAAAAGCTTCCACCGCCTGATCCACCCGCAGCGCGACGTGCCCGAGGAGGTCGTCCGCATCCACGGCATCACCCTGGACAAACTGCGCGACGCCCCGCGCTTCGAGGAAATCCTCGACGACCTGCTGGACTTCTTCGGCGAAGGCCCTCTCATCGCCCACAACGCCCCGTTCGACTTCAACTTCCTCGATGCCGAATTAGCCCGCGCCCAACGCCCGGCACTCGACCGCACCCGCATGGTCGACACGCTCATCCTGGCCAAGGCCCGCTTCCCCGGCATGCCCAACAGCCTCGACGCACTGTGCCGCCGCTTCGCCATCGACCTCACCGAACGCACCACCCACAACGCGCTGCTGGACTGCAAACTCCTCGCCGAGGTCTACGTCGAACTCACCGGCGGCCGCCAGCGCGGCCTCTCGCTGGCAACCGACGACCAGGGCACACTCTCCATCGCCACCTACACCGCCGAAGGCCCACGCGCACCGCGCCCTTTCGTGCCGGACGATGCTGCCCTCGCCGCCCACGCGATCTTCGTCGCCAAAATCAAGAACGCGATCTGGACCGCCGAGGACCCACCGAAATGACCCGCAAAGCATCGCGGACGCAGATGATCCTCTGGCAGGAGACGCAAGCCTCCGGCGGCAAGCCCGCGACAGGCACGCGCTTTCGTGCCGAAAGCGGCTGGGGGCCGAGGGCCCTTTGAACCCATCCGTTTGAGTGGCTTCGCCGGACCTCCAGGCGCGATATTGATCCAGCCGCAAGCAGTCATGGGTTCAAAGGGCCAATGGCCCTTTGCCGGCGGAGCCTTGATGTCTTCCCTGCCTCTTCGCCGCTGAACACCGCCCCGATCCGCCCCGCCGCGTCCGGCGTATCGAACCGTGCCGGCGTTCCCCCGTTCACGCTGAACGCCACCCGCCCCTCCGCCAGGCCCGCGAGCGTATCGAGCACCCGCGCAGCGTCGAACGGATGCGGGAACACCGTGCCGAATCCGCAGGCGCGCACGCGTTCGGCCGGCGCGCCGATATCGGGCACCACGGGGATCAGCCCGTGCGCGACGGCTTCGGAGAGGGTGTAGGAGTAGGTTTCCGGCCACACATGCAGGAACAGCGCGATCCGCGCGCCGGAGGCCGCGATCAACCCGGCAAGATCCTCCTCCTCGTAACGCCCGGTGATCGAGACGTTATCGAGTTCGGCCAGCCGCGCATCGATATCGGTGAAGCCGATGACGTGAAACCGCAGAGCCGGATGCGTCAGCGACGCCCGCCGCGCGAGGGCCAGCAGTTCCGCCGAGCCCTTGTGCGGCCCGATCGCGCCGAGCAGCGCGATATCCGTCCACGTCCCGTCGCGCGCCGCGGCAGGGAAGGGGGGGCCGAGATGCGGATGGCCGATGCTGATGATCGGCGCCTCCGGCAGCACCGCGCGCAGATGCGCGGCGGCGTCTTCGGATGGCGCCACGATCTGCGTCATTCGCCCGAGCAGATCGGCGAACAGCGCGCGGTGTTCATCGGGTGTGAGTGCCCCGGTGCGCGAGGCCTCGTGGCCACCGCCGAGGTCGAAGCAGCGGACGCAGCGCGCCGCTTCCGGGCCACCGCAATAGCCGCCGGTCGCGTCGATCAGCGTTACCCGCGGGCAGATCGGATAGAAATCATGCGCATACCAAACCGCCCGCCGCCCGCTGGCGAAGGCCCCGAGGGCGGCGATGAAATCGGGCGTGTATCCGAGCACATGATGCACCAAAACCATGTCGATACCGAACGTATCGAGGAACCCGAACAGATCGCCAAAATCCTCCGGCGCAATCCGCGCGGTGATCGCCGGCGCATCCACGGCCAGTTCCACCCCCCCCGACCGGGTGCATGACAGCCGCAGCCGCATCGCCCCGCCATAGCCGACTGCGGTCTCGATCTCGCGCTCCGCCCGCGCCGTGCCGCCGCCAAGCTGGTTGCCGACCACCAGCACGGCGCGCCCCGGCGTCGACGCGCGCATCTTCGCCAGGCGATAGCGATGCAGCGTCCAGCGCGCCCGCCGCAACGGATCGCGCGCCTCATGCGCCGCCACAACCGCGTCGTATTCCGGATACAGCCCGGTCAGCACTGCGAGGTTCGTGCGCAGCAGCGCCTCCCGCTCGGCCCCGAACGACGTTCGCTCGCGATGCTCGACGAACACCCCGATCGCCGCGACATGGCGGAAGCCGAGATCGGCGCCGCGCTGGCAAAAATCATTCTCCTCGCCGTAGCCGCGCCCGAACGCCGCGTCGAACCCGCCGATGCGGTCGAGCATGGCCCGCGTGATCAGCATGCAGAAGCCATGCGCCGTCGGCACATCCACCGCTGCGCCGCGCTGCCGCGCCAGCGCCTCCCCGGCCAGTTCCTCCCAGCCGACATCGGCAATCGTCTCGTCCGGCGCGTTGGTCGCCGGATAGGTGAAGATCGTCGCGTTGTTGGACAGCGCCGTCGCCGTGCCGATATCCGGCGCGTCATGGGCGACGGCCACGAGTTCCTCGATGGCGCCGGCGAACAGCCGCGTATCCGAGTTCAGCAGCAGCACGTCCCCCACCGTGCAGGCCGCCAGGCCGCGATTGACCGACTGCACGAAGCCGACATTCTCCGCGTTGCTGAGCACCACCACGTTGCCGGCCGCACCATAGGACTGCAACAACCCGGCCATCTCCGCATCGGGCGAACAGTCATTGACCAGCACGATCGTATCGCGCGCCGGATCACGCTGCGCCAGCACGCTGTCGATGCAGGCGCGCGTCACCTCGACGTTGCGATACACGGGGATCAGCACGCTGAGCCGCCGCCCGCCCGCGGCCCGCGGCCGCCGCGCCGACGGCAATGCCGCGTGGTCCTCGCCCTCCCGCAACTGCGCCGCATAGGCCGCCAGCGCCGCCTGCAACACCGCCTGCGTTGCCGGCTCCAGCGTCGGACTATGCGCCAGCCGTGCCGCCTTGTGCGTCGCCGCGATCAACCCGGCGCGGTCGCCGACGATGAACGGACCGCCGAACAACTCGACATCGCTGCCGGCCAACCGCACGGATAGTGCGAACCCGTCCGCCGGCGCGCCGGGATCAGGTTCGCGCAGCGGGATGTCGAACCCGACATCCCACCGCCCCGGCGTTTCTCCCTCCGCCAGCGCGTTCATGTGATCGGCCATGCCGCTGCCAACCTTCACGCCATCGCGAAACACCTCGATCGCGAAGCGCCGGTACGGCGCCTCCCGCATGCCCAGCCAGCCCGTGCAGCGCGTCGGCGTGATGCGCTCCAGCGCCCCCGCCCCCGCCATGCTGATCGCCAGCGGTGCACCGATCGCCACCCCGTTCACCCGGATATGCACCCGCATGCCCGGCCGGCCGATGCAGGCGGCGGGCACTGGCATGTAGAACCGCCAGGGCACATAGAGCGGGTCCTCGTCGGTGCGATCGCGCCGCGCCGTCATCGTGCCGAGCACGCGGCCATGGTCATCGACCACCTCGATCACCGGCGGCACGCCGGCCGCGGCGCGCTCGGTCACCCAGCCATCGAGATGCCCGCTTGCGACGTTGGTGAAGCCGTCGAAAATCCCCCGCCCCACCCGGATCGGCGAGCCATGCAACTCCTGCCCATCCGCCGTCACCGTGAACAGCGCCGCGGTCTCGATCTCGCGCAGCGCAATGCGGAACGCGAACGACGTCCGCCCGAAGCCGAGCACCGCCAGATCGGGCCGCGACTGCGTCGCCCGTCCGCTCGCCACCACCTGCCCGCCGGCATCGCGGATTTCGATTGCGCAGGTATGGTCGTCCGGCTGGGCGATCGCCCAGCCCGCCATGTACAGCCCTTCGAAACCGTCGATGGAGCCGCGTATCTCAGCCGCCATGGCGTGCCTCGATGCGCCCAGCGATGGCACTGAGGATTGTCTCGGCCAATTCGTCCGCACTCCACTGCGGCGCGCCGCTCCACGCATCTTTCGCATTCGGCGCCGGCTCGCGGAAAAACACGCCATCCTCGCGGCCGAGAAACTCGCGCGCCAGGCCGCGATAAACCGGCTCGTAGCGCCGCACCAGCGCCTCGCACATCGCCGGCGGCAGATAGCGGTGGCGCACCTCCATGCGCGCATCGGCGACGATCATATGCCCGATGATCGCGCGCTTCAGCGTATCCGCCAGCCCGGTGCGCCGGACCATGCCGATGGCCGCCGCCGTGCGCGGCGTGATCGACGGATTGGCCCGCTTCGGGCGCGCAAAGGCCGCGCTGTCGGCCACCCCGATCGTGGCAAGGAAATCGGCATACACGTCCGGCGTGTTCTGCGCCGGCTCGAACGGCCGCACCAGGACCGCCGCCTTGCCGAACTGCTGCGCCCATTGCCGGAGCACGCCGAGATAGTCGTACGAAACCGTCCCCATGCCGGTGTGGTAGAGGACGAACCCCTCGATGCTGTCGGTCCAAGGCGGCTTCGCCACCGTCTTCACCGCCTGCGAATAGGCCGACTCGAACATATGATCGTGCCGCCGGAGATAGCAGACGATCTTCACGTCGTAGTCGGCAAAATACGCCCGCAACCGCACCTTGTCCGCCAGGTTCGCGGTGGCCAGATACTCCGTGCTCAGCACGATCTTCTCGCACCCCGCCGCGTCCGCCTCCGCCGCCAGATCCTCCCGCAGCGTCACCGATTTTTCGACATCCTTCGGCCGGTCATAGTCGGCGATGCCGAGCGCGAAATTCACCCCATAATGCGCATCGCTATGCGGAATGCGGCCGGCCCGCGGATACAGCACCCCCGCCGCCTGCAACGCCGCCGCGTTCTGCGCCAGGAAATGCTGCACGCTCGTCGTGC
This sequence comes from Rhodospirillales bacterium, assembly GCA_043744375.1. Lineage (GTDB taxonomy): Bacteria > Pseudomonadota > Alphaproteobacteria > Acetobacterales > Acetobacteraceae > CAIYPH01. Next base: position 23,095 of record JAYTUU010000158.1, on the reverse strand, counting down.
CGGTCTTGGGATAACCGATATGCAGGAACAACTGGCGCATCACGGCGCCCTCGAACGGCCGACGACGCCTATTTCTTCGCGCCGTCCTGCTGCATCATGTTCTTCACCTCGTCCATCGCCTCGGTGAAACGCTGGTTGAGCAGCCCCACCGCCTCGCCGTTGGAACGCTGGATCAGGTCCGACATCTCCTGCGTGTTTGACACCGCACGCTCATAGGTTTTTTTCAACAACTCCGCCTGCTTGGCAGCCTTGGCCTGCGGCGCGTCGGTGGCGGCCAACGCACTCATCGTCTCCGTCAACTCCGCCATCGTCTGCTGCATGATCTCCATGTGCCGCTGCGCCACCGCCTGCGCACCCTCCAGCGCAATCCGATTGGCCGCCGACAACGCGTCCATGTTGCGCTTCTGGGCCGCCATCACGGCGGCCATGTCGACCATCCCCGGCATCTTCATGTCGGCGAACATGCGGGTGAACTCCTCGGCCGCCTGCTTGGCCTGGCCCATCGCCAGCGAGAAGGGGAACGCATCGGGTTTCTTCGGATCAACGGCCATGACGGAACTCCTGAAACAAGGGCACCGCCGCTAGGCGGACATCCCCACGTTTAAGCGACACCGCCGCTGGCAGCAACGAAAGTTTGCGGCCAGCAAGGGGTAAGCAAACCTCCGGTGGCAAAGGGCCGGGGGCCCTTTGAACCCATTTCCTCTCGCGGTTGGGGCGATGGCCTTCGGATGCGATCCGCCGATCTCGCCGGGAGGGATGGCGAAGCCGAGACAAACTGACCGCCATTCAAGTGTTCAAGAGTGCCAATTGCCTGCGGCGCAAGCGATCAAGCGTAGGACGCTGATCCAGCCGCTAGAAAAAATGGGTTCAAAGGGCCACCGGCCCGTCGCGCGACTGCGCGCTGCGCACGACGCCGGCGGAGCCTTGCTCCCTGTCCCCTTGCCGTCCGCGCAGCCAGGCCGCCGCCTGATCCGCCCGCACCAGCGCCTGATCGAGCGCGGCCATGGTTGCGGCGAGATCGGCAGTTTCGTCGTGTTGCCAGGCGCGCAGTGTCCACAGCCACACCGCCAGCAGCCCTTTGCGCCGGAGTTCACCGAGCGGGCCGGTGGCGCTGACGCCGGCGGCTTCGAGCATCCAGCCCATGCTGGACCGGCTGGCGACCGCGAGCAGCAGGGCGGTGGCCGGGTCGGTCGGCAGGGCGCGGAGCAGTGCGAGCATGCCGGGGCGGTGTTCCTGCAGTGTGTCGATCCGGCGCATCAGCATGTCGAACAGGCGGTCGCGCACGCTGCCATCGGTGAGGGCGCCGGTGAGAGCTGCGGTATCGGCGATACGGCCGAGGCGCAGCAGCAGGGTGGCGCGGCAGGGAAATCGCGTGCGTGCCAGGGCCAGGTCCAACCCGGCGGAGCGCGCTGCGCCGGCGACGCTGAACCGCGACCACCCGACGGCGGCGATTTCGGCGAACGCGGCTGCGATCAGCGCGCGGTCAAATTCGGCATGCTCCATGGCGATAGAATGGCGGTGTGACGCCCCGTTGTCATCCAGCCAGTTCGCGGGAGCGCTTCGTCGCGGCGTCGATGGCGCGCGAAATGGTGTCCGGCCAGGCGGATTTTTCCATCAGCACCGCCAGCGCGCGCTCCGTCGTGCCTTTCGGGCTGGTGACGTTCTTGCGCAGGATCGCCGCATCCTCGGTGCTTGCGGCCAGCAGCGCGCCGGAGCCGGAGACGGTCTGGCGCGCCATCAGGCGGGCGAGATCGGCGGGGATGCCCTGCTCGATGGCGGCGGCTTCGAGCAGTTCCGCGAGCAGGAACACATAGGCCGGCCCGCCACCGGAGACGGCCGTCACCGGATCGATCAATCCTTCGTCATCGACCCAGGCGACCGCACCGATGGCGGTCAGCAGCGCGTCGCACAGCGCCTTCTGGTCCGCCGTCACGCCGGGGCCGGGGGTGCCGACGGTGATGCCCTGGCCGATCGCGGCCGGGGTATTCGGCATCGCCCGCACGATGGCGGCTTGCGGGCCGAGCAGGGCGGCCATGCCGCGCACGGTCTGGCCGGCCATGATGGAGAGGAACACGGCGGACCCGGCGAAGCGGGCATAGAGCGGCAGCGTCTCGGCGGCACTTTGCGGCTTGACCGCCAGCACCACGGCGGAGGGTGTGAAACCGGCCGGGATGTCCGCCGCGTCGGCGACGACGATGACCTCGGGGCCGGGGGAGGCCGGGCGCGTCGGATCGACGGCGACGGCGGCGGCCAGTCCACGCTCGCGCCAGCCGGCCAGCATCGCGCCGCCCATCTTGCCGAGGCCGACCAGCAGGATCGGCGGAATCGCGGCGCTCATGCCTCACCCACGCATTCGAGCATCGCCGCCTGCAGCGCCTCGGCCGGTGCCTTGCCGCCCCACAGCACGAACTGGAAGGCGGGGAAGAAGCGCTCGCACTCGGTGATGGCGATGTCGATCATGTCCTCCAGGCTCTCGGCGGAGGCGCCCGGCGCGCCGCGCAGCAGCACGGCGTGGCGAAAGACGGGCATGCCGTCCTCGGCGTCCATGCCGAAATGGCCGATCCACAGCCGTTCATTGGCCAGAGCGAGCAGTTCATACAGCGCAGCGCGGCGCTTTTCCGGCACTTTCAGGTCGAACGCGCAGGTGAAGTGCATCGCGCTGATCTCGTGCGACCAGCTGAAATACAGCCCGTAGTCGCACCATTTCCCCGGCGCCTCGGCGGCCATTTCGGCGTCGCTGCGGCGGTCGAACGCCCAGTCATTGGCGGCGACGATCTGCTCCATCACGTCGAGCGGATTGGCGGCGGTTTCGTCGTAGGCGCTCAGATGGGCTGACATGCAAGGTCTCCCGAGGGCTATGGACCGGATCGTGGGTCAGCGGATCGTGCGTTGACAGCCTACTTGCCGTTGAATCCGTGCCGCAAGGCCTCAATCGCCTATCGGGAGAACTTCATCCAAAACGTCATGCTGCAACGCAGCATATCAGACGATCATCCCCGGTTCGCCGCCGATTTGCCGCGCAGCGCCTTCGAGCGCCACCAGCCGCGCTTCGAGCACCGCCAGCCGCGCTTCGAGCACCGGCAGCCGCGCCTCCGCCGCCTCCTGCCCCTCGCGGGCCCGCCGCGCCAACTCCATCGCCACATCCATCTCCTCGCGACGCACGAGATCGAGCCGGCGGATCGTCTCGTCCACCCGCGCCCGCACCATCGCCTCCGCCTCGTCGCGCAACCCGGACAGCGCCGACAGCGCACCCCCCGCCATCCCGGCGAGGTCCTCGAAAATCCGCGGACGATCGTTCATCATCTGTGCCTTGCCAAAACAGCCGTTGCCGCGCCTTCCCTCGGCGCATCCACACCCTTATACGCTAGCGCCATGATCCTGGTCACCGGCGGCGCCGGCTTTATCGGCTCGAACCTGCACGCATCCCTCGCCGCCCGCGGGCTGGAAACCGTCATCGTCGATCGCCTGCGCAACGCCGGCAAATGGCGCAACCTCGCCCATCACGCGCCGACGCGCCTGATCCACCCCGACGCGCTGGAGGATTTCCTCGCCAGCCACCCGCCGATCGACGCCGTCTTCCACCTCGGCGCCATCAGCAGCACCACCGCCGATGACGGCGACCTCGTCTGGGACACCAACGTCGCGCTCTCGCTGATGCTCTGGCAGTGGTGCGCCGCCCGCGGTGTGCGCTTCATCTACGCCTCCTCCGCCGCCACCTACGGCGACGGGTCGCGCGGCTTCACCGACGGGCTGGAGGGGCTGGACCGCCTCGCGCCGCTCAACCTCTACGGCTGGAGCAAGCACGCCTTCGACCGCCAGGTCGCCCGCCTCGTCGCCGCCGGCAACCGCCGTCCGCCGCAATGGGTCGGCCTGAAGTTCTTCAACGTCTATGGCCCCAACGAATACCACAAGGGATCGATGATCTCGGTGGTCAAGGTCAAGCACGACGACATCCTGGCCGGCCACAAGCCGCGCCTGTTCCGCGCCGACCAGCCGGGCATGCAGGACGGCGACCAGCGACGGGATTTCATCTGGGTCGGCGACCTCGTGGACGTCATGCTCTGGCTCTACGACACGCCCACGGTGAGCGGCCTGTTCAACCTCGGCACCGGCCGTGCCCGCACCTACCGCGACCTCGCTTTCGCCGTCTGCGCCGCCGCCGGTGCGCCGCCCGAAATCGAGTATATCGACCTGCCCGAACGCCTGCGCGGCCAATACCAGTCCTACACCGAAGCCGACATGACCCGCCTGCGCGCCGCCGGCTACGCGGGCCAGTTCACCACACTGGAAGACGGCATTTCCCGCTACGTGCGTGATTTCCTGAACACCCCCGACCCGTATCGCTGATCCCCATGTTCGGCATCCACCTGTTCCCCGACGCCTCGACCATCATCGCGATCGGCCCGCTGGCCATCCGCTGGTACGCGCTCGCCTATATCGGCGGCCTGGTGATCGGTTGGCGCCTGCTGCGCGCACTGGCCGCCCGCACCCCCGCCGTCGCCGATCTGCGCCAGTGCGACGACTACCTGACCTGGGCCACCCTCGGCGTCGTCCTCGGCGGCCGCCTCGGCTACGTGCTGTTCTACCAGCCCGGCAAATTCCTCGAAAATCCGCTGGACATCTTCGCCGTCTGGCAAGGCGGCATGGCCTTCCATGGCGGCATGCTCGGCGTCGCCATCGCCACCATCATCTTCTGCCGGCGCGAAAACATCCCCGTGCTCGGCTTCGGAGACCGCATCGCCATGGTCGCCCCGATCGGCCTCGGCCTCGGCCGCATCGCCAACTTCGTCAACGGCGAACTCTGGGGCCGCGCCGCACCCGAAGGCCTGCCCTGGGCCATGCGCTTCGAAGCCACCGGCGGCGGACCCATCCTGCGCCACCCCAGCCAACTCTATCAGGCCCTGCTCGAAGGCCTGATCCTGCTCACCATCCTATGGATCGCCGGCAACCGCGAAAACCTGCGCCGCCGCCACGGCTTCCTCACCGGCCTGTTCCTCGCCGGCTACGCCACCGCCCGCATCATCGGCGAATTCTACCGCCAACCCGACGCCTTCCTCGGCTTCCTCTTCGCCGGCGCCACCATGGGACAACTGCTCTCCCTCCCCATGCTCGCCATCGGCATCGCCCTGATGGTTCGCGCACGTTGAAATGGAGCAGGCAGGCAATCAAGGCTCCGCCGGCAAAGGGCCGTAGGCCCTTTGAACCCGGTACTGCTCGCGGCTGGATCAGCGGCCTTCGGTTGATGCCGTACGATCTCGCCGGGTTCGCTGGCGAAGCCATGCAACCGGCCGCTTGGTTCGCAGTGATGATCGCCTGCGGCGCCAGCAAGTACGGCGTTGTCACCCGAAGGCCATCGCCCCAGCCGCAAGCAGTCGGGGGGATCAAAGGGGCGTGCCCCTTTGCCGCCGGAGGCGCACTTGTCTCCTGACCTGGAGCGCCTCGACACCTTCATGGCGCGCGCCAACACCGCCTATTATGCCACGCACGACCCGTTCGCCGACTTCACCACGTCGCCCGAGATCAGCCAGGCCTTCGGCGAGGTGCTCGGCCTGTGGGCGGCGGTGGTGTGGCAGATGATGGGATCGCCCGATCCGGTTATTTTCGCCGAGGCCGGGCCGGGGCGCGGCACGTTGATGGCCGATGCGATGCGGGCGACGGGACGCATGGTGCCTGCGTTCGCTGCCGCGCGCCGGCTGCATCTGGTCGAGACCTCGCCGCGATTGCGTGCGCTCCAGGCGGCGCTTCTGCCGGACGCGACATGGCACGACGACATCGGCACGCTTCCGCCGGGCCCGCTGCTGCTGCTCGCCAACGAGTTCCTCGACGCCTTGCCGATCCGCCAGTTCGTCCGCCACGCCGGCGGTTGGACGGAGCGTTATGTGGTGAACGGCGTGTTCGTCGCGCAACCGTCCGATGGCCCGGCCCGGGTCGCCGATGACGGCGAGACCGTGGAGATCAACGACGCCGCGGCCGCCTTCGTTGCGCGCCTCGCCGCCCGTATCGCGGCCACGGGTGGCGCCATGCTGCTGATCGACTACGGCCCCGCCGAGTCGGCGCCGGGCGACTCGCTGCAGGCCCTGCGCCGTGGCCAGGCCACGGACCCGCTGGTCGATCCCGGCACCGCCGACCTCACCGCCCATGTCGATTTCCAGGCCCTCGCCACCGCCGCCCGTGCTGCCGGTGCGGCGGTTCATGGCCCGCTGCCGCAGGGTGTTTTCCTCACCCGTCTCGGCCTCGTGCAGCGTTCAGGCGCCCTGGCGCGCACCCAGCCACTGGCCCGCGGCGCGGCCTTGATGGAGGCTGCCAGCCGGCTTATCGAGCCCGACCGCATGGGACGGCTGTTCAAGGTGCTGGCGGTTTGCCACCCTGGCCTGCCCACCCCTCCTGGTTTCGAGCCATGACCGCACTCTTCATTCCCGCCGACCTGCCGATGCCGCACGGCTTCTTCACCCGCCATGGCGGCGTGTCCGAAGGCCCGTACGCCAGCCTGAATTGCAGCCTATCCGGCAACGATATTCGCGAAAGCATCCTGGAAAACCGCGCCCGTGCCGCCCGTGCGCTCGGCGCCGACCCGGATAGGCTGGTCGGCCTCACCCAGGTCCACGGCCCCGCCGTGGTGCGCGTGCTCGCCCCCTGGCGCCCCGGCGAAGGCCCGCGCGCGGATGCGGCCGTCACCGACCGTCCCGGTGTGGCGCTTGGCATTGTCACCGCCGATTGCGCGCCCGTGCTGTTCGCCGACGCCACCGCGGGCGTGATCGGCGCCGCCCATGCCGGCTGGCGCGGCGCGGTCGATGGCGTGCTTGAAGCAACCGTCGCCGCCATGGTTGCCATTGGTGCGACGCGCGCGGGTATCGCCGCCGCGGTCGGCCCGTGCATCGGGCAGTCTTCGTACGAAGTCGCCGCCGATCTGCGTGACCGCGTGCTGGCGCGCGACCCGGCCAACGCCCGCTTCTTCATCGATGGCGCCCAGCCGGACCGCTGGCAGTTCGACCTCGCCGGCTACTGCGCCGCCCGCCTCAACGATGCCCGACTCGGCCGCGTCTCCGTCACCGGCCAGGACACGCTGGCCGAGTCGGACAATTTTTTCAGCCACCGCCGCCGCACCGTGGCCGGCGGCGGGCCGATCGGCCACCAGATCTCGGTCATCACCCTCGGATGATCGCACCATGCCCTACATCGTCCAGTTCATCGTCCTGCTCGTGCTTGCGGCCCTGGCAAGCTGTGTTCTCTAGGCTGCTCGGCCTGTTGCTGATCGCGCTGCTCGCCGCCTGCGGCGCGTTGCCGCGACCGTTCGAGGGCAACCCAGGCAGCAATGCCGCCCGCCTCGCCCGCCCGCCGCCGGCCCGCCTCGCCGTGCCACCGCCCGATGCGGCCTTCCTTGGCCCTGCCGAAGCCGCCGTGCTCGCGGGCGCCATCGCCGGAGGCCTGCTTGAGGCCGAAATCCCCGCCGTCGCCGGCCCGCCGCATCGTGGCGACTGGCGCCTCGCCATCACCGTCGAACTGCGCGACGGCGCGGCGGTGCCAAGCTATCGCGTGCTCGACCCCGCGGGCGAACAGCAGGGCCTCACCGAGGGCCTGCCCGTGCCCGCCGCCGAATGGACGCAGGCGGGCACGCCGATGCTGCGCCGCGCCGCCGCTGTCGCGGTGCCCCGCGTGGCCGCGTTGCTCAGCCGAATCGAGGCCGCGCGCCGTCAGTCCGACCCCAGCAGCCTGATCAACCGCGCCCCCCGCCTGGCCTTCAGCGGCGTCACCGGCGCGCCTGGCGATGGCAATGCGGCACTCGCCCAGAACATGCGCGTGGCCCTCGTCAAGGCCGGGCAGGAACTCTACAGCAGCCCAACCGGCGCCGATTTCCTGCTCGCCGGTGATGTCGTCGTCGCTCCCGCCGGCGCCGGCAAGCAGCGCGTCGAAATCCAGTGGATCATCAAGGATGCGGCCGGCAGCGAGGTGGGGCGGGTGGTCCAGCTCAACGAAATCCAGCGCGGCCTGCTCGATCTGCACTGGGGCGATGTCGCGCTCGTGGTCGCCGAGGAAGCCGCCGGCGGCGTGCGCGACGTCATCGCCAACCGCATCGGCGCGCGCCGGTAGATGAGTCCCGGTCGGTGTTCATGGACAGGGGAGAGCCACGTTGCTAGAAGGCACGCGCTCGTCCCCAGCCCGGAATGCCGCCGATGAAGATCGTTGCCTGCAACAGCAACCGCCCGCTCGCCGAGGCGGTCGCCGCCGCGCTGAGCGTACCGCTGACCCGCGCCTCCGTGCGCCGGTTCGCCGATATGGAGGTGTTCGTCGAAATCCACGAGAACATCCGCGGCGAGGACGTGTTCGTCGTCCAGTCCACCTCCTACCCCGCCAACGACAATCAGATGGAACTGCTGATCACGCTCGACGCCCTGCGCCGCGCCTCGGCCCGCCGCATCACCGCCGTGCTGCCCTATTTCGGCTACGCCAGGCAGGACCGCAAAAGCGGCCCACGCACGCCGATCAGCGCCAAGCTCGTCGCCAACCTCATCACCGAAGCCGGCGCCAACCGCGTCCTGACGATGGATCTGCACGCCGCCCAAATCCAGGGCTTCTTCGACATCCCCGTCGACAACATGTTCGCCGCCCCCCTGTTCAGCCGCCACATCCAGGAAAACTACGCCGGGCGTGACCTGATGATCGTGTCGCCGGACGTCGGCGGCGTCGTTCGCGCCCGCGCCATCGCGACGCGCCTCAACTGCGACCTCGCTATTATCGACAAACGCCGCGAACGCGCCGGCGTTTCCGAAGTCATGAACGTCATCGGCGAAGTCGATGGCCGCGACTGCATCATCGTCGACGACATCGTCGATTCCGGCGGCACCCTCTGCAACGCCGCGGCCGCCCTGATCGAGAACGGCGCCAAATCCGCCAGCGTCTACACCACCCACGGCGTGCTCTCCGGCGGCGCCGTCGCGCGCATCTCCGCCAGCCCGATCGAAATGATGACGATCACCGACAGCATCCTCGCCACCGAAGCCGTCCGTCTCGCCAGCAACATCCGCCAAGTCTCCATCGCCCCCCTGCTCGCGGAGGCGATCCGCCGGATCAGCGACGAGAGTTCCGTCAGTTCGCTGTGGGATTGAGGAACGCGCCGATGACCGTCTCCCTCCTGCCGCGCGCATTCTGGTTCCTCCGCCATGGCGAAACCGACTGGAACGCCCAGCACCTCAGCCAGGGCAATATCGACATCCCGCTGAACGCCACCGGCCGCGCCCAGGCCGTCGCCGCCGCCGACATGCTGCGCCACCGCGGCATCACCACCATCATCAGCAGCCCACTCTCCCGCGCCCACGACACGGCACTGGCCTTCGCCAACACCGTCGGCCTCTCGGTCAGCCTCGACGAAGGCCTGCGCGAAGTCTCCTTCGGCGTGCAGGAAGGCCAACCAATGTCGGAATGGTTCAGCGACTGGGTGGCCGGCCACTCCACCCCCGAAAACGCCGAAACCTTCGCCGCCCTGCGCGCCCGCGCCGTCGCCGCGATCAACCGCGCCCTCGCACAACCGGCCCCCGTCCTCGTCGTCGCCCACGGCGCCCTGTTCCGCGCCCTGCGCGCCGAAATGGGCCTCGAAGCCAACGTCCGCACGGCCAACGCGATGCCCTTCTTCTGCCGCCCGGCCGCGCCGGCTTGGGAACTCGTTCCGGCCTCTGAGATAGGGTAGCGCGCCTCCGGCGGCCAAGGGCCGTGGCCCTTGGAACCCCGGACTGCTCGCGGCTGGACGGCCGGCCTTCGGGTGAGCCCCCGCGATCTCGCCGCATTCACTGGCGAAGCCCAAACTCCCGCGCGATCGCAATGCGGTCCGAGATGTCGATGGCCTGCGGCGCCAGTAGTCGGGGGGTTCAAAGGGCCCTCGGCCCTTTGCCGCCGGAGGCTTCTCTTACGCTGACCTCCGCCGCCTGACATCGCTGCGCGCCAGGAACTCCGGGCGCAGTGCCAGGCCGAGTCCTGGCCCCATCAGTGGCGTCAGATACCCGTTGCTGATCGGCGGCAATGCGCTGACCACGTCGTTGTACCATCCGCGTGTATAGGCGCGCACCGTCTCCTGGATCATGGCGTTGCGGGCGCTGATCGACAGGTGTGTGCCGGCGACGAAGCCGACCGGGCCGGTGCAGTCATGGGGGGCGATGGGGATTTGCCAGGAGTCGGCGAGGGCGATGATTTTCTGGGCTTCGGAGATACCGCCGCACCATCCGGCGTCGAACGAGACGATGCCGACGGCGCGTTGTTCCAGCAGCCGGCGAAAGCTTTCCTTCGGCGCGGTCGTTTCGGAGGCGAGGATCGGGATGCGCGTGAAGCGGGCGAGTTCGGCCAGCCCCTCGGCGTCGTCCATGCGGATCGGGTCTTCGAACCAGGCGGGTTCGAGCGGTTCGAGGGCACGGAAGATGCGTTTCGCACTTTCGATGTCCCACATCGAGTGCAGTTCCACCATCAGGTCCATCTGCCGCCCGACGGCCTCGCGGATCAGGCGGAAGGGGCGGCAGGCATCCTCGATTTGTGCGGTGGTGATCGACATTCGCCCGTTCGCTTCGGCGGCGAAATCGAACGGCCAGATTTTCATGCCCGTGATGCCCTCGGCGAGCAGATCGCGCGCGAGGTCTGCCGGGCGTTCGAGGAAGCCGCGCAGGTCGTCGTAGCGGTCGCCTTCGCTGCCCTCCATGCCGAACGAGTTCCTGATCCCGCCGCGCGCGCGGGTGACGTAATGCGGCCCGGCGCAGGTGTTGTAGATGCGGATTTTCTCGCGCGCGAGGCCGCCGAGGAGGCGGTGGATGGGCATTCCCGCGGCCTGCCCCAGCAAGTCCCACAGCGCGATATCGATGGCGGAGGCGGCGCGCATTTCGGTGCCGGAACTCGCGTAGCCCACGGGTTGGCGCATGAGGGTGGCATTCCAGTGCGCCACCCGCGTCGCATCCGCCCCGATCAGCAGCGGCGCCACCACGTCGTGCAGATGCGCCTCGACGGCGGAGGGGAAGAAGAACGTCTCCCCCAGCCCGGTCAGACCGGCATCGGTTTCGACGTGCACCCAGATGAGATTGTCATGGAAATCGGCGCGGAATGTTTCGATGGCGGTGATGCGCATGGCACGCCCCTGTTAGAGAATCCCGTATTTCGCAAAAACCTCGCCGAGCGAGATGCCCGCCCGCAAATCGGCCAGCGTGCTCTTCTCCCCCTTCAGCTTCTCGAACGCCGCCGCCAGCACCTCGGCCTCGATCGCCTGCGGCACCACCACCACGCCGTCGGCGTCGCCGAAGATCAGGTCGCCCGGGCACACGCGCACGCCGGCGCACTCGATCGGCACATCGACGGCCATGATTTTTCCCCGGCCCTTGCTGTCGAGCGGGCCGATGCCACCGTGGAACACCGGGAAGCCCATCTCGCGGATGGCGCGGATATCCCGCACCAGGCCGTCCATCAGCGCGCCGGCGGCGCCGCGCACGTTGGAGGCGGTGCTCAGCAGCTCGCCCCATGGGGCGATCCGCCCGGTCTTGCCGCAGGAGAACACCGGGATCTGGCCCGGTTGCAGGCTGTCGATCAGTGCGATCTCCTTCTCGTACGGGTTCTCGCCCTCGGTCACCTCGTACACATCCATGAACAGCGCCGTCCGTGCGCGCCCGACCATCACCGAGGCGTCATCGAGCGGGCGGATGGTGGGCGGCATGGCCTGGTTCATGTACCCGAGCGCGTCCAGCACGTCGGACAGCAGCGAGGCGAACAGCCTGGTGCGGATTTCCTGAAGGTCGGCCAAAACAACTCTCCCGGCGTTTTTGTGTCGGCAAAGAGTGGGCGCCGCCGCGGCCACGCGCAAGCTGTTCCCGCCGATGGGGTTCGCCTATTACGCCGGCATCGCGCCCGACGACATGGCGGCCCTGATCGCCTATCTCAGGACGCTGCCGGCGATTGACTGATTTTCGGTATCGGAAACCACCCGCCCGTCCACCAGACGCACCCGTCGCTCGGCGGTCGCCGCGAAGCCCTCGTCGTGGGTCACCGCGATGACCGTGCGCCCGTCCCGCGCCATCGCCGCGAGCATGGCGAACACGGCCGCGGCGTTGCGGGTGTCGAGCGAACCGGTGGGTTCGTCGGCCAGCACATAGGCGGGATCATTGGCCAACGCGCGGGCGACGGCGGTGCGCTGGCGCTGCCCGCCCGACAGCGCATCGGGCCGCTTATGGGCGGAGGCGGTCATGTCGAGGGCGGCCAGCAGGTCCATCGCATGGGCGCGCATCTCCGCCGGCCGGAGCTTTCCCAGCTGGCGCATCGGCAGCAGCACGTTGTCGAGCACGGTGAACTCGGGCAGCAGAAAATGGAACTGGAACACGAAGCCGAAATGCTCCAGCCGCAGCCGGGTGCGGGCGGCATCGTCCAGGCCCGAAGTCGGCTGCCCGTCCACCCACACCTCGCCGGCGGTCGGCGGGTCGAGCAGTCCGAGCAGGTAGAGCAGCGAGGACTTGCCGGAGCCGGACGGCCCGGTGATGACGGTGAAACCGCCGGCCGGAAAGCGCAGCTCCACGTCGGCCACCAGGGTCACCGGAATCGGCCCCGGCAGGATGCGGGTGAGGCCGGTCGTGCGCAGTTCCGCGGCGTTCAAATCACGTCGCCCCGCGGATGATGGTCAGTGGATCGGTCCCCGCCGCCTTGCGCGCCGGCAACCAGGCCGCCCCCACCGCCGCCGCCAGCGCGATGCCGCTGGCCAATCCATAGGTCCACGCCGAATCTGCGACCCGCAGCACGTCTCCCGGCGTGGTGCTGCCCGGCGCCGGCACCAGCCGCAGCGCGTTGGAGATGCCCCACCCCAGCAGCGATCCCGCGATCACCCCGAGCACGCCGACGACGATCCCCTCGGCCACGAAAATCAGCACGACGTCGCCCGGTCCCATGCCGATCGCCCGGAGAATGGCGATATCGCGGCGTTTCTCCAGCACGACGGTCGAGATCACGTTGAAAATGCCGAACCCCGCGACCACCAATATCGCCCCCGTGGAGGAGTAGATGATCGCGTTCTGCAAGATGAACACTGCAAGAATGCGAGAATAGGTCTCCTCCCACGGCGCGGTCTTGTAACCCCAGCGCCCCTCGATCAGCGCGGCCATGGCGATCGATCGGGTGATATCGGCAAGGCGGATATGGATCTCGTTGACGACCCGCGGCCGCGCCTGCATCGATTGCTGCTTGGCCAGCGCCACAAAGACCTGGCTGGTATCGGCCGCCTCCATGCCGGTGCTGAAGATGCCGACCACCCGTAATGCCGTCTCGCCCCCCGCCGCCGTCGCCGCCGCCAGCGTGTCGCCGATATCGGCGCCCATCTTCGCTGCCAGCGCCGCGCCGATGATCACCCCGTCAGGCCGCGCGGTGAGAGCATCGAGGCTGCCCTTCACCATGTCGCGCGCGAGGTTCGCCACCAGCGCCTCGCGCGGCGGATCGATGCCCTGCGCCGCCACCGCATAGTCCCGCCCGGCCCGGCGCAGGATCATCTGTCCGCGCAGGGTCGGCGCCGCCGCGACGCCGTCCATCCGCGCCAGGGCCGCCAGCATCGCCCCGGCATTGGCGATGCCGCGCACGGGGTCGCGCGGCAGGATGCGGCGGATTGTGACGGCATCGCCGGGGCGCAGGATTTCGAGCGGCTGGCGGCCGGGCTGGCGCACCTCGTCGGAGATCACGATATGCGGATTGGCCTCGATGATCTGGGCGCGAAAATAATCCTGGAAGCCCTGCATCATGCCGGTGATCGAAATGAACACGCCGACGCCGAGGGTCACACCGAGCACGGAGACGAGACTCTGCCGCATCCGGCTGCGCAGATGGCCGAATGCGATCGCCAGCGGGAGTGGCATCATCGGGGGGGCGTCATGGCTGGCGGCGCACCCGCTGGCCTTCGCGCAGCCGGGCCGCGCCGTCGGCGACCACCGTGCTGTCCGGATCAAGCCCGCCGGTCACCTCGACCGCGTCCGCACCCATCGCCCCGGTCGTCACCGCCACGCGGCGCGTCCGGCCGTCGACCACCGCGAACACCCAGGCCGGCCCGGCCCGTCCGCCCGCCGGCGGATCGTGACGCAGCGCCGCGGCGGGCACCAGCAGCGCGTTCGCCCTTTCGGCGACGACGATGTTCACATCGACCGTCATGCCGATCAGCAGTCCGTCTCCGGAACGGTTGTCAGCGGGCAAATCCACCTCGACGCGAAACGTCCGCGTCGCGCTGTTGCCCTCGCGGCGAATATTGGTCACCGCGGCGGTGAAGGCCCGGCCCGGAAACGCATCGGCATGGATCGCCACCGCCTGCCCGATGCGAAGCTGCGCGATCTCGCGCTCGTCGACATCCGCCGCCACCCGCAGCGGCGCCGGCGCCGCCAGTTCGAGCAACGCCGCATTCGCCGCCAGCGTTTCGCCCGCCTGCACGAGGCGGCGCATGACGGTGCCGGCGAACGGCGCGACGATGCGATAGTCCTCGATCTGACGCGTCGCGAGTTCGACCCCCGCCGCCGCCTGGTCACGCTCGCGCATGCTCTGCTGCACCTGCGCCAGCGGCCGCGCGCCGGTTGCGAGCAGAGTTTGCCCGCGCCGCAACTCCTGTTCGGCGAAGGCCAGCCGTGCCTGCGCGTCCTCCTGCCGCTGCCGCGCCTGGCGATCGTCGAGCCGCGCCAGCAGCGCCCCTGCGGCCACCGCGTCGCCCTCCTCCACCGCAATCTCGACCACGCGCCCCGCCACCGTCGTGCCGACGCGCGCATGGGTGATCGCCTCGACCACCCCCGTTGCATAGACCGCCTCGATCGCCGCACCGCGCGTCACCACGGCCATCCGCACGGCCAGTGGCCGCTCCCAGATGAACCAACCGCCGCCGATCGCCGCCGCCAGGACCACGGCCAATGCGAGCCACAGGCCGCGCCGCGCAGGCACAACCCCGGCGTCGATCACCACCGATGCGCCCCGCGGCGCCTCTCCACCCGGCCCGCCTGTCGTCACCATCGCGCCGGTCCGCGCGGGCATATCGACGCCCACGCCAAGCGCTGGTGGGTCGCCATGCTCTGCCATCGTCACCTCGATCCGCTTCGTACCAAATGATTACATGACACCTTCCGACGGCGCACGCATTGACCCAGATCACGCCGCCCGGACAAATCAGCGGCTGGCGCCGTTCAACCCATTGGCAAACTGCGCGCCTTTCCCCTATCGTGGCGATAAGCGGCCGCAAGGCCTCAGAACTCCACGGGAAGGCACGCAAGGCCGATGGCTACAGTTTCGATCCGCTCGGTCCGCAAGGCGTTCGGCCCCCATGAGGTGCTGCACGGCGTCAACGTCGAAGTCGCCGATGGCGAGTTCGTCATCCTCGTCGGCCCGTCCGGCTGCGGCAAGTCCACCCTGCTGCGCATGATCGCGGGGCTGGAAAACATCACCCGCGGCGACATCGCCATCGGCGATCGCGTGGTCAACAACGTCGCCCCGAAAGAGCGCGACATTGCGATGGTGTTCCAGAACTACGCGCTCTATCCGCACATGACCGTGCGCGACAACATGGCTTTCTCGCTGCTGCTGGCCAAGGCGCCGAAAGCGGTGATCGACGAGAAGGTCGGCCGCGCCGCCGACATTCTCGGCCTCGCGCCCTACCTCGAACGCTATCCGCGCCAGCTCTCGGGCGGCCAGCGCCAGCGCGTCGCCATGGGCCGCGCCATCGTGCGCGACCCGCAGGTGTTCCTGTTCGACGAGCCGCTCTCCAACCTCGACGCCAAGCTGCGGGTGGCCATGCGCGCCGAGATCAAGGACCTTCACCAGCGCCTGAAAACCACCACCGTCTACGTCACCCACGACCAGATCGAGGCGATGACGATGGCCGACAAGATCGTGGTGATGAATGCCGGCAACGTCGAGCAGTTTGGCGCCCCACTCGACCTCTACGACCGCCCGGCCAACCTGTTCGTGGCCGGCTTCATCGGCTCGCCGGCGATGAATTTCATTTGTGGCCGCATCGAAGGTGGCGTCTTTCGGTCCGGCTCCGTCACCCTGCCGCTGCCCCCCGGCGGTGCTGCCTCCGAGGGCAAGCCGGTCGTCTATGGCATCCGCCCCGAGCATCTGAAACTGGACGCGGCCGGCATCGCGGCGACCATCATGGTCACCGAGCCGACCGGGTCGGAAACCCAGGTGATCATGAAGCTTGGGGACGCCAAGATGCTCGGCGAAACCAAGATGGTCGGTGCCTTCCGCGAGCGCGTGCTGTCGCGCCCCGGCGAGGCGCTGCATGTCACGCCCGATACCAGCCTGGTTCATCTGTTCGACGAGGCGACCGGGGCTCGCCTGAATTGAGCGGCTTCTGAGCCTGCCGGCGCCTACAGCGTGCAACAAGCGGCCGCACCGCCGCATTTTCGGGAGGTCTAGACCATGACAGGCTTTACGCGTCGCGACTCGTTCGTTGTCGGAGGCACCGCACTCGCCGCCGCCACGCTTGACAGCAGCCCGGCGGCATCCGCCATTCCCATCGTCAAGGTCGAGCCGCCGAAGCAGCCGATCGAGGCCGGCGCCACCCTGCGCGTCATCCGCCCATCCAAGTTCGTCGATCCCGATGAGACCATCTGGAACGAAAACACGGCGAAATTCACCAAGGCGACCGGCGTTGCCGTGCGCACCGATTTCGTCGGCTGGGAAGACATCCGCGCCCAGGTCGCCGTCGCCGCGCGCACCGGCGCCGGGCCGGACGTGGTCGCCGGCTGGGCAGCCGATCCGCATCTGTATGCCGACAAGATTCTCGACATGACCGCGGTCGCCGAATACCTCGGCAAGAAATACGGCGGCTGGGGCGTGCTGCCCGAGCGTTACGGCAAGAAGTTCGGCACCAACCAATGGCTGTCGATCCCGATGGGCTGCGGCGGCGGCGCGATGACCTATCGCAAGTCCTGGGTCGGCGAGGCCGGCTACAGCAGCATCCCCAACGAGATGGACAAGTTCCTCGATCTCAGCCGCAAGCTGCAGAAGAACGGCCACCCCACCGGCTTCGCGCTCGGCAACGCCGTCGGCGACGGCAACGGCACCGCCACCTGGCTGCTGTGGTCGCATGGCGCCTACGCGGTCGATGAGAAGGGTGCTGTCAAGATCAACAGCAAGGAGACGATCGAGGCGTTGAAGTACTCGGCCGAGCTCTACAAGACCTTCATTCCCGGCACGCTGTCCTGGCTCGACCCTTCGAACAACAAAGCCTTCATCGCCGAGGAAATCAGCCTCACCAACAACGGTGTGTCGATCTACTTCGTGCTCAAGAACGATCCGAAAACCGCGCGCATCGCTGCCGACACCGAGCACGCCCGCCTGCCCGGAGCCAAGGGCAAGCTGTATCCGGAATCGGCCAACACGCTGAACGCGATGATCTTCAAGCACACGAAGTTCCCGAACGCCGGCAAGGAATACCTCCGCTTCATGATGGAAGTCGAGCAGTACGACCCCTGGCTGACCAAGTGCCTCGGCTACTGGGCGCACCCGCTGCTCGCTTTCGACCAGTCGGACGCCTGGACCCAGGACCCGAAGATCCTGCCCTTCCGCGACGCGCAGAAAATGCCGTTCTGGGACGGCTACAAGGGCCCGATCTCGGCCGCCTCCGGTGCGGTTTCGGCCGAATACGTGCTTGTGCAGATGGTCGCGGCCGTTTGCGCCGGCCAGGCCACGCCGCAGGACGCCGCCAAGGAAGCCGAGCGCCGCCTCACGCGCATCTACCGCAAGGCTTGAGCTGACGGACGCCGGCGGGCTTCGGCCCGCCGGCTACCGGTTTGGATAGAGTATCGGAAAGGCAGGCTATGGACGCGACAACCTGGGTGGCGAAACGCAGCGAGCCGAGTTGGCTGGCGCGGCTGTTCGATTACAAGCCTTTCCTGATCTTCATCTGCCTGCTGCCTGCCGTCGGCCTGCTGCTGGCGTTCCTTACCTATCCGCTCGGTCTGGGCATCTACCTTGCGTTCACCGACACCGAAATCGGTGGCAACGGCGAATGGGTCGGGCTCGAGAATTTCATCTATCTGATGGATGACCCGATCTTCATCAATTCGGTGTGGAACACGATGTTCTATACGATTGTGGCAACGATTGGGAAATTCGGCCTCGGCCTGTGGCTCGCCTTGCTGCTGAACCACAACCTCCCGTTCAAGTCCGTCATCCGCGCCATCATCCTGCTGCCCTACATCGTCCCCACCGTGCTGTCGGCGATCGCCTTCTGGTGGATCTACGATCCGCAGTTCTCGATCATCTCCTACGTCCTGGTCGACAAGCTCGGCATCCTGGACAAATACATCGACTTCCTCGGCACCCCCTGGGCCGCCCGCTGGTCGCTCATCGTCGCCAACATCTGGCGCGGCATTCCGTTCGTGGCGATCACTCTGCTGGCCGGGCTGCAAACCATTTCGCCCTCGCTCTATGAGGCCGCCCTGCTCGATGGCGCCTCGCCCTGGCAGAGCTTCCGCCACATCACCTCGCCGCTGCTGATGCCGATCCTGGCGATCGTGATGACCTTCTCGGTGCTCTTCACCTTTACCGATTTCCAGCTCGTCTACGCCATCACCCGCGGCGGCCCGATCAACGCCACCCATCTGATGGCGACCCTCGCCTTCCAGCGCGGCATCCCCGGCGCACAACTCGGCGAGGGAGCGGCCATCGCGGTCGCCATGATCCCCTTCCTCGTCTTCGCGACGCTGTTCAGCTATTACGCTCTCGGACGGCGCAAGTGGCAGCAAGGATCCGACGATAATGACTAACGCAGCCACCGGCACCACCGCCGAACAACCCGCGGTCACCGAGGCCGACGGCCCGCAGCTGATGTCGTGGGACAGTCGGGCCCGCCGCATTGTCACAGTCTATATCCCGCTGGTGATTTTCCTCATCGTCCTGCTGTTCCCGTTCTACTGGATGACGATCACCACGTTCAAACCGGATGTGGAACTTCTGAACTACAAGGACAACAACCCGTTCTGGGTGAATTCGCCGACCCTGGCGAACATCAAGAAGCTGCTGTTCGACACCGACTACCCGCACTGGCTCGTCACCACGATGGGCATCGCGGTCGGCTCCACCGTGCTGTCGCTGGTCGCCAGCGTGCTCGCCGCCTACGCCATCCAGCGCCTGCGCTTCCGCGGCTCCGACTATGTGGGCCTGGCCATCTACGCGGCCTATCTCGTGCCACCTTCGATCCTGTTCATCCCGCTCGCCCAGGTCGTCTATCAGCTCGGCCTGTTCGACACGCCCTACGCCCTGGTGCTGACCTACCCGACCTTCCTGGTGCCGTTCTGCACCTGGCTGCTGATCGGCTATTTCAAATCCATCCCCTACGAGCTTGAGGAATGCGCGCTGATCGACGGCGCCTCGCGCCTGCAAATCCTGCGTCGCATCACCCTGCCGCTCGCCGTCCCCGGCCTGATCTCCGCCGGCATCTTCGCCTTCACCCTGTCGTGGAATGAGTTCATCTATGCGCTGGCTTTCATTTCCTCGACGGAAAAGAAAACCGTGCCGGTGGCCATCCTGACCGAACTCGTCTCGGGCGACGTCTACCACTGGGGCGCCTTGATGGCCGGCGCGCTGCTTGGCTCGCTGCCGGTCGCGATCTTCTACATGTTCTTTGTCGAATACTACGTCTCCAGCCTGACTGGCGCCGTGAAGGAATAGATGCCGCGCCCAGCCCAGCCGCGCCCTCCTCACTGCTGCGCGCTATCCACCGCCGCGAATACGCGCCCAGAATTCCTCGGTCGAATTGACGCGCGGAAACGCTGTCGGCGGAACGGGCACGCCGAGAAATCCGCACAACGGCGCCCAGCCCTCGGCCACATCGAACACCAGCAGCCGCTCCGGCGCGATCGCCGCGCGCACCTCCTCGATGCGCCGGCGATAGGCCGACAGGATCGACGGCTTGTCGGTCGCGCCCCGGAAGGTTTGCCGGGCGATCAGCTCGGCCGCCATCGTCACGGTGGCGCGGATATGCGGCACCGGGATCGCCGCAGGGGTCTGCAGCAGGACGTTGATGGTGCCGGCGAAACTCTTCCACCAGATCTCCTCCGGGCGCACGGAGAGCAGCACCTTCCCTGCCGGATAGCGATCAGCGAGTTCGCGCCAGAAATGCGCGCCCGGCCAGTCCACCATCGACCCATAGCCGGCGAATACCTGCTCCCAGTCGACCGCCCGGCCGGCCGCGGCGTCCTGCCACAGCGGCAGTTGCGCCGGATTTTTTAGCACCTCCTCCATATGGTGGCAGGGGCCGCAGCCGAGTTGTTCGAGCGCAAGCTTGAGTGAAGCGGTTCCGGTGCGGCCGAAGCCGGCGCCGATAACGGACAAAGCCATGCGGGTTTCCTCCTAATCGATCTGATTGCCCACCCATGATGCCGTACTATTCGGCCATTGCAAGTCGCGAAGGCCCATTTCCCCGCCATCGCTCCGCTGGTATCGGTGGCTTATGGTGACTCCACCCCTCGACATCCCCCGGCTCGAACTCCGCGGCATCACCAAGTGCTACGGCGCCATGCGGGCCAATGACGGCGTCGATCTCGTGGTCGCACCCGGCGCAATCCATGCCCTGCTCGGCGAGAACGGCGCCGGCAAGTCAACCCTGGTGAAAATCATCTACGGCGTCGTCCAGCCCGACGCCGGTGAAATCCGGTGGGAAGGCCGCCCGGTCACGGTGGCCGACCCGAACGCCGCCCGCCGGCTCGGCATCGGCATGGTGTTCCAGCATTTCTCCTTGTTCGAAACGCTGACCGTCGCCGAGAACATCGCCCTCGGCCTCGGCACGCGCGAGAAACTGCCGGCACTCGCCGCCCGCATCGCCAGCGTCGCCGCCCGCTATGGTCTGGCCGTCGATCCGGCCCGCCACGTCCACCACCTCTCGGTCGGCGAGCGCCAGCGCGTCGAAATCCTGCGCTGCCTGTTGCAGGAGCCGCGCCTCCTGATCCTCGACGAACCCACCTCGGTGCTGACGCCGCAGGAGGTCGAGGGCCTGTTCGCCATGCTCCGCCGCCTCGCCGCCGAAGGGTGCAGCATCCTCTACATCAGCCACAAACTGGCGGAAATCCAGGCGCTGTGCGACCGCGCGACGGTGCTGCGCGCCGGCCGCGTGGTCGCCACCTGCACCCCGCGCGTCACCGCCGCCGCCGCCATGGCGGAGATGATGATCGGCCAGGCGCTGGCCGCCCCCACGCACGTCATCCGCCGCGCGCCCGGCGCTCCCGTGCTGGTGGCGGACCGGCTGGCACTCCCCGCCGATGACCCGTTCGGCACCGATCTGCACGACATCAGCCTCACCCTGCGCGAAGGCGAGATCATCGGCATCGGCGGCGTGGCCGGGAACGGGCAGAAAGAACTGCTCGCGGCCCTGACCGGCGAACGCCTGGCTGATCGCCCTGCCGCGGTGACGATCGCTGGCCATCCCGCCGGGCTGCTCGGCGCCGCCGCCCGCCGCCGCCTCGGCCTGGCCAGTGTGCCCGAGGAACGGCTGGGGCGCGGCGCAATTGCCGAGTTCACACTGGCGGAGAACGCCTTGCTGACCGGCACCGAGGGCGCCCTTGGCCGCGGCGGACTGGTCCGGCTCGACCGCCTGCGCCGCTTCGCCGCCGGCGTGATCGACGCCTTCCGCGTGGTTGCCGCCGGCACCGAGGCCACCGCTGCCAGCCTCTCCGGCGGCAACATGCAGAAGTTCATTATTGGTCGCGAGATGGGGGGGCGCCCATCTGTCCTGCTCGCCGCGCACCCCACCTGGGGCGTCGATGTCGGCGCCGCCCAGGCGATCCACCTCGCTCTGCGCGAACTCGCGGCCAGCGGCGTCGGCGTGCTCATCGTCTCCGAGGACCTCGAAGAGATCTTCGCCATCTGCGACCAGATCGCCATCCTTCACGCCGGCCACCTCTCCCCCCTGCGCCCGGCGCGCGCGACGAGCGTGGCCGCGATGGGCCTGCTGATGGGGGGGATCGCCGATGCGGCTGCGGCTTGAACCGCGGAGCACCCGCTCCCGCGCCATCGCGGCCCTCGCCCCGATCCTGGCGGTGCTGCTGGCCGCGACCGGTGCCGCGGCCCTCTTCGCCGCCCTCGGCCGCGACCCGCTGACCTGCCTCTACGTCCTGTTCGTCGCCCCGCTCGAAACCGCTTCCGGGCTCACCGAGCTTGCCCTCAAGGCCACCCCGCTGCTGCTCTGCGCGATCGGCATCGCCGTCGGCGTGCGCGCCAATGTCTGGAACATCGGCGCCGAGGGACAGTTCACCATGGGCGCGATTGCCGGCGGCGCGATGGCGCTGTGGCTCGGTCCGGACGGCGGCTGGTTCGTGCTCCCCGCCGTGCTGCTCGCTGGTATCGGCGGCGGCATGGCCTGGGCCGGCCTCGCCGCAGCGTTGCGCACCCGCTTCAACGCCCATGAAATCCTGGTCACGCTGATGCTCAGCTACATCGCTTTGCACCTGCTCGGCTGGGCCGTGCAGGGCCCATTGCAGGACCCCGACGGCTTCAACTTCCCGCAATCCCGCCAGTTCGAACCCGCCGCCCTGCTGCCACTGCTGGTCGAAGGCGGCCGCGTCACCATCGCCGCCCTGTTCGCCCTCGCCGCCGTGCCCCTCGGCGCCCTGCTGCTCGGACGCACCCTGACCGGCTACCGCATCCGTGTCGTCGGCCTCGCCCCGCGCGCCGCCGACTATGCCGGCTTCTCGCGCGACGGTGCCGTGTGGTTCTGCCTGCTGCTGAGCGGCGGCCTGGCCGGCCTCGCCGGCGTGAGCGAGGTGGCCGGCCCGATCGGCCAGCTGCTGCCCACGATCTCCCCCGGCTACGGTTTCGCCGCCATCATCGCAGCCTTCCTCGGCCGGCTCGACCCGGTCGGCATCCTGTTCGCCGCCCTGCTGATGGCACTGCTCTACCTCGGCGGCGAAGGCCTGCAAATCAACCAGCAACTGCCACTCGCCGCCAGCGGTGTGATCCAGGGCATGCTGCTGTTCTTCCTGCTGGCGGCCGACGTGTTCGCCACCCATGCGCTGCGGGTGCGCCATACGCGCTAACATAAGGAAGGCGAGGGCTCTGCCCTCGACCCGCCAAAGGCCTGAGGCCTTTGGAAACCCGATACTTTTCTTGGCTGCGTCAGCAGCCTTTG
>JAYTUU010000157.1:0-13274 GCA_043744375.1 Rhodospirillales bacterium | reverse complement strand
TCGTTCATAGTGACGTGTTCACTGGCCGGACAATGCCCATGGGTGAGCGCAGACGGCGGCGACGCCATCCCGTCATTTTGAGTGACGCGGGCCACTAGTGGATAAAATCTGACGTTTGAGTCTACTTCTGGATTCCCCTCGCCGGGCTGGGGTGCGAGTCTGTGGGATGCGCACGGGCATCAAAGTTGCGGTAAGCGTCGCGGATCGTATCGAGTTGGCTGCCATCGTGGCGGATCGGAACAGCCCACAGAAGCATGTTTGGCGAGCACTGATCGTATTGTTGACGGCGGACGGGTGCGCGGCACCGCGGAGATAATGCGGCGCTCCAGCACCAGAAAAACGGCTGTGTGGCGCTGGCAGGAACGCCACCCACAAGCACCCGAAGGTTCGTGAATGGCTCGCCCGCCATCCCCGCTGGACGTTCCATTTCACCCCGACCTCGGCTTCTTGGCTCAATGCCGTCGAGGGGTTCTTCGCCAAGCTCACCAAGCGGCGGCTCAAACGCGGTGTCTTCCGGCCATCCTCGAACTCCAAGCCGCTATCAAGCGCTGCCTCGCCGAAACCAACGCAGACCCTCGACCCTTCCACTGGACCAAAAAACCGGAGAAAATTATCGCAGCCGTCAAAAGAGGGCACCAAGTGTTAGATTCTATCCACTAGCATCTGTCCGAAGGCGGAAGCGTTGCAGTTTCCCCGTCGGAGTCCGCGGCAATTCGGTGCAGAATACGACGGACCGCGGATACTTGTACGGAGCGACTGTGGCCTTCACGAAACTCTGCAACGTCTCGACCATCGCGCCATCCCCGGCATGGCCAGGGCGGAGAACAACATGGGCCTGCACGACCATCCCCCGTGCGGCATCCGGCATGCCGATCACCGCGCACTCCGCCACTGCGGGATGCAATAGAAGCACGCCTTCTACTTCCGGGCCGGCAATATTGTACCCGGACGATACAATCATGTCGTCGCTGCGCGCCTGATACCAGAAGTACCCGTCCGCATCCCGCACATAGGTGTCACCCGTGAGGTTCCAACCATTGCGCACATAGACGGACTGCCTGATGTCGCCGAGATACCGGCACCCCGTCGGACCACGCACCGCGAGACGACCGATCGTCCCGTCCGCTACCTCGTTGCCAGCCTCATCGACTACTCTTGCCTCATAGCCCGGCACTGGCAGACCGGTTGCGCCTGGCCGGATGTCATCGGGTCGGGCAGCGATAAAAATATGCAACATCTCAGTGGAGCCGATGCCATCCATCAGCTTGATCCCCGTCGCCGCCAGCCAGGCCTCATAGGTCGCGCGCGGCAGTTGCTCGCCGGCGGAAACGCACGCGCGCAGGCTCGTGATATCCACGTCCGCAAGTTTTCCAAGCATCGCCCGATAGGCGGTGGGCGCGGTGAAACAGATCGTCGGGCGGAAGATCGGGATTGCCTCCAGCAGATCATCCGGGCCGGCGCGCTCAAGAAGCACGGTCGCCGCTCCGACACGCATCGGAAATAGCACCAATCCGCCAAGGCCAAATGTGAAGGCCAGTGGTGGCGAACCGATGAACCGGTCGGTCGCCATGGGCTGCAACACATGCCGCCCATAGGTGTCGCAGACCGCGAGAAGGTCGCGATGGAAATGCATCGTGCCCTTCGGCTCACCGGTGGTTCCCGATGTGAACCCGATCAGGCACACGTCGTCCCCAGCCGTATCGGCGGCCGTGAACCGATCCGATGCCGAATGGCACCGCGCCTCCAGCCCATCATCGGCGTCGGTGCCAAAATAGACCACCTCATGCAACGACGGTGCCATCAGCCGCACCGCCTCCATCTCGGCTGAGAGCCGCACGTCGCATAGCGCGAGATGCACATTCGCCTTCTCGATCGGATACACCAGTTCGCGCGCCCGCAGCATCGGCATCGTCGCCACCGCTATGCCGCCGGCCTTCAACACTGCCAGCGTGCAGGCCACCATCATCGGCGTATTGGCCGCGCGCAGCAGCACTCGCTGCCCCTGGCGAAAACCGAGTTGTTCGCCCAAAACGTTGCAGATACGGTTGACCCTGGATTGCAATTCCGCGTAGCTCAGCCGCTCCGCCGGCGCGATCAGACACGGCGCGTTGCCATGCCCTTCAGCCACCCACCGGTCCAGCAATTCGCTCACGCAATTCAGCCGCGGCGGATACTGTAGTTCCGGTCGCGTGAAGATCAGGTCAGGCCACATTTCTCGTGGCGGCAAATTGTCGCGCGCGAAGTTGTCCTGCGCCACGCCCTCAGATGTCTGCGTCATCCGATCCCCTCCGGCGTCCGGTCGGCCCGATACTTCAAGCTTAAAATATCTCTGGCGCACAGGTCAATCAGCCAGGATATCGCGGCACCCGTTGATCCCGACATGCAGCCCCGATATCCTTGCTTCCGACGTTCGCCTATTCGGTGGAGAACGCGCACCAGCCACCAACCTCGTCATCCACCGCGCCGCCTCAAACCCGAAAGGCCGATCCCCCATGAGCACCTCACTGCCTGCCGGACCCGCGTCGCTCTCAGGAAAAATTAGCCTCGTCATGGGTGCCAGCGTCGGGCTCGGCGCGGCGATTGCCGAGGCACTGGCGGCTCGTGGCGCCAGCGTCGCCATTGCCGCACGCCGGCGCGACGCCATTGATGCGCTTGCCGGCAAACTCGCCGCCGCTGGCGCCGAAGTTCTGCCATTGACCTGCGACGTGTCCGATCATGCCTCGGTCGTCGCCGCCGTCGACGCGACCGTGCGGCGCTTCGGCCGTATCGACCATCTCATCAACAATGCCGGCGTCATCCAGCCGATCGGCCGGCTACTCGACAATGACCCGGCCGAATGGGCGCGGCTCATCCAGATCAACCTCACCGGCGCGTTCTACGCCTGCCACGCCGCAGTCCCGCATGTGCTGAAGCAGCGCGGCACCGTCGTGAATATCAGCTCGGGCGCCGCCCACCGCCCCCTCGAAGGCTGGAGCGCCTATTGCACGTCCAAGGCCGGGTTGGCGATGCTCACACGCGCCCTCATCCTCGAACATGGCGGCGATGGCCTGCGCGTCTACGGCTTCTCGCCCGGCACCGTGCTGACGGCGATGCAGGCGGCCATCCGCGTCTCCGGCATCAACCCGGTCAGTCAACTTCCAATCGAAGCCCTGCAACCAGCCGAACTGCCGGCGCGCATCGTCGCCTGGCTATGCACGGAGGAAGCGGCGGACATGCCGAGCGGCGAGAACGCGATCCACGACGACGAGTTGCGCCGTCGCGCCGGTGTCGAGGTGCATTTCCCCGCGTGATCCTCAGCTGATCCGGGTGCGCGCCAGCACGCCCTCATCGAGCACACTGCCCATTCCGGGCGAATTTGACAGGTTGAGCCATCCGTCGCCGTCCACCGTGATGGGCGCGGCGAGGAAGAAATCGCGCCGCTGCAAGGTCCACTCCGGCGGGTCATAGGGAAACTCAAGATAGGGCACATCCGCCACCCCCGCCGCCAGATGGGCATTCGCCACAAGGCCGAGGCCATTGCCCCAAGTATGGGGGGTGAACACGAGATTATGCTCCTGTGCCATCAACGCCACGCGCCGCAGCCCGGTGATACCGCCCACCAGCGCGGCGTCAGGCTGTAACACGTCAAGAGCGCCGTCACCGATGAGATCGCGAAACTCATAGAGCTCGCGGGTCATCTCGCCCCCGGCAATGCGCACATCCACCATCTCGCGCAACCGCCGCATCCCCGCGCGATCGCCGCGATGCAGCGGCTCCTCCATCCAATAGACACCGACCCGTTCGAGGGCGCGCGCCACCTCCACGGCATCCTTGAACGACCACGGCGCGTAGGTATCTTGCGGCAACCGCCAGCCCTGGTTGCAATCCACCATCAGCACCAGCCGATCGCCGACGCGGGCCCGCACCGCCTCCAATGCGCGCACATCATCGCGCCAGTCGCCGCGCTGGAAGCGGATTTTCAACGCCGGAAACCCAGCGGCGAGGTAGCGCTCAGCTGCCTCCGCCATTGCGCCGGGGTCGCGCAATGTGCCGGACGAGGCATAGGTTCGCACCCGATCGGCCAAGCCACCGAGCAGCTTCCAGCAAGGCTGCCCGGTTATCTTCCCAGCCAGGTCCCACAGCGCAAGATCGAGTGGCCAGCAGCGTCCGTAGTGAAAACTGAGATGATTCAATACGCGATAGTGCCGCTCCATCCGCATCGGGTCCCAGCCCTCGAACAGATACTCGTGGCCACCAAACCCGAGCATCAGATCGCCCGACCCAACGCCGACCAGCCCGGCATCGGTATGCACGCGCACAATCGTGGCGTCGAACTGCACACGCGGCTTGCTGTCCCATGCGGCGTGGAACGGCGGGTCCAGCCGTTCGCGATGATGGGTGATTTCGATGCGGGTGATCTTCACTCCCGATCCGGTCGTCTCTGACATGCACGCCCCTCCCTTGCCGCCGCCGACGCATCGCATTCCATCGTCCCCCAGAACACACGGTGCACCAAGAGGGGGGATAGGCCGAACGCGCATGTGCGGGCATACTGCTGCGATGCGCTACTCCGCCTTCCAACTCCTGAAGCAGGGCCTGGCCGGCCATACCGGCTGGACGCAGGCTTGGCGCTCGCCCGAGCCGAAGCGCAGCTACGACGCCATCATCGTCGGCGGCGGCGGGCATGGGTTGGCGGCGGCCTATTATCTGGCGAAGAACCACGGTCTGCGCCGGGTCGCCCTGCTTGAAAAGGGCTGGCTCGGCGGCGGCAATACCGGGCGCAACACCACCATCGTGCGCTCGAATTATTTCTTTCCCGAAAGCGCCGCGATCTACGACTTCGCCTTGCGCCTCTACGAAGGACTAAGCCGCGAACTCGACTACAACATCATGCTCAGCCAGCGCGGCATGCTGATGCTCGCCCACACCGAGCATGACATCGAAACCATGGCGCGCAGTGTCAATGCCATGCAGATCAACGGCATCGACGTCGAATTGCTCGACGCCGCCCAGGTGCGCGCCGAGGTTCCGCTGCTGAATTTCTCGGTCGGCGCGCGCTACGAAATCCATGGCGGCTTCATGCAGCGCCGTGGCGGAGTGGCACGCCATGACGCGGTCGCCTGGGGCTACGCACGCGGCGCCTCCGCACTCGGCGTGGACATCATCCAGGGCTGCGAGGTCACCGGTTTCGACATCGTCGGCGGGCGTGTGCAGGGCGTCCACACCAACCGCGGCAGCATCGCCGCGGGCGCGGTGGGCCTGGCGGCCGCTGGGCATTCCGGCGTGCTCGCGGCGATGGCCGGGTTCAAGCTGCCGATCCAAAGCTACGCGCTGCAAGCCATGGTCAGCGAGCCGATCAAGCCCGCGCTCGATACGGTGGTGCTGTCCACTGCGACGGGCATGTATGTCAGCCAGTCCGACAAAGGAGAATTGGTGTTTGGCGCCGGGCTGGACCTGTATCCCTCCTACGCCCAGCGCGGCAATCTGCCGGTAGAACAGACGGTGATCGCCGGCATGCTGGAGATGTTCCCGAGCTTCCGCCGCCTCAAACTACTGCGCGCCTGGGCCGGGCTGGTCGATGTCTGTTGGGACTACAGCCCCATCATCGGCCCCGCCCCGGTCGCCGGCATGTTCCTGAATTGCGGCTGGGGGACCGGCGGCTTCAAGGCCATCCCTGCCGGCGGATGGATGCTCGCCCACCTCCTCGCCACCGGCGAACACCACCCGATCTCCGCCCCGTTCGACCTGTCCCGCTTCACCTCCGGCCGCCTGATCGACGAAGCCGCCGGTGCCGGCATAGCCCATTAATCGCCCGATGCTCGTAGTTCCCTGCCCCTGGTGTGGCCCGCGCGACGAACCGGAATTCCAGTTCGGTGGCGAACCGGCGATCCGCCCGATCCCCGCCGCCGAAGTGAGCGACGAAACCTGGGGCGGCTATTTATACTTGCGAAGTAACGAGAAAGGCTTCCACCGCGAACTCTGGTGCCACAGCGCCGGCTGCGGCCAATGGTTCGTGCTGGAACGCGACACGCTGACCCATGCCATCCACCGCTCATTGAAGCCGGGAGACCCCGCATGAGGCGCCTGCCGACCGGCGGGCGCATCGATCGCGCGACGCCCGTGCCCTTCACGTGGGAAGGCCGCCGCCTCCATGGCCTCGCCGGCGATACCCTCGCCTCTGCCCTGCTCGCCAACAACGTCCGCGTCCTCGCCCGCAGCTTCAAGTACCACCGCCCCCGCGGCCTCTACGGCGCCTGGGTCGAGGAACCCAACGCCATTGTCGACCTCGCCTGGGGCGACCGCCACGACCCCAACGCGCGCGCCACCCTCGTCGACCTGCTCCCGGGCATGGCCGCCATGGGTGTCAACGCCTGGCCGAGCGTCGCCCATGACATCCACGGCGCCATCGACCTCGCGCATCGCTTCATCCCCGCCGGTTTCTACTACAAGACCTTCAAAGCCCCCAGTTGGCACCTATGGGAACCAAAAATCCGCGCGCTGGCAGGCCTCGGCACGATGCGCTCCACCGACGACACGCTGCGCTATGAGGAACGCCACGCACACTGCGACATCCTCGTCATCGGGGGCGGCCCAGCCGGTCTCGCCGCCGCCCGCGCCGCCCACGCCGCAGGCTTGTCCGTGGTGCTTGTCGATGACCGCAACGCCTGGGGTGGCTCTCTCCTGTGGCGCGATGCAACCATCAACGACCGTCCCGCCGCCGAGTGGGTTGGCGAAACAATCAACGGTCTTGCCGGTGCGACCCTGCTGCCGCGCACCACCGCGTTCGGATACTACGACCACAACGCCATCGGCCTGCTCGAACGCCGCACCACCGCTGCGGCAGGTTGGGCGGAGGAGCGTCTCTGGCACGTCCGTGCCGGCCAGGTCATCCTCGCCACCGGCGCCATCGAGCGCCCCCTCGTCTTCCCCGACAATGACCGCCCCGGCGTGATGTCAGCGGCCGCAGTGCTGCAATATCTCCGCGAATACGCGGTCCTCGCCGGCGAGCGCGTGGTGATCGCAACAAACAACGATTCAGCGTATGAAACCGCCCTGGCCTTGCAAGACGCCGGCGCCACAGTGACAATCGCCGACGCGCGTGGCGATCCAGGAGAGGTCGGCCGAGCCGCCGCCGCCCGTGGCATCGCCATCCACCGCGCCACACTTCCTGTCGGCACCGCAGGGCGCCACGGGCTACGATGGGTCGACCTCGCTCCGCGCGAAAACCTCGCCGCACGCGAGCGCGTCCCGGCCGACCTGCTCGCCACCTCCGGGGGCTGGTCACCCGCCGTGCACCTGTTCAGTCAATCCGGCGGAAAGCTGCGCTGGGATGAAGCCCTCTCCGCCTTCCTCCCCACCGCGCCTCGCGAACGCCAACGCCTCGCCGGCGCCATCACCGGCATCGCCTCGCTCGCCGTCGCACTCGCCGATGGCCATCGCGCCGGCGCCGAGGCTGCCGCGGCAGGCGGCCGCAGCGTCACCATGCCCATCCCGCACGTCGAACCCCAGCACCCGCCGACGCCCATCGAAGCCGTCTGGTTCGTCCC
Organism: Rhodospirillales bacterium; assembly: GCA_043744375.1. Lineage (GTDB taxonomy): Bacteria > Pseudomonadota > Alphaproteobacteria > Acetobacterales > Acetobacteraceae > CAIYPH01. The sequence continues at coordinate 5,748 of JAYTUU010000157.1, read as the reverse complement.
CCTCAAGAACACGCGGCAATGGATCGACCTACAAAACGACGTTACGCTGAAAGACATCGCCCTCGCCGCCCAGGAAAACTACGCCTCGGTCGAACATCTCAAGCGCTACACGACGTTGGGGATGGCTAACGACCAGGGCAAGACCAGCAACGTCAACGGCCTCGCCGCCCTCGCCGCCTTCACCGGCCGCGCGATCCCCGAAGTCGGCACGACCACATTCCGCCCACCCTTCGTTCCAGTCTCCCTCGGCGCCCTCGCCGGGCTCCGCCATGGCGCCCTCTTCGCCCCCATCAAACGCCTCCCCGCGCATGACGACCACGTCGCCAACGGCGCTGAAATGCGCGAATACGGCGGCTGGTCCCGCCCGGCCTGTTACCTCCGCATCGGTGAGACAATCGCCACCGCGATCCAACGCGAAGCCGACCAGGCGCGCCGCCAGGCCGGCCTTTTCGACGGCTCCAGCCTCGGCAAGATCGAAGTTCACGGCTCCGGGGCCGCCGAATTCCTCAATCTCATGTTCTACAACGAAGTCGCCAACCTGCGGCCGGGACGGATCCGCTACTGCCTCATCTTGCGTGAAACCGGCATCGTCTATGATGACGGCGTCGTCGCCCGCCTCGCGCCGGACCGATACCTCCTCTCCCCGTCGTCCAGCCACACCGCGGGCGTTCTTGCGATGCTCGAACTCTGGCACCAGACCGAATACCCCACCCTTGACGTTGCCTTCCATGATGTGACGGCGGCCTGGGCCACCTATGCCATCAGCGGCCCCCGCGCGCGCGACATCCTCGCTCGGCTCGATACCGACATCGACCTCTCCGACACCGCCCTCCCCCATATGGGACTCACCCATGGCCGCCTCGAAGGTGTTCCCGCCCGCATCGCGCGCGTCAGTTTCACCGGCGAGCGCAGCTACGAAATCTCCGTCCCCGCCAGCCACGGCCCCGCCTTGTGGCGCCACCTCCTCGCCCTCGGTCAATGCGATGGCATCACGCTCTACGGTATCGAATCACTCTCCGTCCTGCGCGCCGAGAAGGGTTTCATCCTGATCGGCACTGATACCGATGGCATGACCCTGCCCGATGACCTCGGCATGCCAGGCCCGCTGCGCGCCAAGAAGGTCGACTTCGTGGGCAAGCGTTCCCTCCTCACGCCCGACGCCTTGCGACCGGATCGCCGCCAGTTCGTCGGCCTGCTCCCGACCGATCCAGGCTTCGTCCCCGCCGTCGGCACCCACGCCATCGAAACCATCGGCACCCGGCGGCGCAGCCTCGGCTGGATCACATCGGCCTGCCACAGCCCCGCTCTGCAACGTTCCATCGCGCTCGCCATGATCGAGGGTGGGCGCACCCGCGTCGGCGAGACGGTCGACCTCGTCCATCTCGGTCAAGTAACAACGGCGACGATCACACCGCCTTGCTTCATCGACCCAACCGGCGAGCGCCTCCATGGCTGACCTGGCACGCCAGTTGCTCGCCGAAACCATAACGGCCCCCGGCCTTACCGTCGCGATTGACCAGCCCGCACGCATCTTCCTCGTCGCTGGCCCCGGCCTCGCCCCGAACACGGCGATCGGCAACAATCCCGTCGCACTCTGGCTTACCCCCAACCGCCGCCTTCTCGTCGCCGCAACCGACCACCCGCCTCCGGACGCCGCATTCGTCTCCGACGTCACCGATGGCTTCGTCCGCATCACCATCTCCGGCCCCCGCCTGGCGGACGTGGTTGCCATGGCCACCACACTCAACCCATCCGTCTTGACTCCGGGCCGCTGTGCACAGACCCAATGGGCCGGCGTGAAACTCCTCCTCCACCCCACCGCAGACAGCTTGCACATTTACATTGACCGCCCCCTGGCCCCCTGGCTGCTCGGCTGGTTCCGGGCCGCAGTCACCGCCTTCGCCTGAGATTGGAGACGAAATGAAAACCCATGTCCGTGTCGCCGTGATCGGCGGCGGTGTCGTCGGCTGCAGCGTCCTCTACCACCTCACCAAGCTCGGCTGGACCGACGTCGTCCTGCTCGAACGCGACGAACTGACGTGCGGATCCACCTGGCACGCCGCCGGCGGCATGCACACCCTCAACGGCGACCCCAATGTCGCAAAGTTGCAGAAATACACAATCGAACTCTATGAGGAGATCGAGCGCATCTCAGGCCAGTCGTGCGGCGTGCATATGACCGGCGGCATCATGCTCGCCGGCACGAAAGACCGCATGGACTGGCTCAAGATGGCCGTCTCCAGGGGCTCCTATCTCGGCATGGACGCCGAACTGATCTCCATCGACGAAGCCGCCCGCCGCCTCCCCCTCATCGACAAGTCCCAGTTCGTCGGCGCCATGTGGGACCCGCTGGAGGGCCATGTCGATCCCTCGGGCGTCACCAACGCGTACGCGAAATCGGCCACGATGGCGGGCGCAGAAATCTATCGCAAGACCCGCGTCACCGAACTGCACCAACGCGCCGACGGCACCTGGAACATCATCACCGACCAGGGCAACCTCGATGCCGAACACGTCGTCAACGCCGGGGGCCTATGGGCGCGCGAAGTCGGCCGCATGGTCGGCCTCGAACTCCCCATCCTCGCCATGGAGCATCAATACCTGATCACCGAAGACATCGACGATCTGCCACCCGGCGAACTGCCGCATACGATCGACTTCGAAGGTGAAATCTACCTGCGCCAGGAACGTCGCGGCGTCCTGCTCGGAACCTACGAACGCAATGGCGTGCCCTGGTCGCCGAAAACCACCCCATGGAGTTTCACCGCCGAGCTCCTGCCGTCCGATCTCGACCGCATCGCGGAGAATCTCGAAGTCGGCTTCCGCCACTTCCCCCGCCTGCAAACCGCCGGCATCAAGCGCGTCATCAACGGTCCCTTCACCTTCGCCGCCGACGGCAACCCTCTGATCGGCCCGGTCCGCGGTCTACGCAATTTCTGGGTCGCCTGCGGCGTCATGGCCGGGTTCAGCCAGGGCGGCGGCGTCGGCCTCGCCCTCGCGGGATGGATGATCGAGAACGACCCCGGCTTCGACGTCTGGGCCATGGATGTCGCCCGCTACGGCGACTGGGCGACGATGGCCTACACGCAGGCAAAGGTCCGCGAGAACTACGGCCGCCGTTTCCGCGTCACCTTCCCCAACGAGGAACTCCCCGCCGCGCGCCCGCTGCGCACATCCCCAGTCCACGACCGTATGCAGGCCGAGGGCGCCGTTTTTGGCGCCGCCTGGGGCCTGGAATACCCGCTCTGGTATGCCCCGAAGGGTGCCGCGGCGATCGAGGACGTTTCGTTCCACCGCACCAACGCCCATGCCCCGGTCGGGGAGGAATGCGCGGCACTCCGCACCACCGTCGGCATGATCGAAACGACAGGCTATGCGAAATATCGTTTCACCGGCGCCAACGCGGAAACCTTCCTGAACCGCATGCTCACCAACCGCATGCCCGCCGTGGGGAAAATCGTCCTCGCCCCCATGCTCAATCCACGCGGCAAACTCATCGGCGATTTCACTGTCGCCCGCATCGACGCCGATACATACGACATTTTCGGCACCGGTACGGCCGAGGAATACCATCTCCGCTGGTGGCACGCCCATGCTCCGAAACACGGCCTCACCATCGGCAACCTCCGCAGCAGCCGCGTCGGCCTGTCCATCGCCGGCCCTAATGCCCGCGCCCTGCTCGAAGCGGTCACCGGCGCGGATTGTTCCAACGCCGCCTTCCCCTTCATGACCTGTCGGCAGATGGATTTCGGCCCCATACCAGCCCTGGTTGGCCGCCTCACTTTCACCGGCAGCCTCGGCTACGAAATCTGGGTATCGCCAGACTATCAAGACAGGCTCTATGATCTTCTGAAGCAGCACGGCACCGACCACGGCCTCCGCCTGGCCGGCACCCGGGCGATGAACAGCCTCCGCCTGGAGAAATCCTGGGGCACCTGGGCGCGCGAATACCGGCCAATCTACGGCCTGCACGAAGCGGCGCTGGGCCGCTTCATCAGCTTCAAGAAGGGCGACTTCATCGGCCGCGACGCCGCCCTGCGCGAACGCGACGAGGGCAGCACTCACCGCCTCGTCACCCTCGTCGTCGATACAGAAACGGATGTCGCCGGCGACGAACCGGTCCGCCTCGATGGCCACACCATCGGCTGGGTGACCTCTGGCGCCTACGCCCACGGCGTCAGAAAGTCCGTAGCCCTGGCCTACATCGAAACACCACACGCCACGCCTGGTGCCCGCCTCGCCATCGACATCCTCGGCACGCCACGCCCAGCCACCTTGATCACCGAACCCCTGTTCGACCCCACCGGGTCAGTCATGCGCAGCTAGAGGATCCCCCCATGAACACCCTCCCCCTCGCCCGCTTCAAGGTCATTGACCTCACCCGCGTCCGTGCCGGCCCCACCTGCGTCCGCCAACTCGCGGACTGGGGCGCCGATGTCGTCAAGATCGAATCCCCCGACGGCGATTCCGGCCTAGGTGGCGCCCGCCATGGCCCCGACTTCCAGAACCTCCACCGCAACAAACGCAGCCTCACCCTCGACCTCAAATCCGCCGACGGCCTCGCCATCATGCACCGCCTGGTGCAGCAAGCCGACATCGTCGTGGAGAACTACCGCCCCGACGTGAAGTTCCGCCTCAAGATCGATTACGAGAGCCTGCGCAAAATCAACAAGCGCATCATCTACGCCAGCATCTCAGGCTTTGGCCAGGATGGCCCCTACCGCGAACGGCCCGGCTTCGACCAGATCGCACAAGGCATGGGCGGCCTGATGTCGATCACCGGCCTGCCGGGCCAGGGCCCCGTCCGCGTCGGCATCCCGGTTGCAGACCTCACTGCTGGCATTTTCGCGGCCCAGGGCATCCTCATCGCCCTCCTGGAACGCGAGCAATCCGGCGAAGGCCAGTGGGTGCAATCGTCGCTCCTCGCTGCACAGATTTCGATGCTCGACTTCCAGGCGGCACGCTGGACCATCGGGCACGAAGTGCCGGGACAAGCCGGCAATGACCACCCAACCAGCATCCCCACCGGCGTCTTCGCCACTGCCGACGGCTACATCAACATCGCCGCCGCCGGCAACGACATTTACCGTCGTCTCTGCAAAGCCCTCGGCACCCCCGAGCTTGCCGATCATCCCGACTACACCACGGACAAAGGTCGATCGGCCAACCGCAAGGCGCTCAACGCCGCCATCGAGGTGATCACACGCACGAAAACCTCGGCAGCCTGGATCGACGACCTCAACGCCGCCGGCGTACCCTCCGGCCCCATCTACAAAATGGATGAGGTCTTCGCCGACGCGCAGGTGAAGCACCTCAACATCACCCGCAAGATCGCCCACAAGACGCTCGGCGATGTCGAGGTCGTCGGCCAACCGATCGAACTCAGCCGCACCAAATGGGAAATCCGCAGTCCCACACCCGAAGCTGGCGAGCATACCGACGCCATCCTCGCTGATCTCGGCTATGACGCCGCCGCGATCCAGGCGCTGCGCGACCGCAAAGTGGTCTAGTGGTCCGAGTCATTCATAACGCTGGGTAAAGCCTCTTCAATTTAATGCGTGCGTCGGCTGTGGTGAACTGCCAATCGGCTTTGGCGTGGTGCTTGTTGCGGTCGTCCTCCCAGGCGGCGACCTCTGCGGTCAAGATTTTTTTGTCGGGGAGGCGGCGATCCAGACATTGCGACGACAGAACGCTGAGCTCGCTCTCCGCCATGTCCAGCCAACTGCCGTGCTTTGGCGTGTAGTGCCA
>JAYTUU010000156.1:0-41946 GCA_043744375.1 Rhodospirillales bacterium | reverse complement strand
GAAGCAACACCGAGGTTGCAAGAACAAACGTCAGATACAGTCCAACATCAACCATGCCGCATGCTTTCGTGAAACCGAGGTTCAGCCCATCGTGTTCGCGGCGTCATCGGAGATCGGCTTCGGCAGCAGATCGGGCTTCGGCAAATCCGGCAACGTCGCCGGCAATCCCGGCGGCAGCGGCGCCGGCGTCGGCGCAACCGTATAATCAGCCACGATCCGCGCCTGCGGCCCCGCGATCACCAGCACGCGATGCCCAACCGGCATCGGCTTCTCGTCCTTCTGCGTCACCGAGATCAATTCGCCGCCGGATTTCTGCACGATATACTCGAACGCCGTCGTATCCGCCGTCGCCTGCTCCACCGACGTGCCAACAATGCCGCCGATCACCGTCCCGCCGATCGCCCCCAACGCCGAGCCGATGCCCGGCAGTTGCGACCCGGCCACCCCGCCGCTCGCCGCCCCCGTCACACCACCAACCGAACCCTTCGCGCTCACCGCCACCTGGCGCACCCCGACGATGACGCCCTTGTCCACCTTGCTCGCCTGCTGCACCGCATTGCTCGTGTAGGTATTCGGCGAATAGTCGGACCCGCACCCGCCGATTGTCAGAGCAAAACAGGCGACCAGGAGAACGGACAGGCGCGACACCATAGTCTCCCCGCAACGGAACAGGCGACTCAGATAGCGCGTTACGGCCTGATTGTCATCGCCCGCGCCGCGTCACGCGCACGCACGGCCGCACGAATATGCTCCGGCGTCAGGCCACAACAGCCGCCAATCAATTGCGCACCCGCGGCGATCCATTCCCCGCAGAATGCCTCGAACCGATCGAGCGCAATCACGTCGACGAACTTCCAATCCGGCATCTCGAAATACCCGGAATCCGGATACGCCATCAGCGGCCCGGCGAAACGCTCCCTGACAATGCCAAGCGCCTCGGTGATGATCATGGCATCCGTGTGCATCACCCCGGCCACATCCACCCCGCTCGCCGGGATCAGCGTCGTGATATCAGACAGCTTGTACTCCTCGAAAGCATGAAAACTCGCGATCCCCCCCGCCCTGCCACGTCGCGCACTGAGACCGCACCACACCGGCAACCCACTTGCCAGCGCCGCCGCGATCGCGAGCCGGGCGCGCACGGGGTGATACATCATTTCAAGAATGATAAGCTCGCAGCCGGCACCCTTGAGCTGCTGCGCCAGGAGATGGAACGCGTCCGACATCTCCGCCTCGGACGGTAATCGGCGCGGGTCGAGCACCGCCGTGCCGCCCGCCATCGGCATCATGTGCGACACCGACCCGGCCACCACCACCCCCGGCGCCGCCACCCGCGCCGCCAGCGCCGCACCGACCGCACGGCTGACGATCTCCTCCGCCCGATCCGCCAACCCCGCCGCGCCAAGCATCAGACGCGAGGCGGCGAAGGTGTTGGCCGTCACGATCTCGGCCCCGGCCGCGATATAGTCGGCATGGATGTCGCGCAGCATCTGGTCATTGGCCAGGGTGGCTGGCCCGCACCAGGCTTGCGGGTCCATCGGCGCGCCGCGGCGCTGCAACTCGGTGCCGGTCGGCCCATCGAGGATGATCACCTCGCCAGCATCCAGCCGCGCCTTCAATCCCACATAGGGTGTCATCGCTTCAGCCTCCGCTCATCGCTTCAACGCGATCCGTGCACTCACCCGCCCCGTGCGCAAATCCACCACCACCACCCGGTCCGGCCCGCCGCCCTGCAATTGCAGCAAGACTTTCTCACCCACCGCCGTGCTGCCAGCAATGCGCGTCCCCTCGGCTTCATCGAGCACCACCGCGCCCACTGCCGCCACTGGCCCAGCGACCCGCTGGAACAGCAGCACGCCCAGCGTCGCCACCCCGCCGACGATCATCACGCCCATCACAATGACGGCGATTTTCAGCGTGCGCATGCCGGCCCTCCCCTTGCCTCCGTAACTGGAGTATCCCCGCCGCATGTCCGACGAAACCCATGCCGATGCAACCACCCTTCATACCGTGCTGGCGCCGGCCACCGCCGCCGGGGACCGGATGGACCGTTTCCTCGCCGAAGCCATCAGCACCTTGTCCCGCTCACGGATCAAAACCCTGATCGAGGAGGGCCGGGTCACGCGTGACTTCCAGGCCGTGACATCCCCCTCCGACACCGTCCTGCCCGGCCGCACCTACCGCGTCACCTTACCCGTCCCGATCGCCGCCACCCCCGTGCCGCAGGCAATGGCGCTGACCATTCTGTACGAAGATGCCGACCTCATCGTGCTCGACAAGCCCGCCGGCCTGGTCGTTCATCCCGCTCCCGGCCATCTCGACGGCACCCTGGTCAACGCCCTCCTCGCCCATTGCGGCGACCAGCTTCCCGGCATCGGCGGCGAGCGCCGGCCAGGCATCGTGCATCGCCTGGACAAGGACACCTCGGGCACGATGGTGGTCGCCAAGACCGAACTGGCACTCGCCGCCCTGTCCGCCGCCTTCGCCGCCCGCGATCTCGACCGCGCCTACCTCGCCCTGTGCTGGGGCGTACCCAACCCGTCCAACGGCGAGTTCACCGGCCCCATCGGCCGCGACCCGCGCGAGCGCAAGCGCATGGCCGTGGTCACCCACGGCGGCAAGCCGGCACTGACCCGCTATCGCACCCTCAAACAACGCGACGGCGCCGTCTCCCTGCTCGAATGCCGTCTGGCCACCGGGCGGACCCATCAGATCCGCGTCCACCTCGCCACCGCCGCCCACCCCATCATCGGCGATCCCGTCTACCTCCGCCGCACCCCCGCCGCCGCCCGCCTGCTCACCGATCCGCTGCGCCATCTGCTGCTCGATTTCCCGCACCAGGCGCTGCACGCCCACCGCCTCGGCTTTGCCCATCCCCGCACCAAGGCCCCCCTCAGCTTCACCACGCCACCGCCAGCGGATATGCAGGCGCTGTTGGATGCACTCGGCCTCGTTCTCTGACGCCCGGGCCACATGGCGTAAACTTAATCCCGACTACATAGATCGGGAATATTGACGCCGATAAGGTCGTCACGATAAATTATGGCAGGAATCGGGCGGACGAATGGCTGCCCGGGCCCATCCGGCCAAACGTCGCCACATCCGGGACGCTGACCGGGACGTATACCGCCTAACCATTCGGAAACCGGGCTCGGGTGCGATGTAACACTCCACCAGCCTTCCCGGTCTGAGATTAAGCTCGTGCCGTCCGCGTGCGCCGTTCCGGGCATCAGGGCCGCCATATCGACGAAAGGACACCAGCATGGTCGCTGCCGTCATCAACGTTGCCCCCGAGGGCAATCTCTCCCGCTATCTGCAGGAGATCCGCAAGTTCCCCATGCTCACCGCCGAGGAGGAAAACACCCTCTCCCGCCGCTGGCGCGACAATGAAGACCTTGAGGCCGCGCACAAACTCGTTACCTCCCATCTTCGCCTCGTTGCCAAGATCGCCATGGGCTATCGCGGCTACGGCCTGCCGGTCGGCGAGCTGATCAGCGAAGGCAATGTCGGCATGATGCAGGCCATCAAGCGCTTCGACCCCGATCGCGGCTTCCGCCTCGCCACCTACGCGATGTGGTGGATCCGCGCCGCCATCCAGGAATACATCCTGCATAGCTGGTCACTCGTGAAGATGGGCACAACCGCCGCGCAGAAAAAACTCTTCTTCAACCTGCGCCGCCTGAAGGGCCAGATGCAGGCGATCGACGACGGCGACCTTCAGCCCGAACAGGTCGCCAAGATCGCTCACGCCCTCGCGGTGCCCGAGGCGGACGTCGTCAGCATGAACCGCCGCCTGACCGCGCCGGACCACAGCCTCAACGCCCCCGTGCGCGCCGACAGCGAGGGCGAGTGGCAGGATTGGCTGGTCGATGACGTCGAAAGCCAGGAGAGCGAACTCGCCGAGCGCGAGGAACTGACCGGACGCAAAACCCTGCTGAACGGCGCGTTGAAGTCACTGAACGATCGCGAGCGGCACATCCTGATCGAGCGCCGGCTGAAAGAGGACCCGACCACGCTGGAAGACCTCTCGAAGCAATACGGCATCTCCCGTGAGCGGGTGCGCCAGATCGAGGTGCGCGCCTTCGAGAAGCTGCAAAAGGCGATGCACACGCAGGTGACCGAGCAGCGCCGGACCATCCAAACGGCCGCCTGACGCGGCATCTCACCACTCAGCCCGGCGGTGACTGCGGTCAGCCGCCGGGCTTATTGGCATCGGGATGCGGGGCCACCCCCCATTCCTCCTCGATCCTCCGGCGCATATGCCGCAACCTGGCCGCCTTGGCCTGCGCGGCCCCTTCGAGTCCGACCCGGATCACCGTCGGCGCCAGTTCGATGACGAGCCAACCGATGCCCTGCAGGCCCCAAGCCAGCGCCAACCCGCGGGCATCGCCGACGATCTCCATCGCTTGCGCCATGCCGTGCCCCCCCATCCAAAGGGCAGAGAGCGGCTTCACGAGCGTCGCCGCACCGATCGTCGCAATCGGCCATCCCACCGGTTTCCCCGGCGCCGAGTCGATCGCCAGCAGGATGATCGCCGGCGCCAGAAAGGCCGCGACAACAAGCGCATACGGCGTCGCCAACGCCACCATCGCGCCCGACAGCAAGCCAAGGAACCAGAGCGCGTGCCCTCCCGGTTTCGCCGCCGCCTTCGCAGGCTTGGTAACCGCCGCCTTGGCCATCAGGCGAGCAACACAAACAAGATCGCCATGATCAGGCCAAGCGCGCCAACCCCGGCAACGCATTCCTGACCGATCCGCCGCGCCATCGCCACCCGCGTCGGACCATTCACCGCGATCATCGCGAGTTGCCGGTCGATCTGCGTGATGCGCGCCAGGGCCGCGGCATGGCCACGCCGATCGTCCGCCTGCGCTTCGGGATCGTGGAGCACGCCGACCAGCGCACTCAGCCGCCCGGAGCCAACAAGATCGCTCAACGCCGCCTCGCGCTGCCGGCGATGCGGCCGTGACTGGTAGAGCGCGAGCGTCGGCGCCACGCGTTCCACAAGCCAGGCCGCCAGACCAGGCACCGGCGCCCCCCGTGTCTGCGTCTGCACCACCGCCAGCAGCCGCAGAATTGTCAAATCCCTGCTGTCATTCCTGCGCGGGTCGCTGAGGGCGGAAAGCTCGGCATCGATCCGCGCTTCGCCACGGGCACCCAGGAACGCCGCCAGATCGCGATCGATCGGCCCCGCATCGCGGCCGTCCCGCCGCGCCGATTTGCGGTCAAGCGCCGGCAAGACGTCGGCGATCCGCACCACCAGCGAGCCCTCCGTCAACGGCGACCGGCAGGCCAGCAACGGGTTCAGCATATAGCGCAACCGCTCGATCCCGCCGCCCCACCCGCGTTGCCGGAGGATCGTCCGCTGCCGATGCGCGTCACCCCGCAGCGACGCCGGATCGCTCCGTTCCTGCCGCACCCCCGCCCACACCCCGATCGCCTCGGTTTCAACGATATCGCCAAGCACCTCGACGGCAACCGCAGCAGCCGGTTCATCCTCCGCGAACATGTGCCCGAGCCCGTCCGGCCAGAACGCAACCGATCCCCAGCACAGCGGCGCAAGCGGGTCCAGGGTCGCCACCGCACGGGCGACGAGCAAGGCGTCGTCGCTCGGGTCCTCGAGGCCCCCCTGCGAGCCACGCAATCGCACCACTGCCTCCAGCCGAGCCGCCAGCATGCCATCGCCCAGGCTGCGACGGATCCAACGATCCACCGCCCCCCCCCGCAATGCCCGCACGCCGGCCTCGCTGTTCGTGGCGATGCCAAATGCCAGAGTGCGCGCCGTCCACGCCGTTGCCGCGCCAATTTCGATCGGTCGTTGCGCCCGCCGCGGCGGGCGGGATGCAACCCGACGCGATCGCGCGCCGGCCGGATCGGCCAGCATCGCCGGCTGCGGCCGATGCTCGGGGTCCTCCGCCAGCATGCCCCGCGCGAGGTCGGCGATCATCGGCGGCAACCGCTCCTCGGCGGCCAACGCCGCAAAACTGCCCTGTTCAAGTTTGCGTCCGATGATCTCGGTGGCACTCATGCCCAGCATCGGCACACGTCCGGACGCAAGCACCACAAGCACCACGCCAAGGGCATAGACGTCATCGGCGACACTGCCATCGCCACGCCCCGATGGCAGGCACATCGCCGCATAGGGTGGCTCATACAGCGCCGGCTGCATCTCACCGGCGGCGCCTGCCCAGGCGCCGCCGAGCACAGCGAAATCCGTCGGCCCGGCGCGAAAGATGTTGTCCGGTCGGATCGCGCGGTGGGTGATATTGCGCTGCTGCATCTGCTCCAGCGCGTGCGCCGCCGGACGCAGCAGGTATTCAAGTAACTCCTGCTCCCCCCACGCCCGCAGCCCTTGGTCCGCACCCGTCACCAATGCGGCGCCGGCCGGCGCCTGGCATATGACAAACCAGGAGTCCGCGCCGTTGCTGTTCCGCGCCGGTCCGTGTGCAATCGCCGACAGCACGCCGGCAATCGGTTCGGTGACGAGCTGACCGAGGATCGTCGCCCGCGGCGGCGCCCCCCGCCGGCACTGCACCGCCATCAGCCCACCGCGCCCATCACGCCGATCGATGACCGCAAACGCCGGCAACCCGCCGCCCGCGCCGATCAACGGCCGGGCAAAATCGACCTCAAAGGCATCCGCGATCAAGGTTTCCGCAGCCACGTCGGAGCGCCTCACAAAAATACCGTGGCGTGCAATTTGCGCCAAGCAGGTTACCAAAAATGCAATAGCGGTCACCTGGAATTGTGTCGACAATCGCGCACCACGTCATTATTGAAGCGTGCATGCCAATGACGTCGAAAATAATCGCATATCTGCACGGGCACCGACGGCAGCGCGGAAACGTGATCGGTCAGATGATCAAATTGACGGGAATTTTGGTGAAAATGGCCGCATGCCGGGAATAGGCGACGCGGTGGCAAGGGCTTATGTTGAACCCATGAAACGCGTTGCGCCGAATCCCAACACCCTCGGGAACATCGATCTACTTGCCGCGCTCGCCGATGCGCGGATCCAGACGTTGTACCAACCCGTCGTCCGCATCTCCGATTCCGCCCCCATGGGACTGGAAGTGCTTGCCCGGCTTGACGATCCGCAACGCGGAACGCTCTCGCCGAGTGCCTTTGTTGCCCCCATGGAAGATGCCGGCCTCGCGCTGCAGTTGAGCGAAGCCGTGATCCGCCGGGCCTTCGCCGACTGGTGCGACGGCCGGCTCGAAGCCCTGAACCTGACCCTGGCCATCAACCTGCCGCTCGACGTTCTGCTCATCCCCTCGGCGCTGACATGGCTCGATGCCGAGCGCGCCGAGGCGGGGATCGATGCCGGACGGATCATCATCGAACTCACCGAGAGCCAACCGATCTCTCGCCTCGCCGACCTCACCCGCGCGACGCACCAGTTGCGCGCATCCGGCTACGGGATCGCGATCGACGACGTCGGCCCCAATATTCGTGACCACAGCGCCCTCCTCGACCTGCCATTCACGATGCTGAAGCTCGACAAATATCTGGTACAGGAATCGTTGAACAACAACGCTGTTGCAGACTTCCTGACGACAACCCTCTGCGCTGCGCGAACGGCCAGCCTCACCATCATCGCCGAAGGGGTCGAGGACATCGCGACCTGGCGACGCATGGCCGATCTCGGCGTCGACCAAGCCCAGGGTTTCCTGGTCAGCCACCCCATCGCCAGTGACAGCGTCGCGCCCTGGCTTGCCAGTTGGCGCCGCAAAAACACCATCTGACGGCTGCCAGAGCCATAAGCTCCACCCTTGTCGTCCTCACCGCCGAACGGGCGTATCCATCCGCTCCGGCAGGCTGACGGTAACGCGCGTCCCCTCCCCAAGCCGGCTCTCCAGCTCCAGCCGCCCGCCATGCAGCGCGATCAGTTGCCGCGCCAGCGGAAGCCCGATCCCGGCGCCCTCCTTCAGACGATCAAGCCCGCTATCCGCCTGCCAGAACGGCTCGAACACCTGCGACAGATTAGCCTCCGCGATGCCAACGCCGCTGTCGGTCACCGTGATCACCGCCCCGCCCCGCATGTCCGGCCGCATCGTCACCGCCACCTGCCCACCGGCCGGCGTGAACTTCACCGCATTCCCGGCGATGTTCAGCATCACTTGCCGCAACCGCTGCTCGTCGGCACGGATCACCACCTTCTGGTTGGTTATGTCGCGCACCAACCGCACCCCGACCGCGGCCGCCGTCCGGTCCAGCACGTCCAACGAACCGGCAAGCAACGCGGACAGGTCGATCGGCCGGATATTCAGCGTCAGGCTGCCGCTCTCGATCCGGGCAAAATCCAGGATATCGTTGATCAGCGACAATAGATGCTGACCGCTGCGCAGGATATACCCGGCATAGTCGACATACTCCTCGTTCCCGATCGGCCCGAACGCCTGCTGGTGCATGATCTCCGCGAAACCGATCACCGCGTTCAACGGCGTGCGCAACTCATGGCTCATCGCCGCCAGAAAGCCCGACTTGGCCCGGTTCGCGGCCTCCGCCTCCTCCTTGGCCAGGCGCAGCCCTTCCTCCAGGCGCACCCGATCGGTGATCTCCACTGAAACCGTCGCGACGCCCCAGATCACGCCGGACGGATCGGCAATCGGCACCTTGCTCGTGAGCCAGCGACGCGCCACCCCGTCCGCAGTCGGATAGCTCTCCTCGAAGAACGGAGTAGCCTGCCCAGACCCGAGCACATCCTCGTCGAGCCGGCGCGCATAGCCGCCATACTCCGCCCCCAGCAATTCCTCCGCCGTCCGCCCGATCGCCGCCTCCGGCGTGGTTCCGTACAGCCCAGCCTGATGCCGGTTCATCAGCAAGTAGCGCGAGTCGCGATCCTTCAGGTTCAGCATCACCGGCAGCGAGTTGGCCACAGCCGTCAGCAAACTCCCCGCCGGATGCACCACGGCGCCCTCGGAGAGGGTCACGAGCGTGAACTGGCGCGCGCCATCGGGCGAGAACGATGTTGTCACCTCAGACCGGCCAGCGGCCATCGTGTCACCTTGCGCCTGCCGCAGCAGAAACCGCGGATTGGCGGCGATATAGGCGCCACTCGCACTACGCACCGCCATCGGCCGGGGCGCCGCCATCACCAGCGCCTGCAACGCGATGATCGCCGGGTCTGCCGCATCCTCCTGCGAGAGTGTGATTGGCGTATTCGGCACCGCGTTTCCCCGTTAGAGCCACAACCGACAATCACACCATGCGAGGTGCGCGGCACGCGGGCAAGAGAGCGCCATGCGCCCAGCAGGGCAATCGGGTGAACAAGGACGCCTCCGGCGGCAAAGGGGCACGCCCCTTTGATCCCCCCGACTGCTCGCGGCTGGATCGATGACCTTCGGTGACATGGTCTGTTCTCGCCCGATGCGCTGGCGAAGCCCCCGGTGCGCTGGCGAAGCCAAGGAATCCTCGTCCCGTTTCCGCATTGCACACGAGCCAAAATGCCGAGCACGCGGGAATGCCGATCCAGCCGCGAGCAGTAGGGGGTTCCAAGGGCCCTCGGCCCTTGGCCGGCGGAGCCTTGATTGCGGCTTGAGCCTTCACCCGATTGCCCTGATGCGCCCAGGCGGCTGATGGATGCCTGCCGGGAAAATTTGGTCGGAGCGGCGGGATTCGAACCCACGACCCTCAGTCCCCCAGACTGATGCGCTACCAGACTGCGCTACGCTCCGACCATGCGGCATCGTGTAGCAGTCACGGCGTCAGGCTGCAAAGGCGTAAAGCGACACGACATGCGATTGCCCGCCACGCCGCTACGGCAGCAGCGAGCGCAACGCCTCCAACTCCCGCAACGTCGCGGTCAGCAGGGCGCGCAATTGCGCCACCTCCTCGTCGGTCGCCGACCGGACAGCCCGTCCAGCCTCGCTCGCGCGGGGCGCGGTGCGCAGCGGCCGCGGTCCCGTCGATACGGCTACCGGCGACAATCCGAGAATCGACAGCTGGCCTTCCGGATCCGCCCGCGCCGCACCGGCGCGCTCGGCCTCCGCCTCCGCCTGCTCATCCGGCGTCGGCGGCGGGATGTCATCCGCCAGCCGCCCCCCGCCCTCGCGCAACAAGCGCTGCACGCCTTTGATCGTATATCCCTGAATATACAGCAGATCAGAAATCCGCCGCAGCAGCGCGATGTCATCCGGCCGATAGTACCGCCGGCCGCCACCGCGCTTCAGCGGCTTCACCAGCGGGAACTTCGTCTCCCAGAAGCGCAGAACATGCTGCGGAATATGAAGCTCGTCGGCCACCTCGCTGATCGTGCGAAAGGCGTTCGGCGCCTTCTTCGGCTTGCCCCGCGCGGCATCGCCACCATCGCTGTTGTCGTTCGTCAAGAGAGCGACCGGTGATGCAGCCATTATTCATCGTCTCCCACAGGCGGGGTCATATGGTTGACATGGGCCTTCAACACCTGGCTCGGACGAAACACCAGCACCCGGCGCGGCAGGATCGGAACCTCGATCCCCGTCTTCGGATTGCGCCCGATCCTGCGCCCCTTCTGGCGCACAGAAAAGGTTCCGAAGCCGCTGATTTTAACAGATTCTCCACCTTCCAACGCCGAACATATCCGCGCCAGAACCGTCTCCAGAAGATCGGCCGATTCGTTGCGGGAGAGCCCAACTTGGGCATAGATCGTCTCGGTCAGATGGGCGCGTGTGACAGTGTTCATCCGCTGACGCTAGGCAGATGGCAACGACTCGTCAAGAACTCACAATATCAAGCCCTTGCGATGCCTCGATGCTGCGGCCCCGAAGGCAGGATAGTGCGGGTCCGGAAACGTCGCGCGTCACATCCGAACCAGCGCCGAACCCCAGGTGAGGCCGCCGCCGAGCGCCTCCATCAACACCAGTTGTCCCGGCCGTATCCGCCCGTCGCCACACGCCTCGGCAAGTGCCAGCGGGATGGATGCGGCCGACGTGTTGGCGTGGCGATCCACCGTCACGACCACCCGATCATCGGATAATCCAAGCTTCTTGCCGATGCCCTCGATGATCCGCCGGTTCGCCTGGTGCGGCACCAGCCAGTCGATATCGCTGCGCGCGAGACCGTTGGCCGCCAGCGCCTCGTCCACCACGGCGCTCATATGGCCGACCGCATGGCGGAACACCTCGCGCCCGTGCATGACGAGATGGCCGGGCATGTCATGCCGCCCCACCGCGCCATCGATATAGAGGATGTCGCCCAGCTTGCCGTCTGAATGCAGATGCGTGGACAAAATCCCTGGCCCCGTGTCGTCCCCCTCCGCCGCCCGCACCACCACCGCCCCGGCGCCATCGCCGAACAGCACGCAGGTCCCGCGGTCATTCCAGTTCAGGATGCGCGAATAGACCTCGGAGCCGATCACCAGGGCGGCCTTCACCTGCCCGCTGCGGATCAACGCATCGGCGAGCGACAACCCGTAGACGAAGCCGCTGCACGCCGCCGACAAGTCGAACGCGAACCCGCCGGCACCGAGGGCCGCCTGCACCCGGGTCGCGGTCGCCGGAAACGCCTGGTCGGGCGTCGAGGTCGCCAGAATGATCGCGCCGATCGCCGCGGCCGCCACGCCCGCCTTCGCCAACGCCGTCCGCGCGGCCGCCGTCGCCATGAACGCGCAGGTCTCGTGCGGGCCAGCGAAATGGCGCTGGCGAATGCCGGTCCGCTCGTTGATCCAGGCGTCGGAGGTGTCGACGCGGGCGGCGAGGTCGTCGTTGGTGACGATATTCTCGGGCAGATAACCGCCGACTCCGGCGAGGATGGATCGTGTGCGCATGATGCCCAGGCTCATAACCGGTTAATCCGAGGATGGCGAGAAGGGGCGGAATATCCGCGCGTCAGCCACTTGGCGCGCGTGCCGCCCGCGCGCTCGCCAACCGCTCGATGCCGTCGTGAATACGCTCGTTGAAGCGATGAACCACCATGTCCATTGCAACATCAACGGCATGGGCGAAACCGAACGCGTCGGTGCCGCCATGGGATTTCACCACCACGCCCTTGAGGCCAAGCAGCACCGCGCCGTTATAGCGCCGCGGATCGAGCCACTCGCGCAACCGTTCCAGCCCGGAGCGGGCGAACAGATAGCCGATGCGGGCCATCAGCGTGGCGCTGAACACCTGGCGCAACAAGCCGCCGACCAGCTTGAGCGCGCCCTCCCCGGTCTTCAGCGCGACGTTGCCGGTAAACCCGTCGGTGACGACGACATCCGTCGTCCCCGCCGCGATGTCATGGCCCTCGACGAAGCCGTGGAACTGCGCCGCCAGATGGCTCGCGCGCAACGTATCCGCCGCCAGCCGCAACCGATCGTCGCCCTTCAGTTCCTCGGAGCCGACATTCAGCAGCCCGATGGTGGGCGCCGTCAGGCCGAGCACGGTGCGCGCGAACACGTCGCCCATCACCGCGAACTCGATCAGGTTGCGCGCGTCGCAAGCGACATTGGCGCCGAGGTCGAGCATCACGACATCCCCGCGCGCCGAAGGCCCGATCGCCGCCATCGCCGGGCGATCAATCCCCGGCAGCGTCTTGATGACAATCTTGGCCAAGGCGAGCAGCGCGCCGGTATTGCCGGCCGAGATCACGCCCTGCGCTTCCTCGTTGGCCACCGCGTCGATCGCCAGCCGCATGGAGGCGTTGCGCATCCGCAGCGCCGTCGTCGGCTTCAGGTCGCCGGCAATCTTGTCGGCCGTATGGCGCACCGCGCACGCCGCCGCCGCCCGCTTGTTGCGCGCCAACAAGGGCGCCAGCAGCGCCTCGTCACCGATCAGCAGAAAACGCGCGGACGGATGCCGCTCGGCAGCGATCTCCAGGCCCTCGACAATCACGTCGGGCGCCCGGTCCCCGCCCATGGCATCGACCACGAGGATGAACTTCTCGCTCACCGTTAGAACCGCCACGGCGCGCTGCTATCCGGCAAATCGGCCAGATCGCTTGGCATGCTCGCCTCGCGCGCGTGTTGCGTCAGGTGCGTACGGTGCCCTTCAGAGCCTTGCCGGCGCCGACGACCTCACGGCCGTCATAATGCCCGCAATGGCTGCACACATGGTGCGGACGCTTCAGCTCGCCACAATTCGTGCAGTCGGCATGCGCCGACGCGATGAGCGCCTGGTGGCTGCGCCGCATGCCGGCCCGCGAGGGCGACGTCTTTCTCTTAGGAACGGCCATGGGATCAAGCCTCTCTGGTCTGGGTGAGGCCGATCGCCAGGGGGCATCCCTGTATTGGTGGCGATCGACGGGTCACAAAATTGGCAACAACGCGAGCCGCGCCGTCTAGCAGAGCCCCCACGCACCTGCAAGCACGCCGTTTCAAGGGTGCCATCCCCGCAGCGATCACCCGGCCGCGGCCGTACACTCGGCACAGCTTCCCTCCGCCTCGATGGTGGCGCCGCTGACGGTGAAGCCGACTCGCCGCGCTGCATCGGCCAGCGCATGCGCAAGGCTGTGGTCTTCCAGTTCGGTCACGCGCCCGCAGGTTCGGCAGATCAGGAACTGTGCGGGGTGGCCGTGCCCGTGCCCATGTTCCTCGATGCAGCCAACAAATGCCGACAGCCGTTCGAGTCGGTGGACAAGCCCCTGTTCCCGCAAAAAATCCAGCGCCCGATACACCGTCGGCGGCGCCGCCGGCCCACGCTGGGCACGCAGCCGTTCGAGCAGATCATAGGCGCCGGTCGGACTGTCGGACTCCAGGATCAGGCCGAGCACCTGCCGGCGCAATCCGGTCAGCCGGGCACCACGCTGCACGCACAGCGCCTCGGCGCGGTCCAGCAGGGTGATCGTATGGGGGGTAAAATTCTCGGTCACCGGAAAGGCTTTGCCTGGATGTGCGAGGCGCAGGATACTGCGGTATGAACGCAAACACCAACATCGACGCCATACTCGATGCCATCACATTCGACGCCAACGGCCTGGTCCCCGCGATCGCCCAGCAGCATGACAGCGGCGAGGTGCTGATGATGGCATGGATGAACCGGGACGCCGTGGCGGAGACCCTCGCAACCCGGCGCGTGTGCTATTTTTCCCGCAGTCGCAACAGATTATGGCGCAAAGGTGAAAGCTCCGGTCAACAACAAACGCTGGTCGCGCTGCGCCTGGATTGCGACGGCGACACCGTGCTGTTGCAAGTCGATCAGATCGGCGTCGCCTGCCACACCGGCCGGCGGAACTGCTTCTACCTGGAAGCGCGCGACGGCACGCTGGTGGAAATCGCCGCCCCCCTGGTCTCCCCCGAAGATCTGTATGGCCACGGCCACACGCATGGCTGAAGCCGCCCCCCTGACGGTGCTGACCGGCTTCCTCGGCGCCGGCAAAACCACCCTGCTGAACAAGCTCGTGCAACGGCCGGAAATGGCCGGCACCGCCGTGCTGGTCAACGAGTTCGGCGAGATCGGCCTCGACCACATCCTGATGGACCGTATCGAACAGGGAGGGGGCAACGACAGCACCATCCTCCTCCCCTCCGGCTGCGTCTGCTGCGCCGTCCGCGGCGATCTCGTGCGCGCCCTGCGCGACCTCCTGCCCCGAGTCGAGTCCGGCGAGATCAAGCGCGTCATCGTCGAAACCACCGGGCTCGCCGACCCCGCGCCGATCGTCCAGACCCTGATGGGCGACATCTCCGTCGCCCTGCGCTACCGCCTCGACGGCATCGTCACCGTGGTCGACGCCGTGCACGCGATGGGCCAGTTCGACGATCACGCCGAAGCCGTCCGCCAGGTCGCAATGGCCGACCGCATCGTCCTCAGCAAAACCGACATGCCCCATGACAAACCAGCCCTCCTGGCCCGCATGCACGCGCTCAACCCCGGCGCACCGGTCATCGTCGCCGATCACGGCGCCATCGACCCCTCAGCCATTCTCGACTCTGGCCTGTTCGACGCCTCCGGCAAAATCGGCGACGTCAAGCGCTGGCTCGACGAAGCCGCCTGGGCCACCGCGCCCACGGGGAAGCCCGATCCGAACCGCCACGACGCCCATATCCAGGCCTTCTGCCTCACCTACACCGAACCCCTGCATTGGCAGGGCATCGGCACCTGCCTGGAAATGCTGATCGGCACGCGCGGCGAAAGCCTGCTGCGGGTCAAGGGTATCCTCAACCTCGTCGGCCAGTCCCGCCCGGTGGCCATCCACGGCGTGCAGCACATGTTCCACGACCCCGTCCTGCTCGACGCCTGGCCGGAGGGCGACCCGAGAACCAGCCGGATCGTCTTCATTACCCGCGACCTGGACCGCGCGACCATCGAGGCCGGCCTCCAGGCGTTCGAGGCAGCAGCCCGCATCGCTTAAACGCCCCAGGAAGGACATTGACGATGGAGAACGCCCCCGCAGCCTTCGACCGCCATCTGATCCGCTACGGCATGAACTTCGTCCCGCGCCTGATCGCCCGCGCCCGCGGCACCCTGCTGTGGGACACCGACGGCCGCGAAATCCTCGATTTCACCTCCGGCCAGATGTGCGCCACGATCGGCCACAACCACCCGCGCATTCTCGAAGCCATCGCCCGCGCCTGCGAGGGCGCGCTGCATCTCTATAGCGGCATGGTCACCCCCGCAGTCGTCGAACTGGCGCGCCGTCTCGCTGCCCTGCTGCCACCGGACCTGTCCCGCTCGATGTTTCTCTCCACCGGCGGCGAAGCGAACGAGGCGGCCCTGCGCATGGCCAAGCTGCACACCGGCGGCTTCGAAGTGGTCGGGCTGACCGGCTCCTGGCACGGCGTCACCGCCGGCGCGGCCGCCTCCACCTACACCGGCGGCGCCCGCAAAGGCTTCGGCCCCGGCATGCCCGGCGCCATGGCGATCCCCGCGCCCAACGCCTATCGCTGCCCGATCCGTCACTGCACGGGCACCTGCGACACCACCTGCATGGATGTCGGCTTCGAGATGGTGGACGCGCAATCCTCCGGCGCGGGTGCCGCCGTGATTGCCGAGCCCGTGCTCAGCACCGCCGGCATCATCGTCCCGCCCCCCGGCTACTTCCCCAAGCTCAAGCGCAAGGCCGAAGAGCGCGGCATGATGCTCATCCTCGACGAGGCACAAACCGCATTCGGCCGCCTCGGCACGAATTTCGCCTTCGAGCGCCTCGGCATCACGCCGGACTTCCTGACCCTGTCAAAATCCCTCGGCGGCGGCCTGGCCCTCGCCGCCGTGGTCACCTCGGACGCCATTGAGGCCGATTGCCACGCCAAGGGCTTCGTCCACGTCACCTCCCACGTGTCAGACCCACTGCCGGCCGAAGTCGGCCTGGCCGTGATCGGCGTCATGGAGGAAGAGGCGCTTGGCCAACGCGCCGAGCGCATGGGCGCCCGCCTGCGCGCCGGGCTGGAAGCCCTCCAGCAACGCTACGAAATCATCGGCGACGTCCGCGGCGTCGGCCTCCTCCTCGGCGTCGAACTGGTCAAGGACCGCCACTCCCGCGAGCCGGACGGCGCCCGCGGCCGGGCCATCACCCTGCGGGCGATGGAGTTGGGCCTCTCCATGAACATCTCCGGCGCCGCCAACGCCGGCGCGATGTCCGCCGTCTGGCGCGTCGCCCCGCCACTGACCGTCAGCGAAGACGAAATCGACCGCGGCCTCGCCATCATGGAGGAAGCCATCCGCGACGTTCTGAACGGATAAGGAAAGCAAGCGCTTCTTTTTGAAAAAAGAAGCAAAAACTTCTCTCCTTATAAGAAGTTCGCCGCCGTCAGGCCGGTGGATCCATGCAGCGTGATGTGGGTGCCGTCCGACAGCGTCAGCGCCGCCGCGGATCGTCTCGCCGGGCGTCAGGTTAGCAGAGCGCAGCCCAGCAGCAATGCTGCTACACCCCGGGCATGCGTTCCCTCCGCTCCCGGCTGTTCGCGCTATGGTTGTTGTCCCTCGTCGCCTCCGCCGCGGTCGGGCTGATGCTGGTCGGGCTGTATCGGCAATCGACCGGCGCGCAGCTCGATCGTGCCGCCGACGCGGTTGCCGCGAGTTGCGCCAGCATCGCCGAGCGGTTCGGCTATTTCGCGGCAGGCTGGGCCGGGCCGGTCGCGACGGACGGCGCCAAGGGCGCCGCGTTGCGCTCCGAGTTGGCCGAGGGCGCCGTGCTGCGTTCCGAGTTGGCCGAGGTCGTCGCCTTCGCACTGGCAGGCCGGCCACGACTATCCGGCGGATTCTGGCAGCAGGATGCCGGTTTGCTCGCCGCCTCGATCCCGCTCGACGCCGCGTTGCAAACGGTGGTGGCGGACCTGGCGCGCGATGTCGGCGAGGATGACCGTCCGACGGGAACGCGGATCGCCGAAATCGGCGGCACCCTGATTGTGGAGGCCTGCGCGGTGACCGGGCCGATCCCCGGCCTCGTGGCCTTCGCGATCACCCAGGTCGGCGCGGCGCCAGGGCAGGACCGATTGCGCTACGGGCTCGGTGGTCTCTTCGCGCTGGTCGGCGGCGTGACACTGCTGCTCGGCGGGGCCGCCGTCGCCTGGTCGCGCCAGGTCGGCCAGATCGAGGCCGGGCTGGCAGCACCGGAAGCCGGCGGGCGGACGCTGCTGACAATGACCGGCGAGCGCGATCTCGACCGCATCGTCGCCGCCCTGAACCGCGCGCGCGCCCACGGCGACGCCCTCGCCGCCCGGGTCGCGCAGGCCGAACGTTTCTCCGCCCTCGGCCGGGTCGCCGCCGGCGTCGCCCACGAGGTGCGCAACCCCGTCGCGGCCATGCGCCTGCGCGCCGAAAACGGCCTTGCCGGCGATGACGCCCGGCGGGTAGCGGCGCTCGAAGCCATCCTCGGCCAGGTCGCCCGGCTGGAACGGCTCACCGCCGAGTTGCTGACGATGACACAAGGCCGCGTCCCCGCCCTCGCCCCGGTCGAAATCGCCACCTTCCTCGCCGCCATCGCCGCCGATCACGGCGCCGCCGTCCAGGTCGCATCCCCGCCTGCCACCGGCCTGCTCGACGCCGCCCTGCTGCGCCGCGCGCTCGACGAACTGATCCAGAACGCCCGCCGCGTCTCCGATACCGTCACGCTGCGCGCAACAATAACCGGCGACCTCCTGCGCATCGAAGTCGCCGATCGCGGGCCGGGGGTGCCCGAGGACCTCCGCAAGAACCTGTTCGAACCCTTCGTCACCGGCCGCCCGGAGGGCACCGGCCTGGGCCTCGCCATTGCGCGCGAAATCATGGAGGCGATGGGCGGACGCATCCTCCTCGCCGACCCAGGCCCCCACACCGTCTTCGCCCTGGAGGTACCATGGCGCGCGTGCTGATCATCGACGATGACGCCGCATTGCGGGCCGGCCTCGCCGAAACCATCGGCGACCTCGGCCATGCCGCGCTGGAGGCAGCGGACGGCACGGCCGGCCTCGCACTGCTGGCGCGCGGCGGCGTCGACGCCGTACTGCTCGATCTGCGCATGCCCGGCCTGGACGGCATCGAGGTGCTCCGCCGCATCCGCGCCATGAACGCCCCGCCGCCGGTCGCCGTCCTCACCGCGGTGGCCACCGCCGCCAACACGATCGAAGCCATGCGCCTCGGCGCCGTCGACCACGTCGAGAAACCAATCGGCCGGGCCGCCCTTGGCGCGCTGATCGGCCGCATGCTCCCGGTCACGACCCCCGCCCCCGCGACCCCGAACCCTACCGACGCCGACGATCTCGTCGGCAATTCCCCCGCAATGCGCGACGTCCAGAAAGCCATCGGCATGCTCGCCGACGCTGACACGACGGTGCTGATCACCGGCGAAACCGGCACCGGCAAGGAGGTCGTCGCCCGCGCCATCCACCGCCACGGCCGCCGCGCGGTAAAAAAATTCGTCGCCGTGAACTGCGCCGCCATCCCCGCCGACCTGCTGGAAAGCCAACTCTTCGGCCATGTCCGCGGCGCCTTCACCGGCGCCGTGACCGACCGCGCCGGCAGCTTCCGCGACGCCCAGGGCGGCACCCTGTTCCTCGACGAAATCGGCGACATGGCCCCCGCCCTGCAAGCCAAGCTGCTGCGCGTCCTGCAGGAGCGCGTCGTCCAGCCCGTCGGCGGCCAGCCGGTCGCCATCGACGTCCGCATCCTCGCCGCCACCCACCAGGACCTGGCCGCGATGGTCGCCGCCGGCACCTTCCGCGAAGACCTGTTCTGGCGCCTCGGCGTGGTGCCCGTCCGCCTGCCGCCCTTGCGCGAGCGGCTCTCCGATATCGTCTCCCTGGCCGAGCACTTCCTCGCGCTCGCCGGCGGCCCGACCCGACGCCTCGCAGCCGAAGCCGGCGCGCTGCTGCTCGCCCATCCCTGGCCCGGCAACGTGCGCGAACTGCGCAACGCCATGGAGCGCGTAGCCGCCCTCGCGCGCCGGGACGTCATCACCGCCGAGGATCTCGCCTTCCTCGGCGCACCCGACGGCGCCAGGCCGCTGGACTGGCTGGAGGGCACGCTGCCCGCCGCGGTGGCGAGGCTGGAGACCGCCATGATCGGGCGAGCATTGGCCGCATCCGGCGGCAACCGTGCGGAGGCAGCGCGGCGGCTCGGCATTCACCGGCAGTTGCTGTACGAAAAAATGCGCCGCGCCGGATTCGACCTGTCCGAAAGCCGGACAGACCCTGTCGGAAAGCCGGACGAAACCGCCGCCGGATCAGCATAATTTTCGTTAATTTTCAAAGCATTAAAGAGTGGCACGCGGCATGCAATACAGACCGCAGCAGGCCACCCCGGCGCTGCAAAGACGGAGCTGAACAATGTCCCCGATGAAATCCGCCCTCCTCGCCGCCTCGCTGCTCGCCGCCGCCGGCGGCATGGCGATGGCCCAAGGCCGCGGCCCCAATGCCGGCGCCGGCCCGACCTACGACCCCGCGCAGCTTCCCGCCATGAAGGGGAACGTCGCGCAATACACCTTGACCCCCCGCGGCGACGTCGACGGCTTCCTGCTCGCCGACGGCACCGAAGTGCACGTCAACCCGATGATGTCGACCGCGCTGGTCTTCGCCGTGAAACCCGGTGACGCCGTCACCATCCACGGCCTGAAAGCCAAGGCCCTGCCCATGGTCGCCGCCGCCTCGGTCACCAATGACGCCACCGGCGCCACCGTCACCGGACGGATGGGCGGCCACGGCGAACCTGGCCGCGGCGCCACCATCGAAGCCGAAGGCGTCGTGAAAGCCGCCCTGCACGAGCCGCGCGGCGACGTGAACGGCGTGCTGCTCGACAACGGCACCGTCATCCGCATGCCCGCCGGCGAAGCCAGGCGCCTCGCCGCCCAGTTGGCGGTGGGCCAGAAGCTGTTCGTCCGCGGCACGGGCGTCACCTCGCCGCTCGGCAAGGTGGTGATGGCGCAGCAGATCGGCGCCGACAAATCCAAGCTCACCGACGTCGCGATGCCCCGCATGCACGACGGCAAAATGGCCGGCAAGATGGGTGGCATGATGGGCCGCCATCCCGGCATGGCGCCGCCCTCCGCCACCGAGTAGCCAACGCCAGCGCAGAATCAACGCCAGCGCATAGCCGGGCCTTCTCCTACCCCGGCCATCGTGGCACGGTCCGCTTCATCTGAAGCGGACCGTGTTGCCTATGGGAGCGGGAATGGCGTTGGGAGCGGATATCTACGGCGGCTTTCCCGTTCAGGCATCCATCCGCCCGCCGGAACTGGACGGCGCCGGCCAACGCCACGCCGTCGCCATCGTCGGCGCTGGCCCGGTCGGGCTGAGCCTGGCCATCGGGCTGGCCCGGCACGGCGTGCGCGCCGTGGTGATCGAGCCGCGCGACCGCGTCGCCTATGGCAGCCGCGCCATCGCGATCTCCCGCCGCAGCCAGGAAATCTGGGAGCGCTGGGGCGTGCTCGACGCCCCGCTCGCCAAGGGGCTGCACTGGGTCGCCGGACGAAGCTATTGGCGGGCGCACGAGGTTCTGCAATTCACAATGCCCATGACGGCGGAAGACAAGCATCCGCCAATGCTGAACCTGCAACAGAACCACACCGAACAATTCCTGATCGACGCGGCCGCCACGCTCGGCATCGAGATCCGCTGGCAGTCGCGCGTGACCGGCCTGACACAGCACAGCAACGGCGCGACCCTGCGCGTCGAAACGCCGGCCGGCACCTACGACCTGCAAGCCGGCCACGTGGTCGCCGCCGACGGTGCCCGCAGCTTCCTGCGCGCCGCACTCGGGCTGCATTTGCAGGGCACGTCCTACGAGGGCCGCTATTTGATCGCCGACATCCGCCTCCACTCGGATGCACCCGCCGAGCGCCGCGCCTGGTTCGACCCGCCCTCCAACCCCGGCAGCACCGTGCTGATGCACAAACAGCCCGACGACATCTGGCGCATCGACTACCAACTGCGACCGGAAGATGACGAGGAGGCCGAACAGGGCGAAGCCCGCGTCCGCGCCCGCATCGACGCGCATCTGACCATGCTCGGCGAAAGCCTCGACTACGAACTCGTCTGGGTCAGCCTCTACAAGGCGCACGCCCGCACCCTCAACCGCTACGTCCATGACCGCGTGATCTTCATCGGCGACGCCGCCCATCTCGTGCCCATCTTCGGCGTGCGCGGCATGAATTCCGGCATCGATGACGCGGCCAACCTCGCCTGGAAGCTCGCCGCCACGCTGGATGGCACCGCCGGCCCCGCGCTGCTCGAAAGCTACAACCTCGAACGCGTCTTCGCCGCCGGCGAGAACATCCGCCAGGCGCGCAAAAGCACGCTGTTCATGACCCCGCCCTCGCCCGGAGTGGCGCTGCTGCGCGACGCCGCCCTGTCGCTAGCCGTGTCGCAGCACTTCGCCCGCCCACTGATCAATCCGCGCCAGACCGGTGCCATATCGTTTCTTGAATCGCCGTTGCAGACCCGCGATGATCACGCATGGAGCGCAGGCCCGGCACCAGGCGCGGTGATGCCGAACCTGCTGCTGCCCAATGGCCGGCATCTGCTCGACGGCCTGCGCACCCGTCCTGCCGTGGTGCTGGTAGCCGGCCATGCCGCGGCAGAAGCTGCGGCGCGCGCGATCAGCGATGTCGTCCTCCTCGCGGCCGAAGATCCCAGGCTGGATCTCGAAACACCCGGCGCCGGCTACCTTCTGCGCCCCGACGGACACGTCGCCGCCCGCTGGCATAAATTCGATATAGTAACATTCAAAGCTGCAACAAGACGCCTGTGGGGACACCTATGACACTGGCCATCGATGACCTCGAATCCTACTGGGCCTCGCTCGCCACCGCCGTGGACGCGGCCGGACCCGACCGGGAAAAATTGTTTCTTGCCAAGCTCGCGTTGTTACTTGGCCACGAAATCGGCGACCCCGCCCGCCTCGCGGCGCTGGTGGCGGCGGCCCTGGCAGACCTGGCATGACCACTGACGCGGTCACCGGCGCCACGGCCCTGTGGCGCCGGCTCATCGACGAGGTCGATTTCTTCGGCACCCACGGCGCACCAATGCCGGAAGATGCCTACCTGGACAAGGCCTTGCGCGACGGCGCCCTGCTGCTGCCGCAAGCGTACACACAGGCCTATGTCGAACCGGTGCAGCGCGGCACGCCGCAACTGCTCGCCCTCGCGCGCGCCGGCCGCATCCGCATGTCCTCCGTCGAGATCGTTACCGGCGGCATCACGCAGCACGGGCCAGGCTGGCCGATGACCCCGGAATTGCGACGCTTCGTCGCCGTTGTCTCTAATCTATACAGATCGTTTCTTGA
Organism: Rhodospirillales bacterium; assembly: GCA_043744375.1. Lineage (GTDB taxonomy): Bacteria > Pseudomonadota > Alphaproteobacteria > Acetobacterales > Acetobacteraceae > CAIYPH01. The sequence continues at coordinate 19,360 of JAYTUU010000156.1, read as the reverse complement.
CAGCGCGCGCCGCGCCGATGCCGGCATGCCCGATCGCGGCGCCACCCTGCCACCCCTCGCCGCCTTCCAGCACCGGGGCGATGACGGGCCGATCACCATCACCGTAGACCTGATCGCCAAATTCCTCGGCGGTGGCGTCGGCGTCGTCGGCCTCCCCGCCACCTTCGCCGCCCACCCCATCCTCTGGACCGCCCTCGCCCACGAAACCGGCGGGCACGACGTTACCCACGCCGATACCGGCCTGCTGGAAGAATTCGCCGCCGGACTGCCGGGCGCGCTGCGCGACGTCGAAGCCGATGTCGGCCTCCCCGCCGGGCAGCTCGCAGCCATCTGGGGCCACTGGATCGACGAGGCCGTGGCCGACGTCTACGGCCTGCTGAACGCCGGCCCGGCCTTCGTCGAGAACAGCGCCGTCGTACTCGCGGCCATGGGCGGCAAGGCCACCGGGGCGCTGCACCCAAGCTTGCGCATGGAATGCCGCGACGACGGGCGCGGCACGCTCGATGCCCACCCGGCCGATATCCTCCGCCTGCACGTGGCACTCGGCGCCATCGATACGCTGGCCGGCCTATCCAGCCGGCGCGCCGCGACCGCACGCATCTCGGCCCTCGCCGAGGCCTGGGGTGTCGGCTCAACCGTGACCCTCGCCGGCGCCGTCCCGATCGGGCCGCAGCGGGCGCTCCATCTCGATCACGCCTTGCCGCGCGAGGCCATGGCCCGCGCGGCCGAAGCGGTGGGCCGCCACATCGCCTCAGCAACGATGATCACCCTCGACCACAAGCCGATCCAGGCAATCGAGACCTGGGATGACGAAGACGAAGCCCGGGTCAGCATCATTCGCGACGCCCTGGCGGCGGGCCGCCCCAGTTCCGGGCTCGGCGACGACGCCCAACTCCTCGCGGCAGCCACAGCAGCGGCCATCGAGGACGCCTCGAACTACCCGGCGATCACCGCCTCGCTGAATGACGCGCTCGACTTCAGTTTCGAAACAGACCCGGTTTGGCGGATTGCGGACGCGGACCGGATGTATATCCGCTACCCCACACGGCCGTGAGCGCAAGGCGGGCCTGGCGCGGCTCTGGATTGCTTCGCAAGGGCGCGCAATGACGGTTGAGCACCGCCTTTCCCTTCACCCGATTGCCCCGCTATGCAGCGTCGACCTGTTTCGCCAGCAGCAGCATCGCCTCCATCATCATGTGCCCGCACAGATGGGCCGCCATGTCCTGAACATCCTGCGGCGGACTGACGGTGTTGAAATCCATCGCGACGATGTTGAGCCCCGTGAAACTCCGCATCAGTTCGATCCCCTCCCGCGCGGTCAGCCCGCCCCATGTCGGCGTACACACCCCGGGCGCCACCGAGGGGTCGAAGATGTCCATGTCCCAGCACAGATACACCGGCCGCCCCGCCGCGCCGTCGCGGAATTCGGCGGTCGTCTGGGCAAACCCCCGACGAAACAAATCCTCCGTCGTGATAACGCGAAACCCGATCTCCCGCGCCCGCGCAATCACCCCGCCGCAGGATGAAAACCCGCGAATGCCGACATGCCAGGAGTGCTCAATATCGACCAACCCCTCGGTCGCCGCATGGGTGAACTGGGTCGCGGGATTGAACGGCACATCGTCCTCGCTTTGCTCATAGGCGTCGGTATGGCTGTCGACGTGCAGCGCGATCAGCCCGGGGTGCCGGCGTGCCGCCGCGCGCATCAGCGGCAGCGAGATCGACCCATCGCCGCCAATCCCGATCGGCACCGCCCCGGCATCGAGGATCACCCCGGCCGCCGCCTCGATCGCCGGAAACGCGCGGTCAGGCCGCCCCGGAACCAAATCGACATTGCCGCAATCGACGGCACCGAGCCGCGCCAGCGGATCGAAATCCCCTTCACTCACGTGAAAGCGTCCAAGCAGCCGCGACTGCCGGCGCACCGCCGTCGGCCCATCGCGCGAACCAACGCGGTCCGGATGCGTGCCGCAATCATACGGCACCCCGATGATCGCCGCCCGGCAGCCGGGGCCAGGCAGCCCATGCGGCAGCCCGGCAAAGGTCTCCGGTGGCTGAAACATCGCGCTCATGCCTTGCCGAGCACGGCCAGCCGGAACGGCAACACCTCCACGCGCTGCCAAACCCCGCCGGTGACGTACGGATCACTGGCGAGCCAGGCATCCAGCCCCGCCCGATCCGGGAAATCGGCAATCGCGACGGACCCGATCACTTCCCCCCCATCGTCAAGAATCGCACCGCCCGCCTTCAACGTGCCGGCCTCCACCATCGGCGCGACATTGGCCAGATGCGCGGCGCGCACGGCCATCCGCCGACCAGGCGCCGCCGCGTCCGTTCCGTCATACGCAATAACAACAAATTGCGGCATGGTTCAGCCTCCTGATGCGCCCTGGGTGTTGACGTAAAGCGAGTATAACCCGTGGCTCGCGGCCATGAACAGCTGGTTGCGATAGACGCCGCCGAAGCACAGATTGGCGCAGCGCTCGGGCAGCTTGATGTGGCCGATCGGCACGCCCGCCGGGTTGAAGATGCGCACGCCGTCCAGTTCCGGATCGCCCATGCCCCAGCCGCACCAGAGATTGCCATCGACATCGACACGAAACCCGTCAGGCGTGCCCCCGGCGGCGTTGATATGAACGCGCTGGTTGGCCAGTTTGCCGCCAACCACATCGAACGCATGGATCTCGCGCGGATCGGCGCGCGAGGCGACAACATAAAGAATCGACTCGTCAGGCGAAAACGCCAGCCCGTTCGGGCCAGGTACGGTATCGTTGACCATCGCCAACGTCCCGTCCGCATCGAGCCGGTAGACCGCCGGCGCAAGCTCGGACGGCGCGAGGTGCCCTTCATAGTAGCCGAGGATGCCGAACGGCGGGTCGGTGAACCACACGGACCCATCCGACTTCACCACGACATCATTCGGCGAATTCAGTTTCTTGCCGTTATAGCTATCGGCCAGGATCGTGATGGAACCATCATACTCTGTGCGTGTCACCCGCCGCGAATCATGCTCGCACGTCACCAGCCGCCCCTGCCGGTCCCGCGTATTGCCGTTCGAGTTGTTGCCGCGCCGGAACACCGACACCGCCCCGGTCTCCTCCTCCCATTTGAGGATGCGGTTATTGGGAATATCGCTCCACAACAGATACCGCCCGTCCCCGAACCACACCGGCCCCTCCGACCAGCGGCACCCATCGGCAAGCCGCTCCACCGAGGCCAAAGCGATCCGATACTTGGCAAAACTCGGGTCCATGACGACGACATTCGGGTCCGGATAGCGCGTGCTCGGTTCCCACATGGTGGCGATCTCCCTGTTGTCTCGCGCCCATGGTGGCGCATTGCGCGCCGGTCGGGAAGGGTCAGCGACGAGCAGGAACCCCGGCCGTTGCCACCGGCACACGTTCTCCCACATCCGCCCGGGGTTGTCGTTTACCCAGCAGCCACGACAAACGGATAGCCAGGATCAGCGCGTCTCCCCTGCCCAGCCAGCGACGCTTGGCATAGCATGCCCCGGGATGATGTGGGAGAGCGCAATGATCACCGATGTGGATGTCGTCGTCGTCGGCGCCGGCGTGGCCGGGCTGGCGGCGGCGGCGGCCCTGCGCGCCGCCGGCCGAAGCTGCACCCTCATCGAGGCGAGCGGCCGGATCGGCGGCCGCGCCTTCACCGACTGCCCGTCCGCCCTGGCCGGCGCCTGGTTCGACCACGGCGCGACCTGGCTGCACACCGCCGACCGCAACCCGCTCGCGGACATCGCGCGCGCCACCGGCGAGACCCTGATCGACTCCGACGCCGTCCGCCGCTGGCGCCTGCACATCGGCGCGCGCGTGGCCGATGCCGAGGAAACCCGCGCCTACCACGCCGCCTGGGCCGAATTCGAAACCATGGCCCGCGCCCGCGCCCAGATCGCGCCCGACATCGCCTTCGCCGACGCCATGGCCCCCATGCGCGCAAACCCCTGGGCCGCGACCATCGAGCTCTGGGAAGCCGCCCAGATCGCCGCGGCCGACCCGTCCCGGCTGAGCCTGCGCGACTGGTGGGTCAACGACCTCGACGGCAAGAACCTGATCGTCGACGGCGGCATCGGCGCCTTCGTCGCCCGCCGCCTCGGCGCCCTGGCCGGCCCGGTCACCCTCGACACGCCGGCCACACGGATCGGCTGGAGCAACGCCATCCAGGTCGAAACCCCCCGGGGAACCCTGCGCGCCCGCGCCGCGATCGTCACCGTCTCCACCGGCGTCCTCGCCGCCGGCCTGCCCTTCGCCCCCGCCCTCCCCGAGGCGATGCAGACCGCCATTGCCAACTTGCCGATGGGCCTGCTCACCAAGATCGCCCTGCCCGCGTGCGGCACCGACCGCCTCGGCCTGCCCGAAACCCTGTCACTGCGCCGGCAGGTCACACGCGGCGAACCGTCGATGTCCTTCACCGCCTGGCCATTCGGCCGCCCCTACCTCCAAAGCTTCCTCGGCGGCCCAGCAGCATGGGACCTGTCACGCGCCGGCCCCGCCGCGACCGAGGATTTCGCCCGCGCGCAGTTGCGGGTGCTGCTGGGCTCCGACGCCGACCGCACGCTCGGCCCGGCCGTGGTCACACGCTGGGGCGAGGACCCATGGCACCGCGGCTCCTACGCCTACGCAACCGTAGGGAACGCCGACGCGCGCGCCACACTCGCGACCCCCCTGGCGTCCGGCCGCCTCGTATTCGCCGGCGAAGCCGCCTGCACCGACGGATTGGCCGGAACGGTCGGCGGCGCCCACCGCAGTGGCGCCGCCGCCGCCGCCGGCGTGCTCAGCGCATTGGCGTAGCGGCACCACACAACAAGGCGATCAGCGCCGCCGGATCGCCCGGCACCACGTCGCCCCGCCAGGCGACATGCTGATCGGGGCGAGAAACAACGAAAGCATGACGATACGGCGCAGTGTCCGGCGCCGTAACGTCCAACAACACCAGCGGCACGGACTGCGCGGTGGCAGCGTCCAACAACGGCAAAGGGTCCGCGGCCGGATCGAACCGCAGTAGCGTATAGCCCGGCCCCATCGCATCGTAGAGCGACCGCCCATCGGCAAGCCAGAGATGCGGCGTCCGGCACCCCGGCACGGTCGAGGGCGTGAAGCTGCCCATGGTATACGGTGGCGGATTTTCGTCGTCGAACGCAATGATCGGCGAGTGTTCATAGTAGCTGCCGAAATTCAACCCCGCACAGCAATACTGCATGACGTTGAGGTCATACGACGCCCGGCCAATCCGCGCACGAACCTCGTCGCCCTCCGGCCCCGGCGCTTCTATATTGGCCGGCACCTCCCGGCGGGCCTTCGCCATCGCCGCCGAGTGGTTCATCGCATAGATGGAAACCTGCTCGGTGATCGGCTGCCGTTCGGCCTCGTACGCATCAAGCAGACCAGGTGCCGCCCACCCCGTCAGCACCGCGGCGAGCTGCCAAGTCAGATTGGTGGCATCCGCGATGCCCGCATTCATGCCGTAACCCGCATAGGGCACCCAGATATGCGCCGCGTCGCCCGCCAGAAAGACACGCCGATCGCGGAACCGGTCGGCGATCAGCCGCCGGCCGAACCAGTCCTCCTTGGTGATGATCTCATATTCAAAATCGACGGGAGCCCCAATAATCGTGCGGATCGCCCAGTCCCGATCAACACTGTCGAAGTCCTCCTCGTCATCCCGCAGATAATTATGGATCAGCCACCGCTCCTTCCCGTCGATCGCCATCAAATTCCCGCTGCGCCGCGGATTGAGCGAGAACATCACCCACGCCGGCCGATCCGCAATAAGCGCAAGCAGGCCCGGCGCCCGGATATAGGTGGACTGCACGCGCTGCACCACGGGATCGCCATGGAACACAGCGCCGATCCCCTTGCGCACCACGCTGCGGGCCCCATCGCACCCGATCATATAGGCGGCACGAAGCGTTCGTATCTCGTTACTGTCGAGGTCGCGGATCGTTGCTGTAACGCCGATCGCATCCTGGCTGAAATTTTCGAGCGCGCAGCGCGTCAGGATGGTTATCCCCGGCATTGCCTCGGCATGGGCGAACAGCACGGGTTCGAGAAAAATCTGATTGATCCGGTGCGGCGGTTCGGGCGTGGGCCAGTGCCCATCGGGCCCGGACCGATCGGTAAAACGATCGCGCCGGCAGGGGATCGGAATACGCGCAAGCTCGGTGCCCAGCGTCGTCGTGCGATACGAAACATCATTGGCATAATCAGCAGGAAGTCCGGTATCACGCAGCGCGTCGGCCACCCCAAGCCGTCGAAAAATCTCCATCGACCGCGCCGCGACATGGTTGCACTTCACGTTCGGCGGCTCGCCCCGATGGCGCAGCTCGACAACGGTAACCGCAATCCCCCGCCACGCCAGATCCATCGCCGCCGTCAACCCCACCGGCCCGGCCCCAATGACCAGGACGCCTAGCATCGCCGCCAACGGATAAAAGTTTTTTGGTTCTTTTTTTCAAAAAAGAACAAGACTCTTCTTTTTAAAAAAAGAAACAAAAACTTTTCATCCCCTGGCTTCACGGCGCACGCGGGATCATGCGAGCGGTCAAGCCAGCGGGGGTGGCGACGATGTTCGTGTGGCCGGGGTCCTCATGAAGCATCCGCCACGTCAGCATGCGCTGCGTCGCCTCCGTCAGCAGACCGCGATAGGCCGGGTCGGCGGCGACGTTGCGGATTTCGTCGGGGTCACGCACGAGGTCATAGAGCACCGAAGGCAGGCCGGGCATATGAACGTATTTCCATTCGGCCGTCCGCAGAACGGCCATCTGGCCGGCTTCAGGCGGCATGTTCTCGGGTAGGCTGGACGGTTCGGGCCACCCCCCGCGAAGGTCGTATTCGAAATGAACCTCGGTCCGCCACCGGGCCGGAGTTTCGCCCATGATCCACGGCATAAGCGAAACACCGTCGCAAGAAACCGGCGCCGCGCGGCCAAGCCAGGCAAGGATCGTTGGCATCAGATCGACCGCCTCGGTGAACGCTTCGACGACCCGCCCGCCAGCCGCACCGGGCGCGCGCATAATCAGCGGCAGATGATACGACTGATCGAACCACCCGATCTTGCCCAGCAGCCGATGATCGCCAAGCTGCTCGCCGTGATCGGAGGTGAAAATAATCAGCGTGTCGTCGTACTGCCCGATCGCGCGCAGTTCCGCGAGAATGCGGCCGATCCAGACATCGATCTCCGCGATCAGCCCGTAATAGGATTTGCGGGTCAGCGCGATATCCGCGTCGGACAGGTCAGCAACCTGCCCCGACGCCCCTTCGAAATACGATGATTGTTTCTGTGCCGTCAACCAATGCGCGAGGATCGGATGCTGCGCCGCCTCATCCGCGCGCGTCGCCGCACGGATTGGCGCCGGGATATCACCGTCCGGCACCGCCTGATGATAGGGCGCGCAGGCAATGAAGGGCGGGTGCGGCCGCAGGAAATTCAGGTGCAGCAACCACGGCCAGCCGGCCCGGGCAACGCCGGCGCCGCGGAGAAATTGCAGCCCGTACTCGCCAGTCCAAGCGGTATCGGAATGTTCGGCGGCGACAACGCACGGCGCCGCGGTCGGCCCGCACGGTCCGGTCTGCGGATACCACAACGCGAACGGATTTTCCGGCAGCGTGACACCCCGCCCGGCAACCCAGGCAAAGTAGTTGCGGTAATCAACCTCGTCGAAATGCGCGAATACTTGCCAACCCTCCATCACATCGCCGATCTCGGCATAGCGCGGATCACCCGGCGCCGTCAGCCGCGGGTCGGGCGTCGTGGTCGTATAGCCGATCAGATACGGCTCAACCCCGGCGCGGCGCACCTCGGTGGCAAGGTTGGGATGCCGCGCGTCGAGCGGGATGCCGTTGGCGGTCACGCGATGGTTCATCACATACTGCCCGGTCAACAGGCTGGCTCGCGCTGGACCGCAGGGCGCCGCCTGCCCGTAGTGGTTGCGGAACAGCACCGCATCCGCCGCCAGCGCGTCGATATTGGGCGTCAACGCCGCCGCATGCCCCCGCATGCCAAGGCTGTCGCCGCGCCACTGGTCAACGCAGATGAAGAGAATGTTCCTGGATTTCGACATGGTGCATTTGTCCGGCGCGGTGGTCGCGTCTATCCTCGCCGAATTGGGCGCGGACGGGAAGTGACGGCTGATATGATCGAGTTTGTGAAGGCGCCTGGGATGCTGCCAACCGGGCAGCGTGTCTATGCCATTGGCGACGTGCATGGCTGCGACGATCGGCTGGAGCAGCTGCATGCCGCCATCGGCGACGACCTCGCGCGCCGCCCCTCCGTAGCCCCCCTGCTGATCCACCTCGGCGACTACGTCGATCGCGGGCCCGACAGCCGCGGCGTCGTCGCCCGCCTCGCCGCCGGCGATCCACTGGCCGGCGTGCCCACCGTGAACCTGATCGGCAACCACGAACAAACAATGCTCGACGCGCTCTCCGGCCAGGGCGCCGCGATGACCGACTGGATGATCGCCGGCGGCCGCGAAGCCCTGGCTAGCTGGGGCGGCGACCCCGACGCGCCACGCCCGGAATGGGCGGCGCATGTTCCGGCCGCGCACATGGAGTTCCTGCGCGCCCTCAGCCTCTCGCACGCGGCCGGCGACTACCTCTTCGTCCACGCCGGCATCCGCCCCGGCGTCGCCCTCGCCGACCAGACGCGGCAGGACATGCTCAGTATCCGTCAAGCCTTTCTCTATTCCGAGGCCGATCTCGGCGCCATCGTCGTGCACGGCCACACCCCCCGGCAAGACCCGACGATCCGCCACAACCGCATCGGCATCGACACCGGCGCGGTCTTCGGCGGGCGCCTGACCTGCGCCATCCTGGAAGAAGACCAGGTGGCCTTCCTATTCGCATGACGGTATGAACAAACAGCATGGATGATCGGCAGGACTGCGTCGCCACGCTCATGTGGAACGGCGAAGCATTCAAGCCGCGCTAGCAGCGGCCATCGAGGGGAGGATACGACAATGCGTGGCGTAGTGTTCAAAGGCGATCGCGAAATCGAAATGATGGACTTCCCGGACCCGACACCAGGCCCCGGCGAAGTCGTGCTCGAAATGAAAGCCTCGGGCATGTGCGGCAGCGACCTCAAACCCTACCGCAACCCCAAGGGCGGCGATCTCGGCCTCGGCCTCGGCGGCGGCGGCGCCCCCAATATCGGCGGCCACGAACCCTGCGGCGTGGTCGTCGCCATCGGCGCCGGCGTGCCCGCGGCGGAGGCACGCATCGGCGATCGTGTCATGGTCCATCACTACTGGGGCTGCTCCGTCTGCGCCCATTGCCGCGGCGGCTGGTCGCAACTCTGCGGCCGCCAGAAACCCGTCGTCTACGGCATCTCCGGCCATGGCGGCCACGCCACCTACATGAAAATCCCCGCCCGCACCCTCGTCAGCCTGCCCGACGCGCTGTCCTTCGAGACGGGGGCCGCGATCTCCTGCGGCACCGGCACCGCCTATGGCGCGCTGCGGCGGATGAACCTCTCCGGCAACGACACCATCGCCATCTTCGGCCAGGGTCCGGTCGGCCTCTCCGCCACCCAACTCGCCGTCGCCATGGGCGCCCGCGTCATCGCGCTCGACATCTCCGCCGAACGCCTCGCCCGCGCCAAGGAGTTCGGCGCCGACGTCACCATCGACCCGCGCGCCGACGACGCCGTCGAGGCCATCCGCGCCCTCACCCACGGCGCCGGCGCCGACCTCTCGCTCGACACCTCCTCCGCCCCCGACGCGCGCAACGCCGCCGTCCGCTGCGTCCGCACCTGGGGCACCGCCTGCTATGTCGGCGAGGGCGGCCACGTCAACATCGAAGTCTCGCCCGACCTGCTGCGCCGCCAGGTCACGCTGATGGCGTCATGGACCTTCTCCACCATCGGCCAGGCCGACTGCGCCCAGTTCGTCGCCGACCGCAAGATCGACGTCGACCATCTCTTCACCCATCGCTGGCGCCTCGACCAGGCCGTCGAGGCCTACCGCCTGTTCGACACCCAGACTACCGGCAAGGGCGTCTTTCTGTTCTAATCCGCCACCAGCCTGTGGCCGACCGCGTGCAGCCTGCACGTCGTACCACGCGCCATGCACGCCGTCAGCGCATCCGCACCGGCATCGGCCTGCGTCGCCGCGCGCAACACCCAGCCGCACCCGCCGGTCGGGCTGACGGCAAACGCCTTCGTCTCGATCCGCGCGGCATTGAACGCGGCGAACCCTGCGCGGCACGCCTCCGACAGCCGCGCGGGGGCCGCGACCGGCGTCAGCGGCGGCAGCGTAACGAGAATGCGCGTCGGCAACCCACGCGCCGCCAGAAACGCCTCCACCGTCGGCCACCACAACTCCATTGGCCCCGAACTGAGCAGCCCATGCCCATCGGCGCCAAACGGCGGCAGCATCGCAAACCGCGCCGGCGCCCCCGCTTCGGTGTAGGCGGCATGCATGCGCCGCGCGAGATCGGGGCCAAAAAAGTGGTCGTTCTCCGCATAGATCCACTGCGCGGGCCTACGCACCTGCCCGCCCAACGCGCCGAACATCCGCACCAGGCCATCGGGATTGCACACCGTATCCGGCGCCGCCGACCCCCGGCCACCGGCGAAACTGATCACGCCAACGACCCCCGGCGGTGCCATGGCGGCGGCGGCCGTCACCGCCACGCCCCCCGTCGAAACGCCAAGCAGCAGCACGCGCGCCGGGTCCACCCAGGCCTCCCGACGCAGCGCCGCCACCGCCCCGATCACGTCCTCCGCGGACACGCGGGCGATCGGCAGATAGTCGCGCGTCTCGCAGGTAGAGCCGCGCGCGAAAATCTCGGCAAACGGCCCCTCTGAGCCGCCATAGCCGCGCCGCAACACCGCCACCGCCGCATAGCCGCGCTCGGCGAAGGCGATCGCCGCGGTGTTGAAACTCACCGGCGAAACCCGCGCCAGCGGGCTGCCTGCCTGCCCAGGCGTGGCCCGCGGCGTGCCATGAACCATCACCACGAGCGGAAAGCGACCAGGCCGATCCGGCCGGATGACCAGCCCCTCAAGCCGGACGGACGCACCCGACGGCAGCGCCACCACCACCGGCAAGGCCGCGCGCACCAGCCCCGGCAGCAGGCTCTCCGCCATCGCCGGATGGGCCACCGCGAGCACGACAACGGCCACGCGCCAAAACCCCGCCGCCCAACTTGCCGCCCCGCCGATACGGCGCCTAGAAAGCTTGCGAAACATCATGCTCTTCAATTCCTATCCGTTCCTGCTCGCCTTCCTGCCATTGACCGTGGCCGGCTTCGTGCTGTTCGGCCGCCTCGGCCCCGGCGCCGGCTGTCTCTGGCTCGCCGCCGCCTCGCTGATCTTCTACGTCGGCAACGGCCTCGCCTTCACCGCCCTTCTCCTGGCCTCCGCCGCGATCAATTACGCCATCGGAACCGCCCTGGGGAAGCGCACACAAGCCGGCGCGGCCACCAAGTGGCTGCTCCGCGCCGGCGTCACCGGCAATCTCCTCCTGCTCGGCTGGTTCAAATACCTCGCCTTCCTCGCCGGCCTCTTCGACCTCTCCAGCCCCACCCTGCATCTCGCCCTGCCGATCGGGATTTCCTTCTTCACCTTCACCCAGATCGCCTATCTCGTCGACGCCGCCTCGGGAAAAGCCGAGCGCACCGGCCCCGTCGCCTACCTCCTCTTCGTCACCTGGTTCCCCCACCTCGTCGCCGGCCCCCTCCTCCACCACGCCCGCACCATCCCGCAATTCCGCGACCCCGCGACCTTCCGGCTGCGCGCCGACAGCATGGCAATCGGCCTGACCGTCTTCTGCATCGGCCTGTTCAAGAAAGTTGTCCTGGCCGACGAAATCGCCCCCACGGCGGACGCATTGTTCACGCCCGATGCCGCCGCCGCCGCCGGCCTGGCCGCATCCTGGGCCGGCACACTCGCCTACACGATGCAGATCTACTTCGACTTCTCCGGCTACAGCGATATGGCCATCGGCCTCTCCCGCCTATTCAACATCCACCTGCCGGCAAACTTCGACTCACCCTACCAGGCCCGCTCCATCATCGACTTCTGGCGCCGTTGGCACATGAGCCTCTCCGCCTTCCTGCGCGACTACGTCTACATCCCCCTCGGCGGCAATCGCGACGGACCCTGGCTTCGGGCCCGCAACGTCGCGCTGACCATGCTGCTCGCCGGCGTCTGGCACGGCGCCGGCTGGACCTTCATCGCCTGGGGCGCCTGGCACGCCCTCCTCCTGGTCATCGCCCACGCCTGGAGCCGCGGCCCGCCGCCCGCAGCATGGCCGCTGACCCTTCTCGCCGTCATCCTCGGCTGGGTCGTCTTCCGCGCGCCCGACCTCGCCACCGCCGGCGCCGTCTACGCGGGGATGGCCGGCCTGCACGGCCTCGGCGCCCTGCCCGACGCGCGTGCCATCCTGCTGATCGCTATCATGGCCGCCATCGCGCTGGCGCTGCCGAACACCCGACAGTTGATGGCCAACGAAACCCTGGTCCTGCCAATGCGCACCGCCGCACCCGCGATCCTGCCCCTGCGCTGGCGCCCGACCCCCTGGTGGGCCACCGCCTGCCTCGCCTTGCTGACCGTCGCATTGTTGCAGATGACCCGCGTCAGCCCGTTCCTCTACTACCAGTTCTGACCCAGTTCTGATCATGTATCGGCGCTACACCCTGCTGCTGCTCGGCGCCCTCGCCACCCTCCTCGCCACCTTCCTCGCCATCGCCCTCACGCTCGAACCCTATCGCGGCGACCTCACGCGCCTCGGCGCCTACCGCGAGGCAAGCTACGGCGGCCATGGCCCGGAGGTGATCTTCGTCCCGCCCGCCGCCCAGCCAGGACGCCTCGACGCCCACTACGACGTCGTCGTCCTCGGCGACTCCTACTCCATGACCACCGACGCGCGCCGTCAGGCCCTCCCCGGCCAGTTCTGGACCGACCACTTCGCCGCGCTCATTGGCCTCTCGACCGGCGTCTTCGACATGGCCACCGTCACGACCGAGGCGCTGCTGGCGAGCCCCACCATGCACACGATGCCGCCACGGCTATTCATTCTGGCCGTCGCCGAACGGGCCATCCGCCGCCACCAAGCCACCGCCGAAACCTGCGCGCCCATAACAACGCGCCCATTCCCCCCCCTCGCACGCCCGGCCGCCGCCCCAACCCCCATCCCCGCCCCAACCGCCGACCACCCCTGGACCGCCCTCCATGCCACCGACACCGTGGGCTTCATCAAGACCAACCTCTGGCGCAGCCTGACCGGCCGCGACGGCACCCGCGTCCGCATCCTCCCGCTCACCCGCACCGACCTGTTCACCAGCCGCGCCCCCGCCTCCCTCCTCATCTACGGCCGCGACACCGATCGCCTGGCCTGGACCCCGGCCGACTGGAACCGCATCGCCTGCGGCCTCGCCACACTCCAGGCCCGCATCGAGGCCAACGGCACCACCCGCGTGCTCTTCCTGATCGCCCCCGACAAGACCACCGCCTACGCCCCCTATTTCCCCCCCACCGAATACACCATGGACGTCACCGCCCACCTCGCCGCCCATCCCGGCCTCACCCTCGTGCGCGCCGATCTCGCTTTGCGTGCCGCCATCGATCGCGGCATCCGCGACGTCTATCTGCCCAACGACACCCACTGGGGCAGCGCCGGCGCCCGCATCGCCGCCGAGGCGGTGCGCGCGCATATCGGCGGCGCCCGGGAATAGCTTGCGCCCGCATGCCAAGCTGGCAAAGTCCGCCCGGCAACCCGAAGGACCCGCGCCATGCCCGACGATCACCGCTTGCGCGTGCAGCCGCTCGCCATCCCCGTTGAGCCGCTGTTCGACACCGCGCCGGTGCTGCGGCCGGAGGGTACGGTAGCGGGCCTGCCCGTCCCGATGGTCTACGACGCCTCCCCGCGCGCCCTGCGCCTGCGCACCGTCAGCTTCGCCGCCAAACGCCTGGTGGACATGGTCCATGTCAGCGGCCACGACACTGCCGAGGCCGAACGCCGCCTCCGCTGGCGCGCCACCTCGGCCCCCGGCGGCCTGGAAACGCGGATCGACGGCACCGCCGCGCAAGCCGAACTCACCGCCGCCGTCCGCGCCGGCCAGCTTGCCATCACCCACGACCTGCCAGCCCGCCGCGTCAGCGTCACCTGGACCGACCCGGCATTCGGCCCCCCCGTCACCGGCCATGCCATCGCCCCGCCCGGATACGGCGGCATCGTCCTCGGCGCCGCCACGGCGCTCGCCTTCACCCCCACCCCGATCCCCCGCGCCGCCGCCGTTCCCGGCTACTGGGCCGCCGACGAAACCACCGCCGCCCCCGCCGCCCTGCACGCCGCTTCCGACGCATTCTTCGCCGCCGGCACCGGCCTCTACGGCCTGCTCATCACTGCCCCGGGGCGGCTCCCCGCCGCGCCCGGCCGCGTCCTGTTCGAACGCCACGGCAACGGCGGCACCGCCACCCGCGCCACCCCCTCATGGTCGATGACCAAAACCGTCACGGCCACCCTGATCGGCCGCCTGCTCCACCTCGGCTGGCTCCGCTCCGTGCACGACCCCGCCCCCGCCCCCCTCTGGGCCGACCCCCGCGGCGCCCATGCCGGCATCACGCTGGACCACCTGCTCCGCATGCGCGCCGGCCTCGCCATGGCCGTCGTCGACGGAGCCGGCAATACCTCCCTCGGCTTCGAGAACACCGCCGTCTACCAGGACGGCACCGACGCCTTCACCGCCGCCCAGCGCGCCATCGTCGCCACCCGCCCCGGCGCCGTCTTCCGCTACGTCAACAGCGGCCCGAACGTCCTCGGCAGCATCATCCGCCACGAAATCGAGCGCCGCGGCCTGCCCTACCCCGCCACCGTCTACGACCTCCTCGCCGAGCGCATCGGCATGGCCTCCTACACCCACTCGGCCGACATCGCCGGCAACCTGATCGCCTCCGGCTCCGGCTTCGCCACCCCCCGCGACTACGCCCGCCTCGGCCTGCTCTACGTCCAGGACGGCGTCTGGAACGGCGAACGCCTGCTCCCCGAGGGCTGGGTCGACTACGCCCTCGCCCCCACCCACGCCGGCACCACCTACACCGCCAGCTTCCGCTGCAACGCCGACCGCCTCTTCCCCGACCTCCCCGCCGACACCGCCTGGGCCGCCGGCGCCTCCGACCAGCGCATCTTCGTCTTCCGCCGCCACGGCCTCGCCGCCGTCATCACCAACGAGACCGAACACCCGATCGACCTCACTCTGCTCAACCGCGTGCTCGCCACCGCGCTCGACTCCTTTTGAGAGGACCTATCCCCCATGGACCCGACCTATCTCTCCGCCAAACGCCAGGCCAAGCTGATCCGCCACGGCGAGATCGGCTGCGTCGAACTGCTCGACCACTATATTGCCCGCGTCGAACGCCATGACGGCAAGATCAACGCCATCGTCGTCCGCGATTTCGACCGCGCCCGCAAGCGCGCCAAAGAGCTGGACCGCAAGCATAGGCACGACGGCCACGGCAAGCTGCACGGCGTGCCGATGACGGTGAAGGAGAGCTTCGACGTCACTGGCCTGCCGACCACCTGGGGCATCCCGGGCCTCGAAAAAACCCGCGCCACCAGCAACGCCCTCGCCGTCGATCGCCTGCTCGCCGCCGGCGCCGTCGTCTTCGGCAAAACCAACGTCCCCATCCATCTCGGCGACTGGCAGACCTTCAACGCCATCTACGGGACCACCAACAACCCCTGGAACCTCACCCTCGGCGCCGGCGGCTCCTCCGGCGGCGCCGCTGCGGCCCTCGCCGCCGGCCTGACCGGCCTGGAACTGGGCAGCGACATCGGCGCCTCCATCCGCAACCCCGCCCATTACTGCGGCGTCTATGGCCACAAACCCACCTTCGGCATCTGCCCCCCGCTCGGCCAGACCCTCGCCGGCAACGTCACCTCGCCCGACATCGCCGTCATCGGCCCGATGGCGCGCTCCGCCGAAGACCTCTCCCTCGCCCTCAACGTCATCGCCGGCCCGGAGGAGATCGAGTCCGGCCTGCGCCTGAAACTCCCGCCCCCCCGCTACCGCACCCTCAAGGGCATGCGAATCGCCATCATGACCGAGCACGCTTTGTGCGAAACCGACGACGAAATCCAAACCGGCCTCGGCGCCCTCGCCAGTCATTTGACCCGCGAAGGCGCCAAGGTGAGCCTGACCGCCCGTCCCGATTTCGACATGGTCCTGGGACATCAGCTCTACATTATGCTCCTGCGCGCCACCACCAGCGGCCGCAACGACGACGCGGCGATGGCACACTGGGCCGCCGAAGCCGCCCGCCTGCCCGCCGACGACACCGGCTACTACGCGCTGATGGCCCGCGGCACCGCGATGGTCCACCGCGACTACCTGCGCGGCCACGAACTCCGCGAACGCATGCGCCGCGCCTGGGCCGTCTTCTTCCAGGACTACGACGCCTTCCTCTGCCCCGCCGCCGCCGGCACCGCGATGCCGCACAACCCGCACGGCGAACGCTGGGAACGCCGCATCACCGTCAATGGCAAAGACTGCGCCGTCACCGACCAGATGTTCTGGGCCGGCCTCTCCTGCTTCTTCCACCTCCCCGGCACCGTCGCGCCCCTCGGCACGTCCCGCGCCGGCCTCCCCTTCGGCGTGCAGATCGTCGGCCCGCAATACGGCGACCGCGCCACCATCGGCCTGGCCCGCCTGCTCGAAAAATCCTGGCAGGGCTTCTCCCCCCCGCCCGGCTGGGCCTAGCCGCCATGCCCTCGCCCATCGCCGCCTAGGCAACAGCAAGGCGCCTCTCGTCAGAGCAATCGGGTGAAGGGAAATTCGGTGCTCAACCGTCATTGCGAGCCCTTGCGAAGCAATCCAGAGCCGCCCGAACAGTCTCATGGCGATGCGGGATTGCTTCGCAAGGGCCGCAATGACGCCCATCAGGGGAAGGATGACTGCAATGCCGGGCTTCACCCGATGGCCCGGCGGCTCTCGTCGATTTCCCTTGCAGCGAACATTGATCCGCGCTAAAGAACGAAGCATGAACTCAACCGTCAGCAAGGACCCGGGAGCCGCCTTCGCACCCGAGTTCGCACGCCGGTTCGCCCTCACCCTCGGCACCCTCCTCGTCCTCGTCGCCGCCCGTTTCCGGGTCCTCGGCCCCCACACCGTCCCGCTCTGGACCCACCTGAACCGCGCCGCCAGGCGCATCACCCGCCTGATGGACCGCCTCGCCGCCGGCCGCCTGACCCTGCGCGCGCCCCGCCCCACCGGCCCCCACCCCATCGCCCCCCGCCCCATCGGCCCCCACCCCATCGCCCCCCGCCCCATCGGCCCCCCCACCCTCCCGGGCCAGCCAGACCGGCCCCACACCCCCGGTTTTCCCCGCATCTCCGCCTGGCTGGTGCGCATGCTCGGCTACGAAGCCGCCGGCCTCGGCAGCCAACTCGAAACCCTCCTCAACGCCCCCGAAACCACCGCCCTCCTGGCCGCCGCACCCAGCGCCGGCCGCACCCTGCGCCCCCTCTGCCGTCTGCTCGGCGTCACCCTGCCGGCCATCCTGCAACTGCCGCCCCGACCACCCCGCGCACCCCGCGCGCCCCGATCCCCCCGCGCGCCCCAACCGTCGAACGCAGCACGACCCGCGCGCACCCCAACCCGACCAAACCGCGCGTCCATCGTCCTCAGCCCCTTCGGCATCCCCCGCACCTTCCCCCCCTCATTCTTCGTCCGCCGCAAAAAGCCCGCCTGAACGATGGGTGGAGGCATGACTTATTTGTTACGATTTCGTAATTATATGTCATGCTGGCGGACTTCACCCTCTCCGACGACGGCAAAGGCGGCACACTGCTCGGGCACATCTGAAGGCGCGGGCGGCGTATCGCCTACCCGATCCGCTCCCACGCCAATTCGCGCGTCACCTCCTGCGCCCCGATCCGCCGCACCGGCGGCCGCAGGATCATCCGCCCCGCCTCGAAACGCGCGTCGCGCACCTGCGCCGCCTCGAAAAACCGCGCCTCGGTGGCGCCATCAACCTCGGTGACAAGCCGGGCGCCATCAAAACTGTAGGTGCCACTATAGGAAACATAGGCCCGCTTCCCATCAATCGGGTCCGCCCTCGCGTCGGACAGCACGGCCATCATGCGGTGTGTGGCGGTAAAGGTGGCGAGCCCGATCGGCGTCGGCCCAAACACCGGCGGGTGAACGGCGCCGGTTTCATCCCAGGCCTGTTCGGAAAGCAGGCGCCAGGTTCCAATGATGCTTTCCATGGCGCGCGCTCCGTTGCAGGGTGATACCATTGGCAGCAAAGCACGCGCCGGATGGCGCGCACAGGGGGCGATCGACATGACACTCGGCAAAACGGGACCACTCGATCCCGCATGGTTCACCGACGCCGCGATCGACGCGGAAACCACGGCCTTCAACGCCGCACTCACACAGATCATGACGCCGCTGCCGAACTGGTGGGAAATCGGCGTGCAGGAAACCCGCGACGCCCGCAAACGCGGCGACGGCCCCTTCCCCGCCCCGGTCATCTCCCCGCGCGCCGCCAACCGCATGATCGACATCGGCGGCCGCGAAGTCTCCGTGCGCATCCTGGCGCCGGCAGCCCCACCACGCGGCGTCTACTTGCACATCCACGGCGGCGGCTGGGTCCTCGGTTCCGCCGAACAGCAGGACACGATGCTCGAACGCATCGCCGACAACACCGGCCTAGTGGTGGTCAGCGTCGAATACCGCCTCGCCCCCGAACACCCCTACCCCGCCGGCCCCGACGACTGCGAGGGCGTCGCGGTATGGCTGGTCAAACACGCCAAGGCCGAATTCGGCACGGACGCCCTGACCATCGGCGGCGAGTCGGCCGGCGGCCATCTCTCGGCCGTCACCCTGCTGCGCATGCGCGACCGCCACGGCTATGCCGGTTTTCGCGGCGCCAACCTCGTCTACGGCGCCTTCGACATGGCAATGACCCCGAGCCAGGCGGCCTTCGGAAATGAACGCCTGGTGCTCAGAACACTCGACATCCAGAAATTCAGCGCCGCCTTCCTGCCGGGCGTGACCGACCTGCGCACCCCCGATCTGTCGCCCCTCTACGCCGATCTGAAAGGCCTGTGCCCCGCCCTCTTCACCATCGGCACCCGCGATGCACTGCTCGACGACTCGCTGTTCATGCACGGCCGTTGGGTAGCAGCGGGCAATGCCGGCGAACTCGTCATCTACCCCGGCGGCGCCCACGGCTTCACCCTCTTCCCCGGCGCGCTGCCGACCGAGGCCAATGCCCGAATGGACGCATTTCTCAAGGCGGCCGTCGCCTAGCATTACAGTTGCGGTTTCTGCCGTATATGCGCTTGTTGGGCTGAGGCTTGGTGTGCCCGTCGCCAGAGCGACCATGCGATAACGTAGGCAGG
>JAYTUU010000155.1:0-42528 GCA_043744375.1 Rhodospirillales bacterium | reverse complement strand
GTCTTCTCCGCCCCCTTGAACTTGATGCCGATGCCGCGCGCCAGCAGCGCCTCGTCATAATGCGGGCTTTTCGGATTATTGGAGAGACGGTCGGGCAGCGTCTGGGTCATCGGAGCGGCTTTCGGGCAAAGGAGCGGTGCGGGCAGATGGGCGAATTCTGGCCACCGCGTCAATGGCCGCATGACGGGATGGCTCCCTTGCAGCGCGCGACGTGGTCCCCGCGCTCACCCCGGCCTAGAACCACGCCAAGATCACGCACCCAACGAGGACCGCCATGGACACGATCACCTACTTCAACGGCGAATGGCATGAGGGCAACCCGCCCATCCTCGGCCCGCGCGACCACGCCTTCTGGCTCGGCTCGATGATTTTCGACGGCGGCCGGGCCTTCGACGGCTGCGGTCCCGACCTCGACCAGCACGCCGCCCGCGCGGTGCAGTCGGCGCTCAATCTCGGCCTCACGCCGAAGAAGACGCCGGCGGAAATCCTCGACCTGATGTACGAGGGCATCGCCCGGTTCCCGGCGAAGTCCGAGCTCTATGTCCGCCCGATGTTCTGGGCCACCAAGGGCGGCGCCGGGCCGATCTCGATCGACGGCGCAAGCTGTCAGTTCCTGCTCTGCATCTATCTCGCGCCGATGCCGACCAACCCGGGCATCGAGCTCGGCCTGTGCCGGACCATCCGCCGCCCGACGCCCGAGAGCGCGCCGACCAACGCCAAGGCCTCCTGCCTCTATCCGAACTCGGCGCGCGGCGTGGCCGAAATGCTTGAACGCGGCTTCCAGAATGGCATCGTGCTCGATGCGCTCGGCAATGTCGCGGAGACGTGCAGTTCCAACGTGTTCTTCGGCATCGGCGGCGAGGTCGTCACGCCCATCCCCAATGGCAGCTTCCTCGCCGGGATCACCCGCAACCGCACCATCGCGCTGCTGCGCGCCGCCGGCGTGAGCGTGGTCGAACGCACCGTGACGCCGGCCGAACTCGACACCGCCGACGAGATGTTCACCTCCGGCAACGCCGGCAAGATCCAGCCGATCATCCGCTACGAAAGCCGCCATCTCCAGCCCGGCCCGCTCGGCCGCAAGGCGAAGGAACTCTACATGGCCTACGCGCACACCCAGCCAGTGCGGTAGGCCGGGCGCACCTTAGCCCCTGAGCTGTTCCACCACGCGCTCGGCAATGCCGCGGGCCATGCCGGGGTCGAGATCGCCGACGATGAAATAGGCGTAGCTGCCGTCGTGCCAGACGGCGATGCGCTGGCCGTGCCGGCGTTCGACATGAATGGCGTCAGCCGGTGCGTCGGATTGCACGATGCACAGCGCCACCGGCGCCCCGCGATCGCGCGTGTACATCAGGTCCGCCATCGGCTTGCCATCGACCACCAGCATCCGCCCACCGGCGAAGTGAAGCCCGGCGGGCACGAGGTCGGGAATGTCCAGCCGGCGCTCCAGCCGATGCCCGAGCCAGCGCTTTAGCTCATCGCTGCGCTCGGCCGGGATTTCGACCAGATACGTTGTCTCGCGGCTGTAGACCACATGATACTCGGCCACCTCGTCCAGCAGATGGTCCAGCTCGGAGGCGCCCCACCGGCTCCATCCGACGCCACCCCCGAAGCCTACCACACACGCGGCGATCGCGGCGGCCATGGCGAGGGACACCGGCCAGCCCGACCGCGCGGGCACGGCGGGCGTGGACGGCGGCACCGGCTCTCCGGCGACGAAAAACCCCTCCGCCATCGCGGCCCGCAGCAAGGCGGCGGTCTCGCTGTACATCTCGACGATCCGCCGCGCCTGTGCATCACTGGCCAGCAGCGCCTCGACCTCGGCGACCGCCCCGGCATCGAGCTCGCCATCAACATATGCGCTCAACAAGGTTTCCAGATCCCCGTTCATGGTCATTTGCCCCGTATCCGGGTGACACCCGCAGGCAACGGGCTCGCCGCTGCCGCCTCACTGCCCTGGCGGGCCGCGAGCAGGCTGTGCAGTTCAATGCGCGCCCGCGACAGCCGGCTCATCACCGTGCCGATGGCGATCCCCAGTGTGTCCGCCGCCTCCTGGTAGGTCAGCCCGTCGACGCACACGAGGATCAGCAGCGTGCGCCGATCCGCCGACATTTCGCCGATCGCGCGGCGCACGGCCGCCAGCGTGATGCGCCCCTCCGCGGTCGCCACCCCGTCATCGCCGACCACATCGTCGGCCGCCGAGATGTCATCATGCCGGCGTACCCGGCGATGGCGCACCTCGTCGATCCAAAGATTGCGCATGATGCCGTAGATCCAGGCATCGAGCCGCGCGCGGTCGCGCAGCTGGTCGCCGCGCGTGAGAACCCGCTCGCACGCCGCCTGCACCAGATCATCGGCATCGGTGCGCGAGCCGGTCAACGCGAGGCCGAACCGCCGCAAGCGCGGCAGCACGGCGGTCAACGCGGCCCGCAGGTCACTATTCACCCGCAGGTCACTATTCAATCGTGCAATCCTCTCAACACCGCCCGCGTCATAACCTACAGGAAAATGACGGGCGGAATGGCGGCGCTATTCCCGCCGACCAATTCCAAAGCGCCGGCCAACCCGTAAGCCCGGCCAACCCGTACAGGGAAATCATCTGGAATCCCTGCGGACTCGGTGCGGGCCAGTCGAAGAATTTCGATAGCCCGTGCTGCACGAACAGCAGGGCGGGTGTTTCTCCCGCCCTGGCTTTGATCAGCGCGGCGTGAGCACCATCACCATCTGACGGTTCTCCATCCGCGGCATCTGCTCGACCTTGGTCTGGACGTCCATATCCGTGCGGATGCGTTCGAGCACGCGCACGCCGATCTCCTGGTGGGCCATCTCGCGGCCGCGGAAGCGCAGCGTCACCTTGACCTTGTCGCCCTCCTCGATGAACGACTTCATGGCGCGCAGCTTCACCTGATAATCGTTCTCGTCGATGTTCGGCCGCACCTTGATCTCCTTGATCTCGATGACCTTCTGCTTCTTCTTCGCCTCGTTCTTCTTTTTCTGCTGTTCGTATTTGAACTTGCCGAAATCGAGGATCTTCACGACCGGCGGATCGGCGTTCGGGCTGATCTCAAGCAGATCGAGGCCGACGGCATAGGCGCGCTGGACAGCCTCGCGGGCCGTCATTACGCCCTGCATTTCGCCGTCCTGGTCGATCAGGCGCACCTGGGCCGAGCGGATGTCCTCGTTCACGCGGGGTCCGTCGCGGCTGGGGGCGGCGGGCACTGGGGGTCTGGCTATCGGTATCTCCTGTGGCAGTTGCAGTTCAGCCGCGGGGCGTGCGTCAACACGCCGCAACATCGCGACCATCACGGATGTTGCGCGAACCCGGCGGTAGATTCAAGCGTCGTCCGCACGCCCCGCACGCGCACGCGCCATGTCCGGGTGCATCGCGTCGGCGCTCAGACGGGCAATTGCCTCCACGAGCGGCAGTTTTTCCTGCGATTCCCCGCCCAGACGCCGCAGCGCCACCGTCCGCTCGGCGGCCTCGTTGCGCCCGAGCACGGCGATCACGGGAACGTGCTGGAGGCTGTGCGTGCGCACCTTGGCGTTGATCTTCTGGTTCGAAAGATCGAGCAACACCGTCAGGCCGGCGGCCCGCAGCGCCGCCGCGACCTCGGTGGCATACGCGTCGGCGTCCGACACGATCGTCGCCACCACCACCTGCACGGGCGACAGCCAGAGCGGGAAACGGCCGGCGTAGTTCTCGATGAGGACGCCGAGGAAACGCTCGAAACTACCAAGGATCGCCCGGTGCAGCATCACCGGACGGTGCCGCATGCCGTCCTCGCCGACATATTCGGCATCGAGCCGCTCGGGAAGAACAAAATCGACCTGCAACGTGCCGCACTGCCAGTCCCGTCCGATGGCGTCGCGCAGGACAAATTCCAGCTTGGGGCCGTAGAAAGCTCCTTCGCCGGGGTTGATGGTGTATTCCACCCCCGCCTGCGCGCAGGCGCGTTCGAGCGCACCCTCGGCCCTGTCCCACACGTCGTCCGAACCGGCGCGCACGTCTGGCCGAGTGGAGAATTTCACCCGGAACTCGGGGAAACCGAAATCGGCGTAAATAGAAGACAGCAGGGCGACGAAGCGAACCGTCTCGCTACCAATCTGTTCCTCCGTGCAGAAGATGTGCCCGTCATCCTGCTGGAAGGCGCGCACCCGCATGATGCCGTGCAGCGCGCCCGAGGGCTCATAACGGTGATCCTGGCCGAACTCGGCCAGCCGCATCGGCAGGTCGCGGTATGAGCGCATGCCCTGGTTGAAGATCATCACCGCGCCTGGGCAGTTCATCGGCTTCAGCGCCAGCGTCTTCTCATCCTCGTCGACGCGCACGAGGAACATATGGGCGCGATAGTTGTCCCAATGCCCGGACTTCTCCCACAGCACACGATCCACCAGTTGCGGCGTCTTCACCTCGTCATAGCCGTTGCTGTTGAGCCGACGGCGGATGTACTCCTCCGCCGTCCGATACAGCCGCCAACCCTTGGGGTGCCAGAAAATCGACCCGGTCGCCTCCTCCTGGAGGTGGAACAGCTGCATATCCTTGCCGATCCGCCGGTGGTCGCGCTTCTCCGCCTCCTCGAGCATGTGCAGATAGGCATCGAGCTCCTTCTGGTCGCGCCAGGCCGTCCCGTAGATGCGGCTGAGCATGGCGTTGCGGTGATCGCCGCGCCAATAGGCCCCGGCCACCTTGGTCAGCTTGAACGCCGTGCCGATATCGCCGGTGGTGCGCATATGCGGGCCGCGGCACAGATCGATCCAGTCGCCCTGGGTATACAGCGTGATGGTCTCGGTGCCCGGCAAGTCCTGGATCAACTCGGCCTTGTATTTCTCGCCCTTGGCATGAAAGAACGAGATCGCCTCCTCGCGCTCAACCACGCTGCGCACGAATGGCGACGCGCGCGCCACGATCTCGCGCATCTTGGCCTCGATGGCCGGGAAATCCTCCGGCTTGAACGGCTCATTGCGGGCGAAATCGTAGTAGAACCCGTTCTCGATCGACGGCCCGATGGTCACCTGCGTGCCGGGGAAGAGTTCCTGCACCGCCTCGGCCAGCACATGGGCCGTATCGTGGCGGATCATCTCCAGCGCCACATCGTCCCGGCGGGTGACGAACACGACGGACGCGTCGGCCTCGATGCTGTGACTGAGGTCCAGCAACTTGCCATCGACGCGCATCGCCAGCGCCGCGCGCGCCAGCCCCGGCCCGATGGCGGCCGCGATCGTCGTGCCCGTCACCGCACCCTCAAAAACGCGGGTGGAACCGTCGGGCAGGGTGATCGCAGGCATGGCAGGGGTCTCCGGAAAAAGGGAACACGCCCCGTAATGGCGCCAAGCCGCCGCCGCCGCAACCCGTCGCCGGATCAAAGCCGCGCAACCCCGGATTGCGCCGGCAATCCCGAGGCCGCGCCGATCGGCGTTGCTGATCGACCAGGGCACCGTGCCGATCGAGCGCCGCGGGCCGCGCTGCTCGGCAGGGACTTCTCTCCATTAGGTCCTTATAGTCTCTCTTGACCCTATGGTTGCCTTCTGGCACTCTTGACCCTATGGTTGCCTTCTGGCACTCATATCGCAATAATAATTACGAACGTAAGCGACAGGGAAGCGAGCCGAATGATGTACGAATTGCGTGTTTACCGTGCCGAGGCTGGGCGGACGGCTGACCAGGCAATTTGGGTCGAGTCAGCGATTCGGATTGCCTCGCGCCTTGGGTTTCGCATAGTCGGCTGCTGGACGGATGTCGATCCAGGGCGCGAAAACGAGTTGACTTACATTCTGGCATGGGAGTCGATGGAACAGCGAGATGAAGGGTTCAAGGCGCTCAATGCGGACCCAGAATTCAAAGTGGCCTTCGCAGCCAGCCGCGCGAACGGCTCGATAACCGCCTCCGTCACCAAGACCTTCTTGCGGCCAACCCATTATTCGGCGCTGACCTGATATCGAGGGTTTCACGTCGGCCGCCTATGTAGTTGCACCCGAGGTGCCTAACGCACCCCGCCCGGCCGCATGATCCCCGCCGCGCGCGCGAACACCTCCTCGGCCCCCAGCGCGCCCAGATCGGGCACCTTCAACACCGCCAGCCACTCGCCCGCCGGCCCACGCGGCGCGGTCAAGGCGGGGTCGCTGGCGGGGCCGAACAGCACCACGCAGGGGCAGCCGGAGAGGGCCGCCAGATGCATCGGGCCGGTGTCGTTGCCGACCGCCACCGCGGCTCCGCGCGCGATCGCGAACACTTCGCCCAACCCGGTCTGGCCGGTCAGATCGACGGTCGCCGGACAGATCATGCGGATCAACTCACCGAGCCCCGCCTCCGCCTGCACGCCGATCACCACCGGGGTTACGCCCTTTTCCCACAGCATGCGCGCCAGCAGACCGAACAACTCCGGCGGCCAGCGCTTGTCCGGCCGGTGCGCCGCCGCCGCCGGCGCCAGCAGCGCGTAGCGCCGCGGCAGATCGAGCTTTGTCGCCGCCAGCCAGCGCAAATCCGGCGCCGGAAACGTGACAATCCCCGCCTGCTCCAGCTGCTCCCGCTGGCGCTCGCGCGTGTGCATGTCGTCGCGTTGCGGATTGCCATGCGGCAAGGAACAGCCGCGCGCGATACCCGACCACGCGGGCTTCCCCGCCAGCCAAAAATAACGCGAGGACCGTCCGGAGGTTTGCAGGTCATAGACCAGATCGAACCCCGCCAGTTGCCGGCGCAACCGCAGCAGCCCGGTAACATTCCACCACCCCGGCCGCGCATCGATCTCGACCCGGTCGAACCATGGCGCGGCTTGCGCCAGTGCCACAAACGGCGCCGTCGTCAGCAGCGTGATCTCCGCCCCCGCATGCGCCGCCCGGATCGCGGCGAACGGCCCGAACGATTGCACGAAATCCCCGAACGCACCGAGCCGGATCACCAGCACGCGCATCACTGCAAAACCGCGCGATACACCTCGATCGTCGCCGCCTGCATCGCCGCCGTCGTATAGCGCGCCTGCACCGCCGCCCGCGCTGCCTGCCCCAGTGCCGCCCGCGCCTCGGCACTCATCGCCAGCACACCATCCAGCATCGCGGCCAGGGCCGCCGGATCGTCGGGCGGCACTCGAAAACCGGTCTCCCCATGGGCGATCGTCTCGGCCGCCCCACCATGGTCGGAGCCGATCACCACGCGCCCCATCGCCTGCCCCTCGATGACCACCCGCCCGAAACCCTCGGGCGCCGTCGAGGCGCTCACCACCACGTCCGACAGCATCAGCGCCGCCGGCATGTCGTCGCAATGCCCGACGAGACGGACCCGCGCGTCGACGCCCAGCCGCTCCGCCAGCGCCACCAGCTCGGCCGAATACTTGACCCGCCCCTGGTCGCCGCCCACCAGCACCACGCAAGCCTCCCGGTTCGTCATCAGCGCCAACGCCTCGATGAGCACGGCCTGCCCCTTCCAGCGCGTCAACCGCCCCGGCAGCATGATCGTCGGCTGCCCGTCCGGCACCCGCCAAGCGCGCACCAGCCGGATCAGCCGGTCCTTCACGATTTTCTCCGGATCGAACAACGCCAGATCGACCCCGCGCGGCACCACCCGGATGCGCTCGGCCGGTACCTCGTGCCGCGCGACGATCAACCCGGCGATGAAATGGCTGATCGCAATGACGATCTCACCCGCCGCCATCACCGCATTGTAGCGCCGCTTGCCGGGGAAATCCTCACTGTAGGGCGCGTGATAGGTGGTCACGAAATGCACCCCCGTCCGCCGCGCCGCCCACCGCGCCGACCACGCCGGCGCCCGCGACCGCGCGTGCACGATGTCCACCCGCTCGGCCCGGATCACCGCCGCCAGCCGCGCCGCATTGCGCCAGATCCGCCACGGGTTTTTAGTGTCGAGCGGCAACAGAACATGCTGGCCGCCGGCGCGCTCCACCTGGTGCACCAGCCGCCCGCCCGCGCTCGCCACGACCGCGCCGCCACCGGCCCGCATGATCGCCTGCACCATCTCGACCGTTCCGCGTTCCACGCCGCCGCCATCGAGCGCCGGCAGCACCTGCAACACCACCGGGTAGGGCGAATTTTCCAAACCATCCATAGGGTGGGCTATACCATGCGTCCCCGCGTCGGAAAGGCAGCCCCATGGAACAAACCGGACGAATGAACCGCGGCGACGGCATCGAACTCGCCTGGTCGAAACTGGAGGGGCATTCCCCCACCATCGTCTTCCTCCCCGGCTTCAACAGCGACATGGAGGGTGTCAAAGCCACCAGCCTGCGCGACGCCTGCGCCCGCCAGGGCCGCGCCATGCTCCGGCTCGACTATTCCGGCCACGGACGCAGCGGCGGCGCTTTCACCGACGGCACCATCGGCCGGTGGCTGGCAGACGCCCTCTTCCTCATCGACCGCCTTACCGATGGCCCCCTTCTACTCGTCGGCTCCTCCATGGGCGGCTGGATTTCTCTCCATATCGCCCTCCTGCGACCCGACCGCGTCATGGCCATCGTCGGCATCGCCGCCGCCCCCGATTTCACCGAAACCCTGATGTGGGACGCCATGTCCCCCGCCGAACAGACCGCATTCATGGCCGCCGGCCGCAAGGAGATCGCCAGCGACTACGGCGACCCCTACATCATCACCCGCGCCCTGATCGAGGACGGCCGCACCCAGCGCCTGCTCGGCGGACCCATCGCCATCGCCTGCCCCGTCCGCCTGCTCCAGGGCCAACGTGACGATGACGTGCCTTGGGAGACCGCCGTCACCCTCGCCCGCCTGCTGGCCAGCGAGGACGTCGAGGTCACCCTCATCAAAGACGGCGACCACCGCCTCTCCCGCGACTCCGACATCCGGCTCCTATGCCGAACCGTCACCGCCCTCCTCGGCCAGAATGGCGGCTAGTCCGGCGCGATAGTCGGGGTATTTCCAGCGATATCCCAACGCCGCCTGCGTGGCCGCCGATGAAACCTTCTTGTTCTCCGCCCAAAAGGACCGCGCCATCGGACTCATTGCCGCCCAAGCCTCGGCGAACGGCAGAAGGTCCGGCGGTTCCAAGCCCAACAACCGGGCCGCCTCCGCTGCCACATCGGCACTCTCCGCCGGCACGTCATCGACCAGGTGCAACACCCGCAGCCCCGCGTGCCGCTCCTGGCCGATCGCCGCCAGCACAGCGCCCGCAATGTCATCCCGATGCACGCGCCCGAACGCATGGCCTGGCTTGTCCACCCGCCGTGCCCGCCCGGCCCTGAGGCCATCGAACGGCGAACGCCCCGGGCCATAGATCCCACCGACACGGAACACATCCGCGGCGAGCCGCGCGTCCAGCGCCGCCCATCCCGCCTCCGCCGCCACCCGTCGCACCGAGCGCGCATTCCCCGGTGCCACCGCAGTGCTCTCATCCACCCAGCCGCCGCCGCGATCTCCATAGACCCCGGTCGTCGACAAGTACCCGACCCAGCGCAGCCCGGGCGCCGCGGCCAGCGCATCCCCGTAGGCCGCCAACACCGGGTCCCCGTTCTCATCCGGAGGCGCCGTCACCAGCACATGCGTCGCCGCCGCAATCGCTGGCCCGGCCGCGGCAAACGGCACCATCACCACCCCCGCCGGCCCCGCCCCTTCGCCACGCCCCGCCCCTTCGCCACGCCGCGTCGCTGTCACGGCCATCCCCGCCGCGACGGCCGCCCGCGCCACCGCCGCCCCGCTATATCCCGCCCCGAAAATCAGCAGCATCCCGTCCCCCTTTGCCGCGCCACGCCGCCCCAGACTACACTGTCCCGATCATGAACACGCGGCTCCTCATCCCCGGCGCCACCCTCGCCGCCATCCTCATCGCCGGCGCCGCCCTCTGGCTCACCTCGCGCGCCACCGGCGACATCGAACCCGCGGCGCCGATCGCCGGCAGCGCCCTTCCCATTCCCCCCGTGCCACCGCGCATCGCCGCCGGGCGCGACTACGAACAATGCCTCGAACTGCTCGAAACCGATCCCGCCGCCGCCGCCGGCTTCGCCACCGGCTGGGAAGCCACCGGCGGTGGCGACGGCGCCACCCACTGCCTTGCCCTCTCCCGCATCGCACTGGGCCACGCCGCCGAAGGCGCCCGCATCCTGGAAATACTCTCCACCACCAGCACCGCCGCCACCGCCGCCCGCGCCATCATCTACGCGCAAGCCAGCCAAGCATGGCTGATGGCCGGCGAAGGCATGCGCGCCTACGGTGCCGCCACCCTCGCCATCGCCCTGCGCGGCGAGGACCCCGATCTGCTGATCGACCGCGCCGTCATCGCCGGCAGCCTCGACCGCTTCGCCGACGCCATCGTCGACCTCGACCACGCGATCGCCATCGACCCCGACCGCACCGACGCCCTCACCCTGCGCGCCTCCGCCTGGCGTCACGAAGGCAAGCTCGACACCGCTCAACGCGACCTCGACCGCGCCATGGCCATCGATCCCGACTACCCCGAAGCCCTGCTCGAACGCGGCATCGTCCGCCAGCGCCGCGGCGACCCAACCGGCGCCCGCGAGGACTGGCAACGCGCGATCGACCTCGCGCCGGATAGCGCCACCGCCGATCTTGCGGAGCAGAACCTCGCACTGCTCGATGCGGGGCCGGATAGGAAGTGAGCGATCAAGCCTCCCGCCGCGTGATGCGGAGCTTTTGCTTTTTCCGCGCGAAGATGTTCCAACCGCGATCGTAGCGCGTAGGGAGTGGCCATGTCGGCGACTCGGTTGTTGATCGAGCTGATCGGTCATGTGGTGTTGCTCCTGTGGGGCGCCCGCATGGTGCAGACCGGGATTGTCCGCGCGTTCGGCTCCGATTTGCGGCGCCTGCTCGGCATGGGCCTGCGCAACCGCTTCGCGGCCCTGCTGGCTGGCATCGGTGTAACCGCGTTGCTGCAATCGAGCACGGCGACGGCGTTGATGGTGACGAGTTTTGCCGCCGGTGGCCTGGTCGCCCTGGTGCCAGGAATGGCCGTGATGCTGGGCGCCAACATCGGCACCGCGCTGATCGTCAAGGTGCTGACCTTCGATGTCTCCTGGGTGTCGCCCATCCTGCTGACCGCCGGTTACGCCGCCTTCAAGCGCGGCGGGCGTGAGGGATCGAAGCAGGCGCGGGTGCAGAACATCGGCCGCGTCGGCATGGGCCTCGGGCTGATGCTGCTGGCCTTGCGACTGCTGGTGGAGGCGATGCAACCGGCGGAGGCCGCGCCTTTGCTGCGGGCGCTATTGCAGGCGCTGACCGCCGAGCCCGTGCTCGACATCATCCTGGCGGGCGGACTGACGTTCGCCGCGCATTCCAGTGTCGCGGTGATGCTGATGATCGTCCCCCTCGCCGCCGCCGGCGTGGTGACACCGGTGGCCGCCTTCGCTCTCGTCCTCGGCGCCAATCTCGGCTCGGCGATCCCCCCCGTGCTGGCCGCCGGCAACGACCCGGTCGCGCGCCGGCTGCCGCTGTCGAACCTGATCTTCCGCGCCGGCGGCTGCCTGCTCGCCTTGCCCTTCCTGCCCTGGCTCGCCGCCCTGTTCGCGCAGGTGACCCCCTTCCCCGGCGCCCAGGCCGTCGATTTCCACATTGCCCTGAACGTCGCCCTCGCCGTCGCCCTGATCGGCGTGCTCGACCCCGTCGCCCGCCTGCTCTCCCGCATGCTCCCCGCCGTCCACACGCCCGACGACCCGGCCCGCCCGCTCTACCTCGCCGATATCGCGCTCGAGACGCCCTATCTCGCCCTCTCCAACGCGGCGCGCGAGACGCTGCGCATGGGCGATCTGGTGGAACGCATGCTCACCCGGTTCCGTGACGGCGTGATCGCCAATGACCGTCCGGCCATCGAGGAGATCGCCCGCCTCGGCCGCGCGCTCGACGGCCTGCAGGATGCGGTGAAAACCTACCTCACCCGCATCGGCGCGGACGACATGGCCGGGCAGGACGCCAAGCGCCTGCGCGAAATCCTCGATTTCGCCGTCAATCTCGGTCATGCCGGCGACATCGTGGAGCGCAATCTCGCCGAACTTGCCCGCCGCAAAGCCAAGCGCCAGTTGAGCTTCGCCACCGCCGACCAGACCGACCTCGTCGCCTTCCACGCCCGCGTGCTGGACGATCTCCGCCTCGCCGTCTCCACCTTCATGGCCGAAGACCCCCGCGGCGCGCGCGAATTGATCGACGCCAAGCGCCGGCTTTCGGAGTTGGAACGGGCTGCCACGCGCGACCATCTCGCCCGTCTCATGCCCAACCGCCCCGACGCGCTGGAGACCAGTTCGCTGCATCTGGCGGCACTGCGCGACCTCAAGCGCATCAATTCCCACCTCTCCGCGATCGGCTACACGGTACTAGAGCAGGTTCCGGCCGAGCCCGATGGCGAAACTGTCGCCGAAGCGTAAAAGTCGAGGGTGGCAAAGCCGCTCGCTTCTACCTATGTATCGCCATATTCCCCCGGAGACTGCCGAGCATGGCCCTGCGCTGCGTCGTGAGACTTCTGACCGTGGCATCCGTGCTTTGGCTCGCGCCCGCCCGCCTTGCGCCCGCCAACGCCGCCGACGTCGCGCTCGCCGGCCACCAGGCACTCTACGATCTGTCGATGGCGACCGCGCGCGGCGACATCATCGGCGCCACCGGCACCATGTCCTATGAAGTCGTCGATGCCTGCGATGGCTGGACCGTCCATCAGCGCCTGGCGATGACGCTGACCAACCGCGACGGCCAGGACATCGATATGTTGTCGGACTACACCACCTACGAAACCAAGGACGGCACCGCCCTGCGCTTCCGCATGCGCCAGACCACCGAGCAGGCGGTCACCTCGGAGGTCGTCGGCGAAGCGATGCTCGACCCCGCAACCGGCGGCAGCGCGCGCTACACCACGCCCGAAGGCGCGACCAAGACGCTCGCCAAGGGCAGCGTCTTCCCGATGGCCCACACCGAGGCGATCCTGCGCGCGGCCATGTCCGGCAAGAAGTTCCTCGCCGTGCCGCTGTTCGACGGCACCGGCGCCGAGGGCGCGCAGGACAGCACGGTGGCCATCGCCAGCTGGACCGGCCCGCAGGCTGGCAAATGGCCCGAACTCGCCGCCCTCGCCAGCGGCCGAGTCCAGGTCGCGTTCTTCGACCAGGCTGGTGGCCAGCAGCCGGAATACGAAGTCTCCATGCGCTACTGGGAAAACGGCGTCGCCGACGACCTGCTGATGGATTTCGGCGACTTCGTCATGCGCGGCAAGCTGAAGGCCCTGGTGCTACCCAAGAGCGGCTGCTGAGCGGAAGTGTTGGCAAACCCGCCTCAGTGCAGGCGCGGACGCCGCAGGAAGCTCGCCCGATCCGCGCTCTTGATCGCCACCGACACATTGCCACCCTCGCGCGCGACACGCAGGAGCACCGTCGTCCCCGCCGCCCCGCTCGCCCACACCTTGCGCCACAGGGTCGCGAGATCGCTGATCGCATCGTCGCCAACCGCCAGTATCCTGTCACCTGGCAACAGCCCCGCCTGCTCGGCCGGCCCGTTATCGGCCATGCCGCCCACCACGAGGCCGCCCTCGCCCTCCATCGCGTAAAGGCCAAGCCACGGCCGCGCCGCGCTTCCCACCCGCCCGGTCTTCAGCAAATCGTCGAGAACGGGGCGCAGCAGCGCGATCGGCACCACCATGTTCATGTCCATCCGCCGCTTGCCGTCGCCCTGTTGCAGGATCAGCGACCCCGTGCCCAACAGCTTGCCATCCTTGCCGATCAGCGCCGACCCGCTCCAGAACGGATGCGCCGGCGAGGTGAAGATCGCATTGTCGATCAGGTATTCCCAGTAGCCGGCAAACTCCTGGCGTCCGACGATCTTGGTCTCGATCGCGTGATGCCGCCCACCACCGGCGGCCACGATCGCTTCCGTCCCGATCGCCAGCACATCAGAGTCGCCCAACTCCATCGCCGGTAGCCCGAGCTTGCCGAGCGCCTGCACCAGGCCAAACCCCGTCGTCGTGTCGAACGCCAGCGGATACCCCGGCACCGCCCGCCCATCGGCGGTTATCAGCCAAACCGTCTCCGCCTCGGTGACGAGATAGCCGATCGTCAGCACCAACCCGTCCTCGCGGATCACCACGCCGTTACCCGTCCGCTCCGTCCCCAGCGTGCCCGCGGTGAACGCGTCCGACGGCACATTGGCCCGCAGCCCGACCACGCTGCGCAACGCGCGCTCGAGGTCGAAACCATAGTCACTCGGGTCAGGCTGCAAATTGGGAGGGATCTCCCACTCGGTTTTTGGCATTTGAACTCATCATGTGCGGTGGCTGGGTGTAAGGCGGCAAGCACACTGATATTGGCACACCCCGGCCCGGGAGCAACGGGCATGCGCAAACCGCCCGCACGCGTGCCTCTTGCCGCCCTGCCGGACGGGCCCCTATCAAGGCCTCAATATCGATAATAAATCGAGGAAACCCCGCTGCGACCGTTCGCCACACTCCGCCGCCGGATCGTGCTCAATGACCTCACGCCCGGCAGCGTGCTCACCGAACTCGGCCTCGCGGCCGACCTCGGGTGTAGTCAGGCGGCCATCCGCGAAGCCCTGCTGCGTCTCGAAGGCGAAGGCCTCGTGCAACGTGCCGGCCATCACGGCACCACTGTGACCGGGCTGGACGCCGACACCGCCCTCGAAATCCTCGACCTGCGCCGCCGCATCGAACTGCGTGGCGCCCGCCGCTCCGCCCGCCGCGTCACCGCCGGCGATCTCACCGGCCTCATGCGCATTCAGGCTGCCATGGAACAGGCCGCCGCCCGCGACGATGCCTGGGCGGTGCTGGAAGCGGACATGGACTGGCACGCCGCCCTGTTCCGCATCTCTGCCCTGCACGCGATGACCCCGATCCTCGCGCGCTGCATGCTGCACACCCACCGCTTTCGCCTGTGGGCACCCTGGCATCACCGTCCGCTCCACGAGACCGCATCCCGCCATCTGCCGATCCTCGACTCACTCCGCGCCGGCGACCCCACCCGTCTGGCCCGCGACCTCGGCAACCACCTCGATACGATCGTCGAACGCAAACACGCCGCCTGAACCCATAAAACCCGGGAGCAAATCCAATGAAACGCCGCGCCCTTCTCACCGTCCTCGCCGCCACCCCCCTCGCCGCCCCACACGCCCAAACGCCCGTCACCGTGCGTTGGTGGTACCACTTCGACGATCCCAAAGCCGCCCCCGAAGCCCTCGTTCAGGCTTTCGAGAAAGCCAATCCGGGTATCAAGATCCAGGCCGAGAACATCCCCTGGGGCGGCGGCGCCGACTACGACACGCGCCTCTACACCTCGATCATCGCCGGCAGCGCACCCGACGCCGCCATGGTCAAGTTCAACAACCTCGCCCGCCTGCTGGAGATGGACGCCCTCGCGCCGTTGGACGCGATGCTCGACGGCTGGGCCGACCGGTCCGACATCTCCGACGACCTCTGGCGCCTGCACCGCGCACCCGACGGCAAGCGCTACTACCTGCCGGTCCAATACGTCGTCCTCTACCTCTACGCACGGCAGGACTGGTTCCGCGAGAAGGGCCTGAAGCTGCCTGCAACCTTCGAGGAATTTGCCACCGCGGCCCAGGCACTGACCGGCGGCGAGCGCTGGGGCTTCGGCCTGCGCGGCGGCGCCGGCGGGCACGACCACTGGGCCAGCTTCGTCCTCGGGGGCGGCGCCAAACTTGAAAAGGGCGGCCTGACCTCGGCGGCAGCACTGGCCGCCAACCGCTGGTTCATCGGCCTGCACACGGAGAAGAAAATCTTCCCGCCGAGCGCGCCCAATGACGGCTTCCAGCAGATCATCGCCAACTTCAAGGCGGGCCGCACGGCGATGACCATCCACCATATCGGTTCCGCCAACGACATGGTCACCATCCACGGCGACAACGTCACCGCCATCCCCGTCCCCCGCGGCCCGCAGGGCAGCGGCTGGACCAGCTTCGGTGACGGCTCCAACGCCGTACTCGCCCAGGGCAAGAACCGCGAAGCCGCCTGGAAATGGATCGCCTTCCTTTCCACTGGCGCCAACAACGTCGCCTTCAACAAGCTGTCCGGCCAAGTAACGGTCACCAAATCCGGCGCCGCTACCTGGGATGTTCAACCGAAACGCTTTCTCGACGCCACCGTGAACTCCCTTCCGATTGCCGCCACCCTTCCCTTCACCGCGCAAACCGCCGACTTCACCCGCACTATCTGGCCACAAACGACGCAGAAGGCCCTGCTCGGCCAGATCACGCCGGACGAGATGATGCGCATCTTCGAAAAGCATTATTTCGGCTGATGAACTCCAGCCGAGCCCTGCCGTGGCTGCTGCTCGCGCCGGCACTGGCAGCCACCGTGCTGCTGGTGCTGGCGCCGGTCGTGCAAACCCTCTGGCTCTCCTTGCACGACATCATCCTCTTCCGCCCGCGCTCCCGCCCGTTCGTCGGCCTCGGCAACTACATAGCCGTATTCAACGACGAACTCTTCTGGGAAAGCCTCGGCCACTCGCTGATCTGGGTGGTGGCCTCGGTCGCCCTGCAATTCGCCCTCGGCTTCGCCACCGCCCTGCTGCTCAACCGCAGCTTCGCCTGGCGCGGCCTCGCCCGCGCCCTCATCATCGTCCCCTGGGCGCTGCCCAGCGTCATCATCGGCCTGGTCTGGACCTGGATGCTCGACTTCAACCTCGGCATCCTCAACCAGATCGGTGTCCGCATGGGCCTGCTCGACATGCCAATCGCCTGGCTTGCCCGCCCGGACACCGCCATGGCCGCCGTCGTCCTCGCCGTCGTCTGGCAGGGATTTCCTTTCTTCGCAGTAACGCTCCTGGCCGGCCTGCAAGCCATCCCCCGCGAGCACTACGAGGCCGCCAGCATCGACGGCGCCGGCACCATCGCCAGCTTTGTCCACGTCACCCTCCCCGGCCTCGCCCCGGTGATCGCCACCGCCCTGCTGCTGCGCATGATCTGGGTGTCGAACTCGCTCGACCTCATCCTGGTGATGACCGGCGGCGGCCCGGGAACCACCACCCACACCCTGCCGCTCTATGCCTTCCTCAAGGCCTGGTCTGGCGCCAATTACGGCTACGGCAGCGCGCTGGCCGTCGTGCTGACGCTCCTCCTCCTCGCCATCGTCATCACCTACGCCGTGCGAAATGCCCGCGAGGTAACAGCGTGAAACGAATTCGGTTGTTCCTCGGCACCGAACTCCCCGTCCTCGCCATCCTCGCTTTCGCCCTGCTGCCCTGGCTGTGGATGATGCTCTCCTCGATCCGGCCCAGCGAGGAACTCACCCGCTCTCCGGTTACCATCATCCCCGGCGCCCTCACGCTCGTCCACCATATCGAACTCCTGCAACGCACCTCCTTCGCCCAGAACCTGCTGGACAGCCTGATCGTCGCCGTTGGCGCCGTCACCCTCGGCCTCCTCCTCGCGCTGCCCGCCGCCTACGCTTTCTCGCGCTACCGATTCCCGCTGCGCCGCGCACTGCGCGTGCAGTTCCTCGTCGTCAACATGTTCCCTGTTGTATTGCTCGTACTCCCGCTGTTCTTCCTTCTCCGCCAGTTCGGCCTGCTTGATACTTACGCCGCCCTCGTCATGGGCCACGCCACCTTCACGCTGCCCTTCGCGATCTGGCTGCTGACGAGCTACATCGATGGCATCCCTGCCGACCTCGACCAGGCCGCCATGATCGACGGCGCCACCGGGTTGCAGGTCCTCCGCCTCGTCATCCTGCCGCTCGTTGTCCCCGGCATGGTCGCCGTCGGCATCTATCTGTTCATCGCATCCTGGAACGAATACCTGTTCGCCCTCATGCTTGCCGGCCGCAACGTCCGCACCGTCACCGTTGCCCTGCAGATGTTCATCGGCGAGAACGAGATCCACTGGGGGCTGCTCACCGCCGCCGGAACCCTGATTGCCCTGCCTGCAACCTTTCTCTTCCTCTTCGCCCAGAGACGCCTCGTCGGCGGCCTCACCGGTGGCGCCGTCAAAGGATAACTCCCATGTGGAAACGCCCGCCCATCGGCATCATCTCGATGTCCTATGCCCGTCCGTTCACCGCGACCCATCTTCCCTTTTTCGTCCGCATGAAGCGCGCCGGGATGGATTTCGTCGAACTCCTGGTGCCCGAACCCGGCGAGCTTGACCCTGCCGAGGCCGGCCGCGCCGCCGCCGGTACCGGACTGTTCATTGCGCTGGCCGCCCGCGTGAATCTCCAGCGCGACCTCGCATCCGATGATGCCGCCTCTCACCGCGCCGCCATCGAATACTTGAAATACTGTACTGACATTGCCGTCACCATGGGCGCGAAAATCGTCGGCGGCCCGCTCTACGGCACCCCCCTCGTCTTCGCCGGCCGTCCCCCGGCACCCATCGACGAACCACGCCGCATTGCCCGCGTCGCCCGCGTCATCGCCGGTCTCCAGGAAGCCGGCGCCCACGCCGCATCACGCGGCATCACGCTGGCCGTCGAACCGCTCAACCGTTTCGAAACCGACTTCTGTAACACCGCCCGCCAGGCCGTCGACATCGTCGAGCGCGTCGCCTCCCACGCCGTCGGTGTCATGCTCGACACGTTCCACATGAACATGGAAGACGACGACCTCCCCGCCGCCATCCGCGCCACCGGCAAGCACCTCGTCCATTTCCAGGCCAACGAGAACCATCGCGGCTTCCTTGGCACCGGGCATATCGACTGGCCGGCCATCTGCCGGGCGCTGGCCGCCATCAACTATGAAGGCCCCATCACGCTCGAACCCTTCCGCCGCACCGATGATCGCCTCTCCGTCCCGCTCGCCCAATGGCGCCCGCCTGCTCATGACGAAGACACGGACCTCGCGCATTCCGCCGCCTTCCTCCGCGCCGCCCTGCACGCGGTGCGCGCATGAAGAGGATCGGCTGGCCCCGCATTGGCTGGCCCCGCATTGGCTGGATCGGCTGCGGAATGCATGCCGGCGAGATGCTTCTCCCCCAACTCGTCCGCCTCGCGGCCATTGCCGACGTGAACCCAGAACGCCTCGCTTTGATCGGCGATCGCTACGGCGTCCCCCGCCGCTACGCCGACGGTGTCCAGGCCATGCGCGTGCTCCAAGCAATGACCCGCTCGATGGCCAGCGGCGCCGAGGAGCCGATCTGAGCTTTGCCCCCCTGGCGATGACGCTGGGAATCGCCCCAGGATAGGCGCAGACCGACGCCGTCAGTTGTGAGGCCCTCCGAACATGCAGCCACCGGCCGCGCGCAAGCCACGCCCCGTCCCGATCCCCGTGCTGGCCCGCATCGTTGACGGGGCCGGCACGGTCATCAGCGCGCCGCGCACCATCGGATCGCGCATTGCCGCCGAAATGTGGTTCCTCGGCATGTTCGCGCCGACCCCGCCAGGTGCTGTCCTGCAATTCTTTCGCGACGACGCCTGGCATGACCATCTCGACCGCTGAATGCCGGCGCGCATGCTGAGGCTCCTCGACCGCACCGCCCTGGCGGCAACGCTGGTGCTGCCGCTGTTCTTCATGCACGGCCGCGGCATCGCCGAAGCCCTGATCGGCATCATCGACGTGGCCTTCCTCGCCCGCTGCGCGCTCGCCCGCGACTGGTCCTGGCTGCGGGCGACCTGGGTGCGCGTCGCCATCGTCTGGTGGCTCTGGCTGATCCTCTGCTCCCTCCCGGGCATCGGTATCGGCGGTGAGAAATCCCTCGTGCAGGCCATCGTCATGGTCCGCTTCCTGCTGTTCGTGGCCGCCCTCGAACACGCCGTGCTCGCCACCGCAGCGGCGCGGCGCTGGCTCCAGCACGTCCTCACCGCCAGCGCGCTCTACATTGCCGGGCAGACTTGGCTGCAACTGGCCAGCGGCACCAATCTCGGCGGCTATCCGCGGCACGGCGACGGCGAATTGACCGGCCCATTCCAGCACCCCCGCGCCGCCGCGCCGCTCTCGCGCCTGCTGTTCCCGACCATGCTGCCCTGGCTCATCAACTGGCTCACCGGCCCAGCCGCCACCCGCCTCGCCGCCGCCCGCTTCGCCGCCGCCGGACTGGCCATCGCCGGGGTCGGCACGGTGGTGCTGATCGGCCAGCGCATGCCGATGCTGTTGACCCTGTTCGGCCTCGTCGTCGCCGCCTTTCTGCTGCCGCGCCTGCGCCTCATCGCGGCCACCGCCATTGCCGCCGGGGCTATCCTGCTGGCCGCCTCCGTCATCGTCTCGCCGCCGACCTTCTATCGCCTGGTGACGAAGTTCTCTGCGCAGATGAGCAACTTTCCCAACAGCGACTACGGCCTGATCGCCGCCCGCGCGATCATCATCACCGCCGATCACCCGCTCTTCGGCCAGGGTTTTGACGGATTTCGCAATGCCTGCCCCAACCCGGCCTTCCATCGCGGCTGGGCGTTGGCCGGGGAGTTTCCCGATGGCGGCGGCGTCCGCATCTGTAACATCCACCCGCATAATCACTACCTGGAGGCGGCGACCAACGCCGGCATTCCCGGGTTGCTGCTGTTCTCCGCGCTCGTGCTGGCT
The DNA here is from genome assembly GCA_043744375.1 of Rhodospirillales bacterium. Lineage (GTDB taxonomy): Bacteria > Pseudomonadota > Alphaproteobacteria > Acetobacterales > Acetobacteraceae > CAIYPH01. Next base: position 22,108 of record JAYTUU010000155.1, on the reverse strand, counting down.
TGGCTGCGCGCCCTCGGCCGCAATCTGGACGCAGACCCGCTGCGCGTCGGCTTATTCGTCGCCGCCCTCATCCAGGAATGGCCGATCGCCTCCGCGAGCGGCTTCTCGGCCGTCGAGATCGCCGGGTTTTTCTTCCTGCTGCTCGGCTACGGCCTGGCGCTGTCGCGGGCCGCCTCCAGCACCGCTCCGACATCGCCATCGGGGGCGATCCCCAGCACGTGATGGCTGTGCCACAGCGCGTAGAACAACAGGCTCCAGGCACGCTGGGAGTTCTTCTCCGCATCGGCAAAGACGGCGCGCACAACGTCAGGCGCAAAGACCTCGGCGACCCCCGTCTGCGCCGCGACGAGACGGGCGAGACCATCCCCACGTGCCGCCATCCAGGCGCCAACCGGCGGTTTGAAGCCCTTCTTGCGCGCATAGGCCCCGGCTTCGGGAAACGCCTTCGAAAGCCAGTCGCGCAGCAGAATCTTCCCGAACCGCAACCCGGCTTTCTCGGCGTCCGGCAGGCGGAAGGCGAAGTCGGCGACGACGGGGTCAAGGAAAGGCGTGCGGCCTTCGACGCCATGCACCATCAGGCAGCGATCGAGCTTGATCAGCAGATCGTTGGGTAGCCATTCCGCGATATCGACCGCCTGAGCCTGCTGCATCGGCGTACGATCGGCGGCGGTGGCGGCTTCGGCCGCGGCGATGCCGTCGCGCCAGCCGTCGAAACCAGCACCGAACACGCCCTTGCTGCGCGGCCTGCGGGCGATCCAGGACCACGGCGCGCGGCGCTTGCGGTAGCGCGCATAGCCACCGAACAGCTCGTCCGCGCCCTCGCCGCAGAGCGCCACCTTGAGCCCGGCGGCGGCGGCGGCGCGGCCGAGCATCCAACTTGGCAACACCGCAGCATCGGCCGTGGGATCGTCAATGGCGGCAGCAATACGCGGGGCAAACTGCCAGAAGTCGCTCGCGCCCATTTCCAGCCGCTCGCAGTCCGCCCCGATGATCGCGGCCAAGCGGGCCGCCTCGTGGCTCTCATCGGCAACCCCGGCGCCCTGCCAACCAACGGTGATCGCCTGAATGCGCTGCCCGGTCAGCCGCGTCATCAGCGCCAGCAGCGCCGCCGAGTCGATGCCGCCCGAGAGGAACAGGCCATAGGGCACGTCGGAACGCAGATGCACCGCGACACTGTCGGCGAGCACGCGGTCGAGCTGCGCCATCGCGGTGTCGTGCTTGATCCGCACTGGCGGGCCCGCCGGCAGTGCCGCGATCCGGCGGCGTTCGGTGATCTCGCCACGGTCGATCACCAACGTCTCGCCAGGCAGGACACGGTGGATGCCACGAAAGATAGTTTCGTGCCCCGTGGTGAACTTCAGTTCCAGAAGCTCGGCGCGGGCGACCGCTTTCAGCGCGGCAGAGTGCCGGGCGAGGGTGCAGAGTGCTTGCGACTCGGAGGCGAACGCGAAGAAACGCTCATTAGACGTATAGTATAGTTGTTTGATACCGAACGGATCGCGCGCCAGCACAACACGGTTGCGCGCGTGGTCGTGGATGGCAATGGCGTACATGCCGCGCAACCGGGCGGCGAAGCCGGGGCCGTCCTGCTCGTAGAGGAACAGCGCCGGCTCGCAATCGGAGCGGGTTTTGAACGGCGTCCCCGGCATCGCGGCGCGCAGTTCGGGGTCGTTGTAGATCTCCGCATTCGCGACCAAGGCGGCGCCCGATGGCGCGAAGAACGGCTGATCGCCGGTCGTAAGGTCGATGATCGCCAAGCGTGTCTGCAGCAGCGCCGTGCCGCCACGCACCAGGCTGCCCTGGCCATCCGGACCGCGATGGGCGATGGCCGCGAGCAGCCGGTCCAGCAAGGCCGGATCGGGCGCGCTGCCGTCGCGCATGATGATGCCTGCAATGCCGCACATCACTACCCCTTAGACCGGTGGCGCGCGCTCGCCAAGTTCGTGCTATCGGCTTCGCATGCGTATTCTCTTTGTCACCTCGAACCGCATCGGCGATGCCGTGCTGTCGACCGGGCTGCTCGATCATCTGCTGCGGACCTATCCCGAGGCACGCTTCACCGTGGCCTGCGGCGTGGTCTCCAAGGGGGTGTTCGCGCGCATGCCGCGGCTCGACCGTCTCATCACGATGGAGAAGCAGCCCTGGGGCCGGCACTGGCTGCCGCTCTGGGCCGAGGCGGTGCGGAGTTGGTGGGATATGGTGGTGGATATCCGCGCCTCCGCGCTGGCCTATCTCGTGCCGACCGGACGGCGCGTGGTGATGCGGCGCGGCACCGGGCACAAGACGGCGCAGTTGGCGGCGCTGCTCGGTATCGTTCCGCCGCCGCTGCCAGTGGCATGGACATCGCCGGCCGACCGGGATCTGGCGGCACGGCTGCTGCCGGACGGGCCGCCGATCATCGCGCTCGGGCCGACGGCGAACTGGAACGGCAAGCTGTGGCCAGCTGAGCGGTTCGTCGAACTGGCACGGCACCTGCGGGCGGACCGGCTGCCGGGCGCACGGATCGCGGTCTTCGCCGGACCGGGGGCCCATGAGGCAGCACTGGCCGCGCCCGTGCTCGCGGCGTTTCCCGACGCGATCGATCTGGTCGGCACGCTCGCGCTGCCGGAGGCGGCGGCCTGCCTCGCCCGCTGTGCGCTCTTCGTCGGCAATGATTCTGGCCTGATGCATCTCGCCGCCTCCGCCGGCTGCGCCACCCTCGGGCTGTTCGGGCCGACACCGGCCGCCGAATACGCGCCGGCGGGGCGGCGGACCGGCGTGGCCGTAGCGCGCGGCCCGACCATGGCCGATCTATCCGTAGCCGATGCACTCGCGGCCGCGCTGGTGCTGCTGGCGCCATGACACGCGTGGCGCAGGTGATGGCCGGCGCCATGCATGGCGGGGCGGAACTGTTCTTCGAGCGCCTCTGCGTCGGGCTGCATGATGCCGGTGATGTCGTGCTGCCGGTCATCCGCACCAACGCCGAGCGGGCCGCGAAGCTGCGCGCGGCCGGGATGCAGCCGGCGGAGTTCTCGTTCGGAACGGCGATCGACCTGCTGACCCGTCCGCGGCTGCGCCGGGCCCTGAGGGCGTTCGCGCCGCAGGTGGTCATGGGCTGGATGAACCGGGCGAACATGCACATCCCCGCCGGCGACTGGGTGCGGGTGGGGCGGCTCGGGGGCTATTACGACCTGCGCTATTATCGCCACTGCGACCATCTGGTCGGCAATACACGGGGCATCCAGGCGTGGCTGCGCGACCAGGGTTGGGCCGCCGACAAAGCGCATTATTTGCCCAATTTCGTCGATGATTTTGCCGGCGCCGCCCCCGCGAACGATCTGCCGACCGGGCGACCTTTGCTGCTCGGCCTCGGCCGGCTGCACGCGGATAAGGGGTTTGACACGGCCATCCGCGCGCTCGCCCGGCTACCTCGCCCAGTGCTGGGGGGCGCTGTTCTGGCGATCGCCGGGATCGGACCGGAGGAGGACAATCTCAAGGCGCTCGCACGCACCGAGGGGGTGGCGGACCGGGTGCACTTCCTCGGCTGGCGGCGCGATGCCGGCGCGCTGCTGCGGGCGGCGGACGTGTTCGTGTGTTCGTCACGCGTGGAACCGCTGGGGAACATGGTGATCGAGGCCTGGTCCGCCGGCTGCCCGGTGGTGGCAGTCGCCGCGGACGGGCCGGCAGAATTGCTGCGTGACGCGGCGGACGGGCTGGTGGTCGCGCATGAGGACCCGGCGGCACTGGCCGGCGCGATCGGGCGTGTGCTGGAGGACAAGGCGCTGGCAGCACGGCTGGCGACGGCCGGGCGGAAGCGCTTCGAGGGGGAATTCATGGCCGCCACCGTGGTCGCGCAATGGCAAGCATTTCTGGCGGAGATCACGCGGTAGCCTGAGGATTTACACCTCGAACCCGGCAGTCAAGGCGAGGCGGGCTGCCTGGGCCAGATTGCGGCAGTCAAGCTTGTCCATCAGATAGGAACGGTGGATTTCCACGGCGCGTGGGGTGATCGAGAGTTTGTGGGCGATGGCGCCGGCATGCACGGGTTGGTAGACGGGCACACCCGGAAGGTCGCCGCCGCGCTCGGATTGCAGGCCGATCGCGTGCGGCCGGCCTGGTTTGCTCGTGTGGTCATGGTCAGCGAGCGGCACTCCCCGCGCCCCGCGGGCGGCTATCGGAGAAGTTCGCACGCAAACATGTGGATTGCTCAAGCCGGCGCTGTCAGGAGCCCCGCGGCCAGGGCAGTGGCGCGCGAAGCGGCCATGCTGGCGGTGATCTGCAAGGCGACATCCAGCGCACGGCGGCCAGCGGCGGCATCAACCAGAACCGGGGTGCCATCGAGAATGGCGGCGGCGAAGGCGGCGTGTTCGGCGGCGAGGGCGTCATGCGGGTCCCAGGCAATCTGCTCCATCCCCGCACCAGGGAGCAGGGGGACGGCGGCACCGGGGCCGCGATGAATGGCGGTGAGCGTACGCGCGTCGAAATCGACGGTGAGGTAGGAGTCCTGGGCGAACAGGCGCATCCGCCGCTCGGTACGCAGCGACACGCGGCTGGCGACAATGGTTGCGACGCAGCCATTCGCGAACCGCAGGCGCGCGTTGGCAATGTCCGCGTGGTCGCTGGCGACCGCGGCCCCAATGGCGTCGACCGCGACGACCGGGCTGGCAACAAGAGCCAGTACGAGGTCGATGTCGTGGATCATCAGGTCGAGAATGACCGAAACGTCGGTGCCGCGCGGCTTGAACGGGGCGATGCGGGTGCACTCGATATAATAGGGGTGCGGCATGCGGGCGCTGATGGCACGGTGCTCGGCGGAGTAGCGCAGGAGATGGCCGACTTGCAGCACGCGCCCGCGGGCGGCGGCGAGGGCGGCCATCTCATCGGCTTCGGCGAGGGTGGCGGCGATCGGTTTTTCGACCAGCACATGCTTGCCGGCGGCCAGCGCCGTCATCGTCAGGCGGTGATGCAGATGGGCGGGGGCCGCGATGACGACGGCGTCGCTGGCGGCGAGCAGGGCATCGAGGGCGAGCGCCGGCGTACCAGTTTCGCCGGCGATCTGCGCCGCCCGGGCGGCATCCGGGTCATGGATGCCGGCCAGGGTGGCGCGCGCGGAGGCGGCTACTTTTTGGGCGTGGAATCGCCCAAAATGGCCGGCGCCGATGATGCCGATGCGGAGCGCGTCAACATGGCGGGCATCCGTGCCTGGGTCATCGGCGCTTTCACCGTCGCGCATCAATGGACAGTAATCTCCGTGACTCCGAAACCAACGACGCCAGGCAGGCCGTCCGCTCCGGCGTCGCCGATCAGCGATCCCGTGCGAACAATCTCCACCATAATCGTGGTGTTGGTCTCGCCGACTGAGATTTCCTTGCTACGCAGAAAGATTTTACCGGGCATGTGATCACAACTCCTGAGAAGACGTTGGGCTGACGCTGGGCGACAGGAATTTCGCGCTCGAATGGAGTCCAGAATAGCAATATCGGCAAGCCAGCAGCAACCCTCTCAAGGTCTGGATACGATCAGCAGAAGTCAGATGCGGGTGATCGGACGTACCGGCACCACCGCATGGTTGCCTCGCCATCGCCATATGGGCATTGTGCGGCCCCCGACGGAGCTTGCTGCCACGCGATGATGTATTTCTCCCGCCTCAAGACCGCGACCATCCTGGGTGCATGCCTGCTGGGCCTGTTCTTCTCGCTGCCCAACTTGTTTGCCGCACCGGCGAAATTCCTGCCGTGGCGCACCATCCATCTCGGGCTGGACCTGCGTGGCGGTAGTTATCTGCTGCTGGAAGTGGACATGGCCGCCGTCATCAAGGAGCGGCTGGACAGCCTGGCCGACTCGGCCCGGCAGGGGCTGCGCCGTGCCGGCGTGCCACGCTTCGTGGTGACGCCGCAGGCCGCGCAGAACCGCATGGTCGTGCGCATCGAGGACCCGACGAAGCAGGACGCGGCTCTCACGGCGCTGCGCGAATTGGCGACCGCGGCAAGCACCACGGTGGGGACGCGGCCGGATCTGGAGTTCGAGTCAACCCCCGGGCAGATCATCGTGAGCCTATCGGCACCGGCGCTGATCGACCGGGCGACGGCCGCGGTACAGCAATCCATCGAAATCGTCCGCCGCCGCATCGACGAAACCGGCGTGGTCGACCCGATCATCACCCGGCAGGGCGAGAGCCGCATCGTGGTGCAGTTGCCGGGGATCGAGGACCCCAACCGGATCAAGGAACTGCTCGGCAAAACCGCGCGGATGACGTTCCGCCTGACCGACGAGAACGCGAACGTCGCAGCGCCCGTGCCGCCACCGGGGGTAGATTTCCTGCCGCTGGAAGGCGACGGCCGCGGCAAGATCGCGGTGCGCCGGCGTGTCGAGGTCGATGGCGCGAATTTGACCGACGCCCGCGCCGGGCAGAACTCGCAAACCGGCGAATGGGTGGTGAATTTCACCTTCGACAGCGTGGGCACCCGACGCTTCGCGGATATCAGCCGCGCCAATGTCGGCCATCCCTTTGCCATTGTGTTGGATGACAAGGTGATCTCCGCGCCGAACATCCGCGAGCCGATCACCGCCGGACGCGGCCAGATCAGCGGCAGTTTCACCGCGCGCTCCGCCACCGACCTTGCGGTTCTCCTCCGTGCCGGCGCTCTTCCGGCGCCGCTGACGGTGGTGGAGGAGCGCAGCGTCGGGCCGGAACTGGGGGCGGACGCGATCAAGGCCGGTGCCATCGCCCTGGCGGTCGGCCTGATCCTCGTGATGGGCTACATGGCGATGTTCTACGGGCTGTTCGGCTGGATGGCCAATGCCGCGCTGCTGGTCAATCTGGTGATGATGGTGGCCGTGCTGAGCCTGTTGGAGGCAACGCTGACATTGCCGGGCATGGCCGGAATGCTGTTGACGCTGGGCGTGGCAGTGGACGCCAATATCCTGATCAATGAACGCATTCGCGAGGAGGTGCGCAACGGGCGGACACCGCTGAACGCGATGGAGACCGGGTTCCGCCGCGCCTTCTCGACGATCATCGACAGCAACGCGACCGCTTTCCTGTCGCATGTGATGCTGTTCATCTTCGGCTCTGGACCGGTGCGGGGCTTCGCCGTCACCATCACCGTCGGCATCGTGACCACGCTGTTCACGGCGACAATGCTCGCGCGGTTGATGATGGTAAGCTGGTATGCGCGGACACGCCCCAACGCGTTGCCGGTCTAGGAGTTCGACGATGTTCATTCGCCCCCTGTTTCGGATCGTCAAGGACGACACGCGCATACAATTCATGCGCGGGCGTCACCTCGGCCTGATCGTCTCGGCCGTGCTGTCGCTGGCCTCGCTTGTGCTGTTCTTCTATCCCGGCCTGCATCTCGGCATCGATTTCTCCGGTGGCATCGTGATGGAAATCCGTACCCCCGCACCGGCCGATTTCGGCAAAATCCGCGCCTCCCTGGCCGCCCGGGGAATCCGCGAGCCGCATGTCCAGCGCTTCGGTGAAGAAACGAATGTGCTGATCCGCCTCGGCACGCAACCGACGGAAGCGGCGACACAGGTGATCGTGGCGAAGGTACGGACGGCCTTCGAGGAGGCGCAGCCGGGCTCGCGGGTGGTGCGCACGGACGCGGTCGGCGCCTCGGTGTCCGCCGAGCTGTTCCGTGACGGCATGCTCGCGCTCGGCGTGAGCCTGCTGATGATCCTTGTCTATATCTGGTTCCGCTTTGAATGGCAGTTCGCCGTCGGCGCCGTGGTGACACTCATTCTCGACGTCACCAAGGCGGTGGGCTTCCTGGTGATCACACGCTTCGAGTTCGACCTGGTGATGGTCGGCGCGATCCTGACGATCATCGGCTACTCCACCAACGACAAGGTGGTGGTCTACGACCGCATGCGCGAGAATTTGCGCAAGTATAAATCGATGCCATTGCGCGAACTGATCGACCTGTCGATCAACGAAACGCTGAACCGCACGCTGGGCACCTCGATGACGGTGTTCCTGGCCTCCCTGCCGCTCGCCTTCTTCGGCGGCAGCACCCTGTCCGGCTTCGCCTGGGTGATGCTGTTCGGCATCGTGGTCGGCACATCGTCGTCGATCTTTATCGCCGCACCCATCCTGCTCTTCCTCGGCGAGCATCGCTTGCGGCGCGACATGCAGGCGGTGGTACCGACAAAGGCCGCCAGCTAGTCGGGCATCGGCGGCGGGAGTGTCGCCAGTGCACGTACGATTGTCGGATGCCAACTCAACGTGGCCCCATCCGCCGGGCGCCAGACGATGAAGCCGCCGTCGCAGCAACCGACGCCCCAGGAAGCCCAGAGGGCGTCGCGGGCATAGATCAGCATGAAATCACCCAGTTCCGGTTCGTCATCGGCCGCGCTGCTGTCGAAAGCGACGCGGGTATAGCCAATGGACCGGGCGCGTGATGCCCACTCAAGCGCATCGATCCGATCCCGCGCTGCCATCCGATTGGTCGCGCGGAGCGGGCGGGCGAAGGGGACGACGACGGCGGAGGCATGCGGGCTGGCGGACATCGTGGTCTCCCCGGAGTTCTTGCAACCGAGGAGTAACCGGATCGTGAGTGCCCGGGATGTGAGCTACGTCACACAAGCGGGGGATTGGCGCGCCACTCGACCACCCCCGGTCGTATTTCGCGCCATCGCACGCCGGCGGGGTCGCCGACCGAACCGGAGATCGTATCGAACACCATGGTCTGGCGTTCGGGGGTGCGATAGGTCGGCCAGGGCAGACCCGACATAGACGGATCCCCACCGCGCGCGAAGCCTGTCAGAGCACCGCGGAAAACCGCGGACATCGCCGCCATCTCAGCCTCCCCTCCGCCGGCGAGCATGGCAGCACCCGACCACGCGGCGGGATTGCCGAACAGGAATGGCAACTCGATACAATGGCATGACCGGAACGGATTACCGGCTGGCGCCCAGTTGAACTGATAGACATGCGCGCCCGCCCCGGCAGCCTCCGCGAGGGCAAGCGACGGCATGAGAAACAGATGATCGGTGACGAGATCGCCAAGAAGATCGCGCGATGAGCCGCCCGGTCGGCGTCGCGCATAGGCCGCCAACGCGCCGGGGTCGCCTGCAAGTTCGCCGAACCGGGCGGCGAGCTTGCCCGGTTCGGGCGGGTTCATGGCGGGGTCGGGCACCAGGAAGGCATGCATTTCCTCCCGCGTCGTGCCAATCAGCAGCGGTATACCGCGTTCCCCGGCTGCACGAGCGGCCGCGGCGATGAAGGCGGCCGGAGTCGAAATCGCATCGAATACCGGCACAAAGGGCGGGGTCGCGTCGGCGAATTTGCCGATGCTGCGCGCCAGTTGCAGCCCGGCATCGACCAGTCTTGCCGTCGGCATCGCCATCAGGCCGGCAACACTCGTCTCCAGGCGATGCGCAATGAACTCGGCATGCCCAACCGCCGCCCCCTGACTCTGCGGCGCCATCGCGGGTGGCGCGCTCATCAGGATGCCTCGGTGAAACAGGCCCTTCGTTTCCACCATGGTGAGCAGACACATGATCGCATGCGCACCCGCTGATTGCCCGATCAGAGTGACGTTTCCAGGATCACCCCCAAACGCCGCGATGTTCTCGTGAACCCAGGCAAGCGCCGCAACCATGTCCGCGAGGCCGAGATTTCCCGGCGACACCGCCGGATGCGCAAGAAAACCCAGCGCGCCCAGGCGATAGTTCACACCGACGACCACGACATCGTTCTCGGCGGCCAGGGTGCTCCCGTCATACCAGTCCAGCGATCCGGCTCCGGTCCAGTAGGCGCCACCATGCAGCCACACGAGAACCGGCCGGCAGTCACGATCGAGCGCCGGCGTTGCCAGCGTGAGGGTCAGGCAATCCTCGTCTTGCGGCCTGCTGAAATCGCCCATCGCAGCGCGCAGCCGGGAGGGCGGCTGGGGCGGCACCGGCCCGTGCTTGGTCGCGTCGCGGACGCCACTCCACGGAGCCGGGCGTCGCGGCGGTCCAAAGCGCGAAGCGGTCGCGTAGGGAATGCCGCGAAACCGAATGATACTAGCCGCCATTTCGCCGCACAGAACACCAGTGCCGGTCTGAGCTGTTGCGTACATGCGGCGCCCCTAGACACCAAGATAGCGTTGTGTGACGGCAGGATCCGCATCAAGCTCCGCGGACGACCCTTGCCAAACCGTCCGCCCCTTCTCGACGATGAAGTGCCGATCCGCAAGACGCTTGAGATGTGCGAGGTGCTTGTCAATGATCAGGATCGACTGGCCCTGCGACTTGAGCTTTTCGATACAGGCCCAGATCTCCGTGCGGATCAACGGCGCCAGCCCCTCGGTCGCCTCGTCGAGCACCAACAGCATCGGATTGGTCATCAACGCCCGTCCGATCGCCAGCATCTGCTGTTCGCCGCCAGACAGAGTGCCGGCATACTGCGCGTGCCGCTCTGCCAGTTTCGGGAACAATGCGGCGATCCCGGCATAGGTCCAGGCGCCCGGCCGCGCCGTCGCGATAAGGTTCTCGCGCACCGTCAACGTTGGAAACACCATCCGCCCCTCGGGCACCAACCCGATGCCGGCGCGGGCAATCCGTTCGGGCGGCTGCGTCAGAATGTTCGCTCTATTGAACCGGATTTGTCCGCCGCCGGAGCGCAACAACCCCATCAGGCAGCGGATCGTCGTTGTCTTGCCCATCCCGTTCCTACCCAGCAACGTCACCAGCTGGCCCGCTTTCACCGACAGCGACAGGTCGAACAGCACCTGGCTATGCCCATAGGATGCCTGGAGCGCGGTAATCTCCAGCATCACACGTCATCCCCGAGATAGGCGATGCGAACCGCCGGGTCGGCCCGGATGATGTCTGGCACACCGCTGGCGATCGCCTGGCCGTGCACGAGAACGGTCACGCGGTCGGCCAGCGCGAACACCGCGTCCATGTCATGCTCAACCAACAGGATCGTCGTTTCGCCCTTCAAACCCGCAAGCAGACTGGTCATCGCCTGTGACTCGACCAAGCCAAGCCCAGCCATCGGCTCGTCCAGAAGAAGCAACCGCGCACCAGTGGCAATCGCCATCGCAAGCTCAAGCTGGCGCTGCTCCCCGTGGGCAAGATCCTCCGCCGGAATGTCGCACGAGGCCGCAAGACCCATCCGCGCCAGCATGGCCCGCGCCGGGTCGGTGAGTGTCCGGTCTGTCCGTGGGTTATTCGAAAATCGGAAGGAATGCCCGGAGCGGATCTGATACACGAGCGCGACGTTCTCGAGCGCGGTGAAGCGGGGCAGGATCTGAGTGATCTGGAACGAACGCGCCAGCCCGAGCCGGACGCGCGGTGCCACAGCGAGCCGGGTGATATCGCGGCCGAAGAATCGGATCGTCCCGGAATCCGGGGGAAGCTCGCCGGCGAGTTGAGCAATCGCAGTCGTCTTGCCTGCGCCATTCGGTCCGATCAGGGCGTGCAGTTCCCCCTCGACAACATCCAGGTCGAGCCCGTTCGTCGCCACCAGGCCGCCAAACCTCTTGACCAGGCCACGAACCTCGAGCAATGCCGTCATCGCCCCTGCCCGCCGATCAGGCCCCACAAGCCACGGCGGGCGAACAGAACGACAATGACCAGGGCAGGACCCATCACGATCATCCAATGCTCCGTCCACTGCGCCAGCCAGGATTGCAGGCACACCATCACCGCAGCGCCCACCACCGGTCCCGCAAGGGTGCCGATACCACCGAGAACAACCATGATCATGAGGTCGCCCGACATCGTCCAGTGCAGCATGTCCGGGCTCACGAAGCGCAGAAGGTTCGCCTGCAACGCGCCGGCCAGCCCAGCGCCGGCACCGGCGATGACGAAGGCCGCAACCTTGTAGCGATAGCTCGCCAACCCAATCGCGGCCATCCGTCGTTCGTTCTGACGAATGCCCTGGAGCACAATACCGAAACGACTGCGCACGATCCGCGCGCAAACAAAGAGAAACCCGACCATCAACCCGAGACAGATGTAGTAGAACGCCACATCGTCACGGGGATTGATGCCCGGCAGTGCGTTGCGCCGGCGAAACCCCAGTCCGTCATCGCCGCCATATGTCTTGAGCGACACAAACAGGAAGAAGAACATCTCCGCAAACGCCAGCGTTATCATGATGAACGAGATGCCCGTGGTGCGCAACGACAATGCGCCGATCGCGAGCGCTGCGATCGCCGCCACCAGCATGGCAGCGGGCCAAACGATCACCGCAGCCGTCGCCCCGGGAAAGAGACCAAAGACAAGCGTGCCCTCTGCCGCATGGAATGCCAGAATACCAACCGTATATCCACCGAGGCCGAAGAAAGCTGCATGGCCGAATGAGGATAGCCCGGTATAGCCGATCAAGAGATCGAGGCTGATCGCCGCGATGGCGTAGATCGCGACTTGTGTGCCGAGTGCAACAAGGTCAGGCTTAGCAAGCACAGCCGCGATCTGCGGCAATCCGGCAAGCAACAGGACGATGGCCAGAAGTGCTGCCTTGCGTCCATTGCTGTCAAGCATACGCAGGAAACAGACCGCGCGGACGCACCAGCAGTACAGCCGCCATCAGGATGAATATCGCCATGGACGATATCCCGGCACCGATCGCATCGGCGTTGGTCGCGGCCATGAACGTCTTCAGGGCGCCCGGCAGGAATGAGCGGGTCAGCGTGTCCACCATGCCGACCAGCAAGGCGCCGGCCAACGCACCACGCACCGAGCCGATCCCGCCGATCACAATTACGACGAACGTCGTGATCAGAATGCGGTCACCCATCCCCACCTGCACCGAAAGCAGTGGCCCGGTCATCGCACCAGCGAGACCGGCGAGCATGGCACCGAGGCCGAATACCAAGGTCGTCAGCAGGCGGATATTGACGCCGAGCGCCCTGACCATGTCGCGGTGCGTGGCCCCGGCGCGCACCAGCATACCAACGCGGGTGTGGCCGATCAGCACATAGAGACCGATCGCGACCAACCCGCCGACGGCGATGATCGCGATCCGGTAGACGGGGTATGGCACGCCGGGGATGATCTCGATGGCGCCGGACAGATAAGGCGGTATCGCGGAAACCAGTGGCTGGCGGCCGAACAGCATCGACATGGCTTCGTTGAAGAACAGGATCAGGCCGAATGTGGCCAGCACCTGGTCCAGGTGATCACGTCCGTAGAGGCGCTTGAGGACGACGAACTCGATCGCAAGCCCGGTAAGGGCCGCGGCGGCAAGACCCGCACACAGGCCGAGCATGAACGATGCCGTATGGGCCTGCACCCATGCAGCCGCGAAGGCGCCGACCATGTAAAGGGAACCATGGGCAAGGTTGATCAGGCCCATGATACCGAATACCAAAGTCAAACCGGCAGCAAGCAGGAAAAGCATGACGCCGAATTGCAGGCCGTTCAGCATCTGCTCAAGCAGTAGCGTCATGAAGGCGACCCGCCCGCCGCTCTCACATCTTGCACTGAACGGCGTAGGCGTCGGCGTGGTCGGTGAGAACACGGCCTTTGGTGACCAAGGCAAGCTTTCCGGCTGCGTCACGCTCGGCACGCAGGGCGAACCAATCCTGCACCGGATGTTGATTGGCGCCAAAACGGAATTTTCCGCGCACCGAGGCGAAGTCAGCCTTGAGCATGGCCGTGCGGAATGCCTCGGTATCCTTCACGTTGCCACCTGATCCTTTCAGTGCTGCACCAACCGCCAGGGCCGTATCGTAGCCCTGGCTGGCATAATAGGTCGGCACGCGCTTGTAGCGTTCGACGAATGCGGCAACGAATTTTTTGTTCGCCGCATTGTCGAAATCGCTGTTCCAATGGGCCGTGAGGTTCATGCCGTCGGCCGCATCACCGACGGCGGCAAGTGTCGTCGAGTCGAGCGAGGGGGCAGCGAGGACCATCGGAATTTTTCCGATCAGCCCAGCCTGCTGATACTGGCGAATGAAGGCAATACCAAGACCGCCGGGGTGGAACTGGAACACCGCATCGGGATTTGCCGCACGGATCTGCGCCATCTCCGGTGCATAGTCGGTCTGGTCGAGTTTGGTGTAGCTCTCGCCGATGACCTCGCCCTTGAACAACCGCTTGAAGCCGGTGATTGCATCCTTGCCAGCCTGATAGTTCGGCGCCAGGACGTACATCCGCTTGTAGCCAAGCAGGTTGGCGTTCTGCCCGGCGCTTTCGTGCAGGCTGTCGTTCTGCCAGGAGACGACGTAATAGTTACGATGACAGGCCTTCCCCGCCAGGCTTGAAGGGCCAGCATTTGGGCTGACATAGATGCCACCTTCCTCAAGGACATCGGGCGCCACGGCTTCGAGGATGTTCGAGAATACGATTCCAGTGAACAGCCGAATGCCTTCGCTCTTGAGGAAGCGATTGACGATCTGCTTGGCCTGCGCCGGCTTGAAGCCGTCGTCCTCGGCGACGACCTGAACCGGAACGCCACCGAGGCTATTGTTTTCGAGGGCCAGCGTAAATCCATCGCGAATGTCGTTGCCAAGATAACCGCCAGGCCCCGAGAGTGTCGTGACAAGCCCGATCTTGATAGCAGAACCCTGCGCATGCAGAATGGCAGGCATAGCAAGTGTCGTTCCGGCGCCAGCGATGACTGCGCGACGTGTCAGTGTGTTGTGCATGTTAGCCCCCTTATTTTCTAGATCGAAACCCAGCCTGATGGCGGCTGTTTGCCTGGATGCAAAGCCCCGCAACTCCGGCATGTACGCAATGTTTCATCTGTGTAGAACGCACTGAACAGTGGCGGCAGGTCCTTGACGATGTCGGTGACGATCAGTTCGACGCGATGGACGAGATCGCCGCACCCGAAACAGAACCACTCGAAACCATCCCTCGCGCCTGGCGGACGCGCGCTTTCCACCACCAGACCGACGGAGCCCTCCACCGGCCGCTGCGGCGAGTGGCGCACATGCGGCGGCAGAAGGAATATCTCGCCCTCGCGGATCGGGATGTCATGGATTTTTCCCCTCTCGGCCAGTTTCAGGATCATCGTGCCTTTGAGCTGGTAGAAAAACTCTTCGACAGGATCATCATGGAAATCAACACGCTGGTTCGGGCCGCCGACGACCTGGACAACCATGCCGGCCTCCTCGAACACCAGCTTGTTGCCGACAGGAGGTTTCAGCAGATGGGCGTTGGCGCCAATCCACGCCTGGAAATTGAAAGGCCGCCGCAGATCGGAAATACTCACGCGCCTACTCCGCCGCCACAGCCCGTTGGCCGGGGCCACTTGCAGAAAATGCGGCTGAGATCGCCGCGCGTTCCGCATCGGTCAAGGAAAGCATGGGCGGGCGAACCGCGCCGCCGGTCTGGCCCAGCAGGTCCTGCCAGTATTTCTGTGCCGCCTGCGGCTTACCGCCGGGTCGGGTGTCCTTGAGCGCCGCGCGCATCGGCTCCAGACTGTCCCGAACAGCCCGGGCACGGGCATGCTCGCCGCAAAACGCCAGGTCCGTGTAGTCGCGCATCCGTCGATCCCCCGCCGTTTGCAGCAGATAGGGTGGGCTGGAACAGAGATAGACCTGCCAATTCAGCTCTATGATGTTGTCGAGCCACTCATCCTCGCTGGCTGTACTGACAATGAGCTTGTCGCCGGCGAGGTGCGTAAGGCGGACATACATCTCGCGCGGAACGCTGTACTTGATCGCAACGATATTCGGCAGTTCGGCGATCCGGGCGCAGAGTTCAGGGCTCATCAGGTAGCCGCTGTCAGGATGGCTCCACAGCGCGATGCCGATATCCACCTGTCCGCTGATGTGCCGATAGTACTCGTACAGAATCTCGTCACGATCATGAACGAAATGCAGCACCGGCGCATGCACGACAATGTAGTCCGCGCCGATCGCCTGGGCGTGCCGCGCGAGGTCGATCACCACTTCCATGTTCTGATCGGAACACGACATGATCGTGCCCGCCCGGCCGGCGCAGGCATCAACCGCGACCTCGAAGCAGCGCTTGCGCTCGGCCACCGACATCGAAAAGAACTCGCCCTGCTTGCCGCAGACGAACACCCCATCGATGCCGAGATCGCCAGTCCAGTGCAGCAGATTTCTCCGGAACCCGGCCTCGTCGACCGCGAGGTCGTCGGGGCGAAACGGTGTCAGCGCCGCTGCCCAGATGCCGCGCAGGTTGGCACAGGCGTAGTCCTTCGCCTCGCCGCGCCCGTGCTTCGCCATCACACCCGTCGGATGTTGGTGAACAACGGAATGCCGCCCTTGACGATCCCCGTCAGGTCCTTGCGATACGCCGACGCAAAGAAGAAGGCACCAAGCGGGATGTACGGGACGTCCTGGAACGCCGCCAGCTGAATTTCACGGGCGATGCGCTTCTGTTCCACCACATCCGTCGTGTCGATCCAGGCCGTCCGCAACTCCTCCACCTTCGGCATCGTTGGCCATCCAAACAGCGAATTCTGCCCGAGGCCACGTAGAAAGCCATGCGCCGCCGGGCTCATCGGCGAGAACCCGGGCGCGTAGTTGCAGTTCAGGCTCCAGCCGCCCTTATCGAGGTGCTCCTTGGAATTCAACCGCTGCGCCACCGTCGCCCAATCCGCCGTCACGTAGTCCATGTTCATGCCGAGTTTTCGAAATACGTCGGCGGCAACTTCGCTCATCGCGTTGATGGCCGGCAGGTCGGTCGGCACGAGCATGGTGAATTTCTCGCCGTTGTATCCGGCGGCGGCGAGATCGCGCTTCACCTTGGCCAGATCGCGCGGGCTGTTCAGCACCTCCATCCCGGCATCGTTGGCGAAGGCGGAGACCGGTGTGAAGAAGCCCACTCCGGCTTTCCACATCGAGCGATCCTCACCGGCGACCGCCTGCATCATGTCCTGCTGGCTGAACGCGCCGAGCAACGCGCGGCGGATCGCAGGGTTGTTGAACGGCGGCAGCAGATGGTTGAACCGCATCACCGCGTTGTAGCCGAGGATGTCGAGCACCTCGACCGCAACGTCCTTGTGCTTGCGCAGCAACGGCAACAGGTCCCCGGTCGGCTGCTCCCACCAGTCGATCTCACCAGACTGCAGCGCCGCGGCCGCGGTCGCAGGGTCCGGGATGGTGTGCCATTCGATGCGATCGATGTAGGCAATCTTCGGCCCGGTCGAGCCCTCCGGCTTGCCATCGGGGCGCGGCACATAGCCGGCGAATTTCTCGTAGACCGCGCGCGACCCTGGCACCCGCTCATTCGCGACGAAGCGATAGGGCCCGCTGCCGATGATCTCCTTCACTTGCTGGCCCGGCTCGGTCAATGCGAGCCGCTCTGGCATGATCGCCGGCGCAAACGGATTCTGCTTGCCCAGCAGGTCGGCGAGCAGCCTAAACGGGCGCTTCAGGCGGAATTGCAGCACCTTGTCAGAAATCGCGGATATCTCATCGACCCCCTGGAACACCGAGAGCGCATAGACGTCACGCTTGGACCAGCGCAGCAGGCTGGCGGCGGCATCCCGGGCGCGCACCGGTTCACCGTCATGGAACTTCAAGCCGTCCCGCAGCGTGATCTTCCAGGTCTTGCCGTCATCCTCGATGACATGCCCGGCCGCCATCTGCGGCTTCGGCTGCGCCAGGTCATCGACGCCATACAACGTGTCGTAGACGAGGTAAGCGTGATTGCGCGTCACCAGCGCCGGGGCAAAATGCGGGTCGAGCAGCGCGATATCCGCCTGGGGGACGAATTTCAGCACCCTGGGGTTGCCGGCCGCCCGCACAGCGGGGGCGGCCAGCGTTACGGCCGCAGTGCCGGCCAGGAAGCCACGGCGTTTCATCGCGCTCTCCTCTTGCATGCGTCGGCCGTGACGCTACGGCGGAAGGCGTCAGGAAGAAAGAGGGAAAGCGTCAGGGCGAGTGGGTCGCTTGCCTAACCCACTTCCCGCGTCCAGCGCTCCAGCAGCGCGTCCCGCTGCGGCAGCAACTCGCTCCATGGCGCCTCGCGGATGCCGTCCACCCGGGCTGCGCCATAGACGAGCTTGCCGGCCAGTTCTGGCGGCAGGACAACATCACGATTGGTCGGCGCATAGAGGTTCTTGGCGAAGGCGGTCTGATACGCGACCCCCAATGAGTGGTTCACCCATGTCCGCGCCGCCGCGAGATTGGCAGTACCTTTCGGGATCTGCGCACCGGTATGCTGCCCCCAGGTGCCCTCCTTCGGGACCGTCTTGGCGATCGGCAGGCCCATGTCGATCATCTGCTGCGCCCGATGGTTATAGAACAGGGCTGCGTCGATCTCGCCCTGCTGGAACAACGACAACCCCTCGGTCACGTTCTTGTAGACGCGGAATTTCTTCAACCGCTTGATTGCGGCAAACCCCGGATCGAGGTTCGTCCCGCTACCGCCGTTCAGCAGCGCCGCCACGTAGAGGAACGTCAGCCCGTAGGACTGGGTGATGTGCGGAATGCCCGGCACGATGCCCTCGGCCCACAGATCGTTCCATGACGTCGGCGCGGGCATCTTCTTCGTGTTGTGCACGAGCGCATATTCGAACACGACGTTGCCATAGTTCGCCGTCGCCGGCGGGCGGCAATTGGCATAGACCCGCGCGGCGTTGGGCATCTGCGCCGTCTGGTCGTCGGCCCAGACGCCCATCTGCTGGCCGAGCACGGCGATGTCGTTGTCGCAGTAGTTGACGTCATAGGGCGACCGCCCGCGCGCCGCCCGCAGCTTCGGGAGAATAGTGACGTCGTCCTCGACGGTGAGCGCGACGTCGATGCCGTGCTCCTTCTGGAAGTCCGGGATGATGGCCTCCCGCAACGTCTTCTCGAACAGCCCGCCATAGCATTGCACGACGATGCGCGGTCGCTCCTGGGCGATCGCCGGCATGGCCAGCGCGACGGGAATGGATGCCAGGAAATGGCGGCGACGAAGCAACATGAGCGGCCTCCTTGGGATGCACTATTGTGCACCGCCAAACAGCCCGCGGTCCAGTCCGGCAATGCGCTGTGCCAGCGCCACGATGAGCACGGCCAGCACGATCAGCACCGTCGAGGCCGCCGCCACCATCGGGTCGATCGCGAACTCGATATAGGTATAGAGCCGCACCGGCAGCGGCATCACCTCGGGCCCGGCCAGGAAAACCGAGAGCGTCACCTGGTCGAACGAGGTGACGAACATGAAGGCCAGGGCGGCAAGAATCGAAGGCGCCACCGCCGGCAGCGTCACCCTCAAATGAATGCGTAGCCGCCCGGCGCCGAGGCTCTCGGCGGCCTCCACGATCGCCGGATCGAGGGCCGCCAGGGCGGCGCCAACGGTGCGCACGCAATAGGGTACGATGATCAGCATATGGCCGATCAGCAGCCCGGCCATCGGCGCGTCGAGGTCGATCGCGTAGTAGAACTGCAACAGCGCAACGCCGGTCACGATCGTCGGCAACGTCAGCGGCGCCATCACGAAACCGCGCAGCACGGCGCGGCCGCGCACGCCGGCCTGGTGCAATCCAATGGCGGCCGGAATGCCGAGCAGCGCCGCGCCCGCCGTCGCGAGCAGGCCGAGCACGATGGAACTATGCAGGGCGGCGGCGAAATCGGCGCGTTCCAGCAGCGCGCGATACCAGTCCAGCGTGAAACCGCGCGGCGGAAATACGACATAGGGCGTGGTCGTGAACGACGCGCCGACGATGACGATCAGCGGCCCGAGCAGGAACAGCACGACGGCGATATTGGCGAGCGCGAGCAATCGGGCGAACATCAGCGGTGTCCGAACACCCGCCCGTGCAGGGCGATGACCGAGAAGTTCAGTGCCAGCAGCACGAACACCAGCGCGGCGCCGACCGGCCAGTTCATCGAGAAGGTGAACTTCTCATAGATCACCGTCGAGATCGTCGACACCCGGTTCCCGCCCAGCAGGCGCGGCGTCACGAACGCGCTGATCGCCGTGCAGAACACCAGCAGCGCGCCGGTGCCGATGCCGGGCATCGCCAGATGGACATGCACCCGCCCGAGAATGCGCCACTCCCCGGCGCCGAGGCTGGCGGCGGCTTCGAGCAGATGCGGATCGATCCGCTCCATGATGCCGACCAGGCTGAGCACCATCAGCGGCAGCGTGACATGAACGAGGCCGATGCCGACTGCGAACATGTTGCCATCGAGCGGCGCCCGCGGCAGGCCCATCGCGACCAGCCAGGAATTCAGCAGCCCATGCTCACCGAGCAACACCAGCCACGCGTAGCTGCGCACGACGAGGTTCACCAGCATCGGCGACAGCGCGATCACCAGCAGCAATGCCTTCAGCCGCGGCGGCGCCCTGACGATGCCGAGTGCCAGCGGATAGCCGAGCAGCAGGGTCACAAGTGTGACCGCCAGACCAAGAACTATCGTGCCGCCGAGAAGTCCAAGATAGAAACGATCGGCGAGAACATAGAGATAGTTCTGCCCGGTCCACCCCGCGCCAATAATCTCCGTGGCACTGAACGGATGCAGGCTGAGAACCAGCAGCGCCGCCAAGGGCGCGAGCAGGAACGTCGCATAGAACACCAGCACCGGCAGCAGCGGCAGCATTCGTGCGCCGCGCATCTACGCCTCCGCCAGCAGGCGGCAATCGGCGCGCGCAACATGGAGCCGCACGCTCTGCCCGACCGCGAACGGTGCTGAGGCCGGCAGCAGTGCCCGCACGACGCCATGGCTGTAGGCGACATGCAGTTCCACGCTGAGCCCGAGATAGCGCCGCGCGGAAATCACCGGTCCCTCGCCGTCCGCCACCGGATCGAGCCTGACCTGGTCGAAGCCGACAAACGCCGCCCGGCCGTCGAGCGGACCCGGGAGTTCGACGGAGAAGCCGGCCGCCGGAGCGAGCATGAAGCCGCCCTGGCCATCCGCCACCGCCGGCCCGCGCAGCAGATTGCCGGCGCCGATGAATTCGGCCACCCCGGCGTCGGCGGGCATCGCAAATAACCGCTCAGGCGTGTCAACCTGACAGACCCGGCCGTCGCGCAGCACGACGATGCGATCGGCCATCGACATCGCCTCCTCGCGATCATGCGTCACGAACAGCGCCGTCACCCCCAGGCGCCGCTGCAATGATTTCAGCTCCGTCTGCATCTGCACCCGCAACTGCTTGTCCAACGCCGCCAACGGCTCGTCGAGCAGCAGCAGATCGGGCGCGATCACCAGCGCCCGCGCGAGCGCCACGCGCTGCTGCTGCCCGCCCGACAACTGCGCCGGCCGCCGCGCCGCCAACGCCTCCAGCCCGACCAGGGCCAGCGCCGCCTGCGTCCGCGTCGCCGCCTCGGCCCGCCCCACGCCCCGGCAATCCAGCCCGAACCGCACGTTCTCGAACGCGCTCATATGCGGAAACAGCGCGTAGGACTGGAACACGATGCCGATATTGCGCGCCCGCGGCGGCACCCCCGCGACATCCCGCCCATCCACCCGGATCGTCCCCCCGGCGGGCGCGATGAACCCCGCGATCGCCCGCAGCAGCGACGTCTTGCCGCAGCCGGACGGGCCGAGCAGCGCCACAAACTCGCCCCGCGCCACCGCCAGACTCACCGCGCGCACCGCCTCGACCGGCCCGTAGGACACGCTGAGACGATCGATCTCAAGAAAATCTGGCGTGGACGGCAAGGTGCGGATGACCTAGTTTCCTGTGGGGTGCCGGAGTGATCCCCTGCCCCGTTGTTCAGGTCAAGCAGCGCAAACCACGCAGGCGGCAGCCCGTCGGGCAGGCGGTGGAATTTTAGTTTCTATATCGTAACAAATTAGGCGCGGGAAAGCGATGCCGTCAGGCGCGGCTTCTTTTGGTGGGAACGATGTACCAGGGCCAGGGGGCGCGGCGATCGTGCGGGTCGATCTCGTGCTTTGCCCGAGAAGGACGCGGCGCCCGCGCTTTGGGTTCGCGCGCGGGCTTGGCGCGGGATGGCCGGGGCGGTGGCGCCGGGCCGGGGCGGTCAAGGTACAACATGTGGCAGAGCGGGCGGAACAGGCGGGCGGCGGCGGGGTGGGCGGCGAGGAGTTGCGCCGCCGCGGGATCGGCGAGCAGGGTTTCGAGCTGGCCGCGGAAGTAGGCGGCTTCATGCTTCAGGTCGATGAGGAGCCAGGCTCGGGTGGTCGGGCGCCATGCGGTACGGGGGGCCGGCGGGAGCGCTATGGGAGTGCGGACGCGGCCGGGGCGGGATTTGCGCGGGAGGCGGCCGGCGGCGATGTGGGCGGTCAGGCGGTCGAACCGGCGGGCGGTTTCGATG
>JAYTUU010000154.1:0-14303 GCA_043744375.1 Rhodospirillales bacterium | reverse complement strand
TTTGATCCCCCCGACTTTTTGCGCCGCAGGCCATCGACATCTCGGACCGCATTGCGATCGCGCGGGAGTTTGGGCTTCGCCAGTGAATGCGGCGAGATTGCGGGTGCTCACGCGAAGGCCGGCCGTCCAGCCGCGAGCAGTCCGGGGTTCCAAGGGCCACTGGCCCTTGGCCGCCGGAGGCGCGCTTGCCTTCCCTGGACTGCCGTGGGGGAGCCGATCGGACTCTTTAGGTCAGAGTGGCACGCTTGTATTGCGCCATCAGATCGGGGGCCGCACCCAGATGCTTCGCGGCGCGCAGCGGCCAGGCCGGGTCGGCCAGCACGGCGCGGCCGATGAACACGAGATCGGCGCGGTCGTTGGCGACGATTTCGGCGGCGTGCTCGGGGGCGGTGATCAGCCCCACGGCGCCGGTCGCGATCCCGGCCTCGTGCCGCACGGCCTCGGCGAAGGGCACCTGGTAGCCGGGGTGCAGCGACGGGATTTTCGGCCCGACCGCCGCCACGCTGCCTGACGAGCAGTCGATCAGATCGACCTTCCCGGTGGCCTTCAGGCGCCGGGCGATCTCGATGGTATCGGCGATGGTCAGCCCGCCCTCCATCCAGTCGACGCAGGACAGCCGCACGAACAGCGGCAGATCGTCCGGCCAGACGCCGCGGATGGCCTCGACGGTCTCCATCAGCAGGCGCGAGCGGCCGGCGAGGTCGCCGCCATAGCCGTCATTGCGGGTGTTGGAGATCGGCGAGAGGAAGGAGTGGATCAGGTAGCCATGCGCCGCGTGCAGTTCGATCACCTTGATCCCGGCGGCCAAAGCGCGGCGGGTGGAGGCGACGAACTCGTCGGTGATGCCAGCGATCTCGGAAGCCGTCAGCGCATGCGGCGCGTTGTAGCCGTCGCCGAACGGCGTCGTCGTCGGCCCGACCGGCTGCCAGCCGCGCGGATCGCCGGGCGGGATCGGCTTGCCGCCGTGCCACGGAGCATCCGTGCTCGCCTTGCGCCCGGCATGGGCCATCTGCACGCCGGGAATGGCCCCGCCCATCGTGATCAATGCCGCGATCCGCGCCATCAGCGCCTGGTGCGCGTCGGTGTAGAGGCCGAGGCAGCCCGGCGTGATCCGCCCGATCGCGGAGACATGGGTGGCTTCGGTGAACACGATCCCGGCGCCGCCCATGGCGCGGGCGCCGAGATGCTGGAGGTGCCAGTCATCGCCGGTGCCTTCGGTGGCGCAGTACTGGCACATCGGCGCGATGGCGATGCGGTTGCGCGCGGTGACCGAGCGGAAGGTGATGGGCTCGAAGAGTTTCGGCATCGGCATGTTCGCTGTCTTTCTGTGGCGCGCCAGTATGGGGCGGACCGGTTTCGTTAATCCGTTGCGGCAATGCTGGCAAGCACGCCCGTGGTTTGACGCCCCCCGTGGTTTGACGCTCCATTGCCGCCCCCCTAGCTTCTCCCCGGCCCCCACGGGGCTTTGGCGAACGACATTTCAGCGGAGACGATCATGCGGCTCAAAGGAAAAGTGGCCCTCATCACCGGCGTGCTGCTGCCCGTCGATGGTGGCCGCACCGCCTGAGATGAATATTCTCTCCGTTCAGTCCTGGGTCGCCTACGGGCATGTCGGCAATGCCAGCGCGGTATTTCCGTTGCAGCGGCTTGGGGCCGAGGTGTGGGCGGTGAACACGGTGCAGTTCTCCAACCACACGGGCTATGGCAGCTGGACGGGGGATGTGTTCACCGGCGAGCAGGTGGGTCGGGTGATCGCCGGCATTGCCGAGCGCGGGGCGCTGGCCCGGTGCGACGCGGTGCTGTCCGGCTACATGGGCGACGCGGGCATCGGCAGCGCCATCCTCGATGCCGTTCGCCGCGCCAAGGCGGCCAACCCCGCCTGCGTCTATTGCTGCGACCCGGTGATGGGCGACGACGACACCGATCTCTATGTCCGCGCCGGGATCCCCGACCTCATCCGCAGCCAGGCGCTGCCGGCCGCCGACATCGCCACGCCGAACTTGTTCGAGCTGCGCCATCTCACGGGCTTGCCGTGCACGACCCTGGCCGAGGTCAAGCGTGCCGTCACCGCCTTGCACGCACTCGGCCCGCGCATCGTCCTGCTGACCAGCCTGCGCACGGAGGAGACGCCCGCCGACGCGATGGACATGCTGTGCAGCGAAGGGGGCGCGATCCACCGGTTGCGGACGCCGCTGCTGCCCGTGCACGTCAACGGCGCCGGCGACGCCATCGCCGCATTGTTCCTGTTCCACCGGCTGCGCAGCGGCAACGCGGCGACCGCGATGGCGGAGGCGGGAAGCTCGATCTACGGCCTGCTGCGCCGCACCGCCGAGGCCGGTTCGCGCGAAATCCTCCTGGTCGCCGCCCAGGACGAGTTCGTCTCTCCCACGCGCCGCTTCGCCCCCGAACCTTGCTGATGGGATGAAGCGCTTCTGGCGCCTCTATCGCCGCGTCATCGCCGTACTTGGCCGCGACCGGCGTGTCGCCGCGCTTCTCGTGATCGCCAATCTCGGCCTCGCCGCCTTGCTGTTCGTCGAGCCGGTGCTGTTCGGCCGTGTGATCGAAATGCTCGGCACCGCCAGCACCCGCCCGGCCGACGCGCTCTGGCACGACGCGCTTTGGCACGAAGCCTCCTGGCTGCTCGGCATCTGGGCCGGCGTCGGCCTCGCCGGCATCGCTGCCAGCATGGCCGCCTCCCTGCAGGCCGAGCGCCTCGCCCATCGCAACCGCCTGCTCGCCATGCGCCGCTTCTACGAACATGTTCTGGCATTGCCGCCGGCCTTCCACGGCGCCGCCCATTCCGGGCGCCTGTTGAAAGTCATGCTCTCCGGCGCCGACACGATGTTCTGGCTCTGGCTTGGGTTCTTCCGCGACCAGCTTGCCATCTTCCTCGCCATCACCGTGCTGCTGCCGATCACCCTGCTGCTGAACTGGCGACTTGCCATCGCGCTGATCAGCCTCGTGGTGGTGTTCGCGGCCCTGATCCTGCTGGTCATCCGGCGCACCGAGGCGGGCCAGAGCCGGGCGCAGCACTGGCAGGTCGAACTCGTCGGCACCGCGCAGGACGCGCTGGCCAATGTCACCGTGGTGCAATCCTTCGCCCGCCTCGCCGAAGAGACCGGCCGGTTCGGCGCCATCATGCGCGAGGTCATCCGCCACCAGTTCCCCGTGCTGAACTGGTGGGCGGTGGCCAACGTCGCCACCCGCGGTGCCAGCACGATCACGGTCATCGCCATCGTTGTCACCGGCACGATCCTCAATGCGCGCGGCCAGGCGAGCGTCGGCGAGATCGTCGCTTTCATGGGGTTCGCGACGCTGCTGATCGCGCGCCTCGACAGCGCGATGTCGTTTGCCATGCGGCTGTTCCTGGAAATTCCCGGGCTCACCGACTTCTTTGCCGTGCTTGACGCCGAAACCTCCGTTCCCGACCGCCCCGGCGCGCAGGCCTTGGCGCCCGGCGCCGGCGAAATCACATTCACCGACATCGCCTTCGCCTATCCCGGCGGCCCGCCAGTGCTCGACGCGGTCAGCTTCACCGCCCGCCCCGGCACGTCGGTCGCGCTGGTCGGCCCGACCGGCGCGGGCAAGACGACCTGCATGGCGCTGCTGCAACGCTTCTGGGACCCTGACCACGGCAGCATCCGCATCAACGGCCAGGATCTGCGCGACATCACGCTCGACAGCCTGCGCCGCAACATCGGCGTGGTGTTCCAGGACTCGCTGCTGTTCAACCGCTCCCTCCGCGACAATCTGCTGATCGGCCGCCCCGACGCCACCCAGGAGCAGATCGAGGCGGCCTGCCGGATGGCCGAGGCGCATGATTTCATCATCGCCCAAACCGACGGCTACGACACCCTGGTCGGCGAACGCGGCGCCAGCCTTTCCGGCGGCCAGCGCCAGCGTTTGGCGATTGCCCGCGCGCTGCTGAAGGACCCGCCGATCCTGATACTCGATGAAGCCACTTCGGCGCTCGACGCCGCCACCGAGGCGCGGGTGAGCATCGCGTTGCGGCGGCTGATGGCCGGCCGCACCACCTTCATCATCGCTCATCGCCTGTCCACCATCCGCGACGCCGACGACATTCTCGTCTTCGACGCCGGCCGCATCGCCGAGCACGGCCCCTACGCGGCCCTGATGGCCCGGAACGGCATATTCGCCAACCTCGTCGCGACCCAGTTGACGCCGGCGCCATGATTGGCGGGTAGCGACGGCATCAATGCGTCACGTTGACATGATCGCCGCCACATTTTCTCGCATCCAGGCCGCCAAATAGTACATGCTCCCCTGGCGTCAACCGGCCGGCCGCGCCGCCGTGGCGGCTGGCCCTCATTCGGAGGGCATTTGGATGACTGTCGCCGCAATCCTGAAGCACAAGGGCAACGACGTAACGTCCGTCGCGCCGACCGCCGACGTTGCCGCGGTGGCCCGCCTGCTCGCCGACCGCCGCATCGGCGCCGCCGTTGTGCAGGACACCGCCGGCCAATTGCTCGGCATCGTCAGTGAACGCGATATCGTCGTCGCCCTGGCCGAACATGGCCCCGCCGCCTTGCGCCTGACGGTCGACCATCTGATGACCCGGGCGCTGACGACCGTCACGCGCTGCACCACGGTCGCCGAGGCGATGGCGATGATGACCGCCGGGCGGTTCCGCCATCTTCCCGTGCTTGAAGGTGGCCAACTCATCGGCATCATCAGCATCGGCGACGTGGTGAAGGCGCGCATCATGGCGCAGGAGGGCGAGGTGGAGAGCCTGCGCGCCTACGTCGCCGGCGTGGGGTAACCCGCTATTTCCAAAGGGGCTTGCCGAGATCGATCTGGTCCTGGGTGGTGAGCCCCCCGGTGACCGCGCCCGCGCCTGCGCCGATCGCGGCGCCGAGCAGCACGCCGACGGGGCCGCCGAGCAGTCCGACCACGGCGCCGGTTCCTGCCCCCGTGCCTGCGCCGGTGCTCACTCGATCAAAACTCGTGCTGCCGCAGCCCGCGAGCAACACGAGGCACGCAATGGCGATCATCCCAAGCCGCATCGTAGCCTCCCCGTCCTGCCGGCCATCTGCCGGCGCGCCGTCCTCATGCCATACCGCCGCCGATTCCCGTGATCAACTCCGCGTTGTCCCCGCATTGACCCATCCGGCAGCAGTCGCGAAACTGGCGACGCACTCCCGCGGCATGGCGGGAGAACCACGGAGCCGACCATGAAGATCACCGATATCCGCTGCGCTACTTTGGGGGAAAACCCGGTCGTGCGTATCCTCACGGACGCCGGGATCAGCGGCTACGGGCCGGTCGAGTTCACCAAGCCCTATATCGCCCCGCACGTGCTCCATCTCCGTGACGCGCTGATCGGCGAGGACCCGACCAATGTCGAGCGGGTGATGCTGAAGATCCGCCAGCGCGGCGCGTTCAAGCCTTGGGGGGCCGCGGTCAGCGCCATCGAGATCGCGCTGTGGGACATCGCTGGCCGCGCCGCCGGGGTGCCGGTCTACAAGCTCCTCGGCGGCAAGGTGCGCGACCGTGTGCGCGTTTATAACGGCGGCGTCCGTTCGCCGATGACGCGCTTCGAGCCGGAGGATTACGCCCGCTCCGTCCGCGCGATGAAGGAAGCCCCGCACGGCTTCACCATCGTCAAGCAGGGCATCGGCTTCCACAGCGGCATGAAGCGCGCGTTCCCCGGCTTCCACCTCGGCGAAAACCGTGCGAGCCCGTTCCACGGCGCGCTCGACCGCGGCCTGATGACCGAGCGCGCGTTCAACCACGTTGTTTCCTGTGTCGCGGCCATGAAGGCCGAACTCGGTGACGGGATCGGTCTGGCGCTGGATTGCGGGCCGGGCATGATGGTGCCGGACGCCATCCGCCTGGCCCGCGCGCTGGAGCCGTACAACATCATGTGGCTGGAAGACATGATCACCGGCGATTACATCCCCTATGTGAATGCCGACGTGTATCGCGAAGTCACCCGCGCCAGTTCGACGCCGATCCACACCGGTGAGCAAATATATCTGCGGCAGAACTTCAAGGACCTGATCGAGCGCCACGCCGTCAACGTCGTCGGCCCCGATCCGTGCGACGTCGGTGGCCTCGCGGAACTGAAATGGATCGCCGAATACGCCGATCTGCACGGCATCCTGATGGCCCCGCACGGCATCGCCGATGGCGCGCTCGGCATCGCCGCGCTGGTGCAGGTCAGTGCCGCCTTGCCGGACAACTACATCGCCTTCGAACTGCCGGCGATCCGGCCGGGCTGGTGGCTCGACATCCTCGACGGGTTCCCCGATCCCCTCGTGAAGGACGGCTTCATCGAAGTGTGGGACCGGCCGGGCCTCGGCGTCGATTTCAACATCGGCAAGGCGCAGGCCTATCTGTCGGAGGCCGACAAGGGCTTCTTCGACTGAACACCCGGGCCAATATACTGGCCCGGGCGCTTGCCTGTTCTACAGATCGGCCAGCAACTCCTTGATCTTCTTGGCCGCGTCATCGGCCGCGTCGGACACCGACATTTTGCGTGTCAGCGCGTTCTGCAACATGCCGGGGATGATGATGTTCATGATCTCGGCCGATTGCGGCAGCACCGGGAACGGAATTCCGGCGGGGAGCATCGAGGTCGTCACGCTCAGGAACTTGATCGTGTCCAGCCGCTCCTTCATCCACTTCGTGCGGAAGCCGCGCGTGTTGCCGGGGTTCGAACTGACCCAGGCCAGCTTGGTCGACCATTCCGGCCCCGTCGAAAACGCGATGAACGCCCGCGCCGCATCGACGTCCAGCCCGCCATCGACGATGTTGGGATGGAACACGTGGGCGTTCGATCCGCCGAACACCACCGCGCGCCGTGCCGGCCCCATCGGGATCAGCCCGTAGCGCATGTTCGCCACCACCGCCTCGGCGGTCTTCTTGTCCTCGCCGGTTGCCTTGCGGGCACGGTCCAGCATCGCCGCGTATTCGCTGGGGTGGCTGATCATCATCGCCAGTTGGCCGGCGATGAACGGGTCCTGGTTTTCTGTTTGTGTATTGGTCAGCGCTGAGGTTGGCACCGATTTGTCGCGCACATACATGTCGTACGACGCCTGCAACGCCGCCTTCGAGCCGGCGTTGTTGGCGAATATCGCCTTGTAGCCCGGCGCCGCCTCGGCCTCGTCGAGCGCCCCGCCGCCGAACGCCCAGCATTGCGGCATGTAGCGGAACGGCGTGTTCCCGGCATTCACCCGCGCGACCATGCCGTAGCCGTTCTTGCCGGTCTTTTCCTTGATCTGCTTGGAATAGGCCACCAGATCCGCCCACGTTGCCGGCGGCGTCTCCGGGTCCAGTCCGGCCTCCTTGAACAGCCCGGCATTCCAAATCAGCGCCATCGTCTCGTTGTTGGTCGGCACCCCGTAGGTCTTGCCCTTCCACATCACCGACTTCATCGCGCCCGGCCAGAACTCGGCGCGGGAATAGCCGACGTCCTCGGGCGAGAATTCGCGCAACAGGCCCTTCGCGGCGAACTCGACGCCCCAGAGGATCGGGAATTTCGCCACCATCGGTGCCGCTTTGCCGAGGGCCGCGGTGCGCGACTTGTTCAGCATTTCATTATAGTCGAGATTCTGCTTCGTTACTTTGATGTTCGGATAGGTCTTGGCGAACGCCGCCCAGAACTGCGCGTCGATCTCATGCTCGATCTGCGGGGAGGCCTGGTTCGGGCCGACCCACCAATAGGTCAGCCGCCCCGCATAGTTCAGCGGCACCACGCGCGCGCATTCGGCGGCCGTGTCGTACTCGGCCGTGCCCGCGATCGAGCTGATATACTCGGGCGTCCACTGCGCCGCATCGATGCCGATCTGGCTGGTCTGTGCCGCGGCCTCGCCCGGCAGCCCCGCGGCCACGCCGGCCGCTGCCGCATAGCCGAGCAGCGCGCGCCGATCGAGGCCGCCCGGTTGTTCGCCCGTTGATTTCTTCATTGCATGCTCCTGTCCATTGAACCCGTTACGAAAACCTGCGCATCAAATCGGCCGCTCGCCCTGTACCGTCACCCGGTTGCCGCTGCGCGTATGCGGCCAGTAGTCCCACATCGCGCGATGCTGCGTGCAGCGATTGTCCCAGAACGCCACCGTGTTCTCCGTCCAGCGGAACCGGCACTGGAACAGCGGGTTTTCCGCATGCTCATACAGATAGCGCAGAATGGCCTCGCTTTCGTCGCGCGGCACCCCGAGTATCCGCCGGGTGAAGCCGCGATTGACATACAGCGCCTTGCGCCCGGTCACCGGATGGACCCGCGCGATCGGGTGCTCGGCGCGCGGGTATTCCGGCCGGTCGGCGACGCCGAGATTGGCATAGGTGCCGCGATACACCTCCTCGCCGTCATGCACCGCCATCAGCCCGTCCAGATAGGCCCGCATCCGATCCGACAACGCGTCCCATGCCGCATACATGCTGGCGAACAGCGTGTCGCCTCCATCAGGCGGGCATTGGCGGATGTACAGAATGCTCCCCATCGGCGGCGCGGCGTCGCAGGAGACATCGCTGTGCCACCCCTCGCCGTTGGCGCGCGGCGAATTGCGGTCGGCGTGGATTTTCATCAGCGCCGGCTCGCCTGGCTCATGCGGCGCGGCGGGATGGATGTGCAACTCCCCGAACCGTCGCCCGAACGTCAGATGCTGCTGTGGGGTCAGCGTCTGGTCGCGGAAAAAGATCACCGAATTCTCCGCCAACGCCCGATGGATCTCGTCGAACACCTGGTTCCCCAGTGGCTGCGCCAAATCCACCCCGCCGATCTCAGCCCCGATGATCGGCGTCAGCTTGTCCACGCGAATGCTGCCATAGGGCGCGCTCTCGCCTGGCGCATGCTTGTAGCGAGGCCCTTGATTGCCGCGCAATGCGTTCATTCTTGCCCCCTGGTTTCCGCCCAATCCGATTCATGGCGCCAGACCGCGGCGCCCGCAAGTGGTAAAGCCGTTGCGGCTTGCGCGGTCATAGTCCCGCATTTCGCGACACTGCGCGCACAGTGAGCCGATGGGCTTTCCCCGGCGGGCATTTCGGGCCAACCTGACCGCATGGTTGGGCTCGCGCGCGATGGTGCCGGGGGCGACGTGATGGGGATCGCGATGCGGTTTGGATGGTTGACGCTGGCACTTTCACCCTCGCCGGCAGAGGACGCGGCGCGGATCGACGACCAACTGGCGCAGGCCTGTGCCGCGGAGGCGCTGGGGTTCAGCAGCGTATGGCTGACTGAGCATTATTTCACCGGAGAGAGCGTCTACAACGACGCGCTGTTGTTTGCGGCCGCCCTGGCGATGAAGACGGAGCGGATCCGGATCGGGTTTGCCGTTGTGCAGATGCCGTTCCATCACCCCGTGCGGCTCGCCGTGCAACTCGCGCTGCTGGACAATCTCAGCAAGGGCCGCATCGATGTCGGCATCGGCAAGGGGACGGTTTATAACGAATTCGAATTCGTCGGGCATGGGTTGCGCAGCGATGACAGCCGGGCGCGGATGGGGGAGGCGCTGGAGATTTTCGAGCGACTCTGGGTGGCGACGCCACTGACGTTTGAAGGCAAGTACTACAAGGTTCATGTGCCCGAACTGCGGCCGCGGCCGGTGCAGCAGCCCGGGCCGCCGCTATGGCGCAGTGTGATCTCGCCGGCATCGTTCACCGAATGCGGGCGCAAGGGTATTCCGATCCTGACGGCGCGGCTGCCGGTGGCGCGGATCGCCGAGCGCTGGGCGCTCTACGAGGCCGGGCTCATCGCCGGCGGGCATGATGCCGCGGCGCGCGCGCGCCTGCTCGGGCAATGCGCGCTTTGGCGGAACGTGTACGTCGCGGAGACCGATGCGCAGGCGGAGGCGGAAGTCTCCGCGCTGCTGCTGCGGACGCGGGAGCATATGATGCATGTTCGGCATGATCTGAACCCCGCCGATTTCGTCATCGAGCCGGCGATGCTCAATCCCTGGACCGACCCCGCGGTGGGCGAGGCGGAGGCGATCGCCTATGTGCTGGCCACGGGCACGCTGTTTGGCTCACCCGCAACGGTGCGCGCGCAGGTGGCCGAATTGCAGTCGGTCGGCGTGCAGCATCTGCTGTGCCAGACCGGCTTCGGCGACATGGCGCACGACCAGGCGATGGCCTCGATGCACCGCTTCGGCACGCAAGTAATGACCGCCTTCGCAGAAAATGGATAAAAAGTTTTTGCTTCTTTTTTCAAAAAGAAGCGCTGTTCTTTTTTGAAAAAAAGAACCAAAAAACTTTTATCCGCTTGGCATTGTGCGGATCAGGCGAGGGCGGGCGTGGCGTAGAGTGTTTTGCCGCCGACGCGGATTTCGACATCGACGAGGTAGGGCCGCATGCCTGCGAGGTTGACGTCGATGCCGAGGCCGGGGGAGTCGGGTGCGGCGACTTGGCCGTTGGCGTCGCGCAGCAGCGGCGTGGCAACGAAATCGACCGAGAGCGGCTTCGGCTGGAACGGGTATTCGCAGATGCGATGATCGGGCAATCCGGCGAAGGGCTGCATCGAGGCGCTGACGGCGAGGTGGGAGGTGAAGGTGTGGTTGACGAAGGTGACGCCCTTCGCGACCGCGTAGTCGGCGACGCGTTTGGCGGGGCCGATGCCGCCAATGCGGCCAGTGTCGATTTGGATAAACCCAACGCCGCCGTAGTCGATCAGATGCTGCGCCATCGAGAAGTTGTGGGCGCCCTCGCCGCCAGCGAGTTTGACGGCGCCGCTGCGTTTGGCGAGCGCTCCGTAGGCCCCGAGCGCGCTGGCGTGGAACGGTTCTTCGAGCCAGGTCGCGCGGGCGGCTTCGAGGGCGGGGATGCGGGCGGCGGCGGCTTCGACGTCCTCGCCCCAGATCTGGCCGGTATCGACGAGCAGGAGGGCGTCGGGGCCGATGCCTTCGCGGGCAGCGGCGAAATG
The DNA here is from genome assembly GCA_043744375.1 of Rhodospirillales bacterium. Classification (GTDB taxonomy): domain Bacteria; phylum Pseudomonadota; class Alphaproteobacteria; order Acetobacterales; family Acetobacteraceae; genus CAIYPH01. The sequence continues at coordinate 3,427 of JAYTUU010000154.1, read as the reverse complement.
ATCGGCATCGCGTGCCGCAGTGCCGCGGCCGATCGGGCCCCAGCCGAATTTGGCCGCGCCATAGCCGGAGGCGCGGGCGGATTGGCCTTGGCGCAGGGTGTGCTCGGGGGTGTCGCCGAAGAGCATGGAGGCGTAGGGCAGTTTCTTGTGCGAGGCGGTGTAGCCGAGCAGGCGCCAGACCGGCGTTTCGCGGGCGCGGCCGAGGAGGTCCCACAGGGCCATTTCGACGCCCGACCAGGTGTGCGCGGCCTGCAGCAGGTCCATGCTGTCATACTCGACGGCGGCGGCCATGCGGCGGATGTCCTCGGGGCCATCGAGCGTCTGGCCGAGGACGGAGGCGCCGACAGGGCGGCAGACGCCGTGCGACATCGGGCAGACGAAGGCGGCGATGGAGGGCAGAGGGGCCGCCTCGCATTCGCCCCAGCCGACATGGCCGCCGGCGGTGACGCGCACGAGGAGGGCGTCCTGGCTGCCATCGGCCTCGATCGTGATGACGGGCATGGCGAGGTAGAACAGGTCGACGGAATCGATTTTCATCGGAGGGCTTTCGGATCAGGGGCGACGGGCATAGATGCCCGGGGACGGAACGAAATGGGTGACGTCATCGAGCGGATACATCGGCCGCGCGCAGATGGTGTGGCCGAGGGTGGGCAGGTTGGCGGAGGTGGCGCCGGGAATGTCGATGTTGAAGTTCTTCTCCACCCACTGGTCGAACATGTGGTATTCCGTGTGCGGCGATTTCACCACGATCAAGTCGTACTCTGTCGGGTTGATGCCCACCGAGTAGTACATCGCGCGATCGAACAGGCTCACCGAGCGGGCCATCACCACGACCGTTGTGTTGCCGTAGGTCAGTACCGCCGTGGGCCCGGCATCGAGACCGGAGCGTGCCGTCTCCAGCCTTGCCTTGCCGTCGGACAGCAGCTTGACGCGCGCGGTCACCGCCATCGGCGGGAAGCGGGCGGGGTCATGCTGGCCGCCCAGGGTTGTTTCGATCTCGGCGCCCACGCCGGCGGCATGCGCCGCCCGGGCCGCCTTGGGATCGACGATCTGGCACAGCACGCGCTTGTCGTAGCCGGCGTCGCGCAACGCGCGCAGGATCAGGTTGGAGTCTCCGGTCGCGCCCGATGACGTTGCGTCCGCGGCATCGGTGAACAGCACCGGCCCCTGCATCGTTCTGGCCTGGGCGATGGCGCGGTCAAGGGCGATGAATTTGCCCTGCATGCGGTGGCGCTGCGGCCAGAACTCCTCGGCGAGGCGGGTGGCTTCGGCGGTCGCGGTGGCCGGGTTGTTGTCGGTCATGACGATGACCTGGCTGCACAGTTCCGGCACGTCGGTGAACGGGTTGCCGATCATGATGCCGGCGGACATTGCCGTGCCGTCGCGTTCGATGCGCTGGCATTCGCGCAGCATGTCGCCGTAGCAGCCGCTCTTGGTGATCAGTTCGTCGCCGCGGACGAGGGCGGGGATGACCACGCGGGCGATGGTGGTGCGCGCGGGCTTGTCGAGCAGGCGCAACAGCAGGCGCGCGGCGCGGGCGCCGGTGTCGGCGAAATCGACATGCGGGTAGGTGTGGTAGATCGCCAGGCCATCGATCTGCTTGAGCATGCGGTCGGTGAGGATGCCGTGCAGGTCGAGAGAGATGACGATGGGTACGTGCGGTCCGGCGAGGCGGCGCACCTCGGTGAGGACCCAGCCTTCGGGGTCTAGTTCGCCGTCGGCCCCCATGGCGCCGTGCAGGGAGACGTAGATGGCGTCGATATCGTTCATGTTGGCGGCGACGGCGGCGCTGAGCTCGCTGGAGAGTTGTGCCCAGGCATTGGCAGAGAGCAGGCCGGCGCTGCCGGCGCGGGCGGAGTAGGCGGGGACGAGGGTGACGCCGGCGGCGCGGAAGACGCCGAGCGCGCCGCCGAGGCCGGTGTTCAGGCCGGTCTGGCGGAACATCTCCTCGCCGCGCTGGATGGCGAATTCGTCAAAGCTGGACTGCATCGGATTGAAGGAGGAAATCTCCTGCATGCATTCGACGAGCATGATGCGTTTCATCGCCGCGTCTCCCTTGGTTGCTTTCCACCCCGGCTGCCGCGTGTTCGGCGTCGGTATGGCCGTGAGACTGCAACATCGTCTAGGCTCGCGAAAGTCCTGATCGAAAGGGGAGCGGCATGGGTGCGTCCAGGGAAACGGGATTACAGCAGAAGGTGCGGATTACCGGAGTGTCGGTGGCGCCGCTGATCGGCGAGACGCCGCAGGGCGGCTGGTCGACGGAGATCCGGCCGGAGGACTCCGTGCACGCGCTGATCGCCGTGCACACCGATGCCGGGGTGATCGGCCATGGCAGCGTGTTCACCAATGGCGGGCTGGTGCAGGCCGGCGTGAAACTGCTGGAGCCGCTGTGGCGCGGCGAGAACGCGCTGGAGCCGGAACGGGTTTCCGAGAAGATGCACCAGAACACGTTCTGGATGGGGCGCGGCGGCACGCTGACGCATGTGATCAGCGGTATCGACATCGCGCTGTGGGACATCCTTGGCAAGGTGACGGGCATGCCGGTCGGGCGGCTGCTGGGCGGCAGCTATTCGAGCCGGGTGCAGCCATACTGCTCGCTGCTGATGGATGAGCCCGGCCCGATGCGGGACCTCGTGGCGTCCTATCGCGCGCTCGGGTTTCGTGCCTTCAAGATCGGCTGGGGGCCGTTCGGGCGGCGCGACGATACCCGCCTCGACGAGGCCATCGTGCGGGCGGCGCGGGAGGGGGCGGGGGCGGATACCAAGCTGCTGGTGGATGCCGGGGCGTCCGATAGCTACTGGCCGCAGGGGCTGAAATGGGCGATGCGTACGGCGGAGATGCTGAAGGACTACAATGTCGGCTGGTTCGAGGAGGCGTTGCGGCCCGATGCGATCGACGATTTCTGCCATCTCCGGCGGGTCAGCCCGGTGCCGATTGCCGGCGGCGAGGTGCTGACGCGGCGGCAGGCGTTCTTGCCATGGCTGAGCCGGGGGGCGTTCGACATCGTGCAGCCGGACGTCACCAAAGTCGGCGGCATCAGCGAGCAGCGGCGGATTGCCTGGATGGCCGATGATTTCGGTGTCAAATATGTCGGCCATGGCTGGAACACGGCGGTCGGGCTGGCGGCGGACTTGCAATTGGCGGCGGCGCTGCCGAATGTCGATCTGGTCGAATATATCGGCGGCAGCCCGTATGTGGACGGGATCACCGAGGCACCGTTCAAGCTGGATGCGGAGGGATATCTGGAGATCCCGGAATTGCCGGGTCTCGGGCTGCGCATTGATCGCGAGAAGCTGGCGCGCTACACGCCGGATGCGTCGGTGCTGTTCTAAGCAGAGTCCGATCGGCTCCCCCACGGCAGTCCAGGGAAGGCAAGCGCGCCTCCGGCGGCAAAGGGGCACGCCCCTTTGATCCCCCCGACTGGCTT
>JAYTUU010000153.1:0-14445 GCA_043744375.1 Rhodospirillales bacterium | reverse complement strand
CTCTGCCTTTGGCGGGTCCAGGGCAGAGCCCTGGCCTTCCTTCCCTTCCCCACCCCCACAGGACCCCACCGTCATGAGCGTTTCCCGGGTGGCGTTGGAGGATGTGCCGGTTACGATCATTGGGCATCCGTGGGCGCCGATTGGGATGGGGGAGCAGATGCGGTCGCATGTGCAGGCCTGTTCGACCGTGCATTTGCATCATCGGGTGTTCGACATATTCCGGTATGCGCAGCGTGCGGATGCCGCGCATACGCGGATGTTGGGGGAGTTGGAGCGGGAGGATTTGCCGGGGGGGATTCGGATTTTCCACATCAATGGCGATGAGGTGGGGCGGGTGATCGCGGAGTTCGAGGCGCGCGGCGGGGTGTTTGCGGACGGGTATAATATTGTCGTGCCCGCCTGGGAGTTGCCGGCGTATCCGAAGGAGTGGGCGCTGCACTTGCAGAAGTTCGACGAGGTCTGGGCGTTGTCGCAATTCATTGCGGACAGTTTGGCCACGGCGGGGATCAAGGCGCCGCTGGTCGGTCAGGCGATCGAGTTCGAGGTGGGGCCGATGTTGCCGCGGCGGTATTTCGGCATTCGCGAATCGGCTTTCGTGTTGCTGCACTTCTTCGATCTGTCGTCGTTCGCGACACGTAAGAACCCGCAGGCGGTGCTGGATCTGTTTGCGCGCATCCGGGCGGAGGACCCGTTTCGCGACGTGCAACTGGTGCTGAAGGTCAAAAACGGCGAGCGGGGTGCCGAGGAATGGGCGGCGGGGGTGGCGGCAGACCCGCAGATCAGGATGTTGTCGGAGCCGCTGGATTCACTGGGTGTGCGCAGCCTGGTGAACGCCTGCGACGTGTTCGTGTCGCTGCATCGCTCGGAGGGTTTCGGGCGCGGGCTGGGCGAGGCGATGGGGCTGGGGCGGCTGGCGCTGGGGACGGCGTGGTCGGGCAATGTCGATTTCATGACGGCGGAAAATTCACTGCCAATTGGCTATGAGATGGTGAAGTTGCGGCGCGACGACTATCCGCATTGGCGCGGGCAGTCCTGGGCGGATGCGGATGTGGCGCATGCGCATGCGCTGCTGCGTCCGCTGCTCGATGACCCCACGCGGGGGCGGGCGCTGGCGGAGCGTGGGCGGGCCGATGTGCTGCGCACGCACGGCAACCGCGCGGTGGGGCTGCGTATCCTGGCGCGGCTGCGGGCGATCGTGGCGGAGAGCGCGAAGTTCGCGCCGGCGGCGAAGGGGCGGCGGAAGTTAGCCTGAGCGGCTGCCCTTCTCGAAGAAATCCTTCACCTTGGCGAAGAAGCCGGCGGCTTGCGGGCTGCCTTTGCTGTGGCTTTTCGCTTCGTTCTCGAATTCGTCGAGCAGTTCGCGCTGGCGTGCGGTGAGGTGCTGCGGCGTTTCGACGGAGACCTGGATGAACATGTCGCCGCGCTGATTGCTGCGCAGAACCGAGAATCCCTTGCCGCGCAGGCGGAACTGGGCGCCGGTTTGGGTGCCCGGCGGGATTTTCACCCGCGCCTTGGTGCCGTCGACGGCGGGGACTTCGACCTCGGCGCCGAGCGCCGCCTGGGTCATCCGCACGGGGACATGGCAGAGGATGTTCGCCCCTTCGCGCTGGAAAATTTCGTGCGCGTGGACGCCGATATGAACGTAGAGATCGCCAGGCTGGCCGCCGGGCGCGCCGGCCTCGCCTTCGCCGGTGAGGCGGATGCGGGTGCCGTCTTCGACGCCGGCGGGGACGGCGACCTGGAGCGTGCGTTCGCGCTGCACGGTGCCGGAGCCGGAGCAGATGCGGCAGGGGTTGCGGATGACCCGGCCGGCGCCGCCGCAGGTGTGGCAGGTGCGTTCGACGATGAAGAAGCCCTGCTGCGCGCGCACCTTGCCGGCGCCGTTGCAGGTCGTGCACGGCTCGCTGGTTTTTTCCTTGGTCTCCGATCCCGTGCCCGTGCAGGCTTCGCAGACGACGCGGGTGGGAACGCGGACCTGTTTGCGCACGCCGGTGAAGGCCTCGCTGAGGTCGATCTCGACGGCGGTGCTGACATCGGCGCCACCGCGCGGGCCGCGCCGGCGGCCCTGGCCGTTGCCGCCCATGAATTCGCCGAACATCTGGTCGAAGATGTCGCCAAGCCCTGCGCCACCGCCGCCGAAGCCTTGCGGCCCGGCTCCGCCATTCTCGAAAGCGGCGTGGCCGAACCGGTCATAGGCGGCGCGCTTCTGGTCGTCCTTGAGGATGTCGTAGGCTTCGCTGACATCCTTGAAAGTCGCTTCGGCCGCGGCGTCACCGGGATTGCGATCGGGGTGGTGCTTCATGGCGAGCTTGCGGTACGCCTTCTTCAGGTCCTCCGCATCGGCGCCTTTTGCCACTCCGAGGGTGGCGTAATAATCCTGCTTGGCCATATCAATCCTCGCGCGCCCCAGAGCGGAATAGCCTCGTAGCGAAACAAGTCCGCGCCCGACCTCGGTTGAGGACGGGCGCGGCCGTTGTTACGGGGGTTACGACTTTTTCTTCTTGTCGTCGACTTCCTCGAATTCGGCATCAACCACGTCGTCGTGCTTGCCGGCGCGGGGTTTGGCACCCGGACCGGGATCGGCTCCCGGAGGAGGCGCGCCGGCGGCGGCACTGGCGGCCTGTTCGGCCTTGTAGACGGTCTCGCCGATCTTCATCGCGGCCTGGCTGAGACGTTCGCCGGCCTTCTTGACCGCCTCGGCATCACTGCCTTCGAGGGCGGACTTGGCGGCGGCAACCGCGCCCTCAGCCTCGCTCTTGTCGGCGGCGGGAAGCTTGTCGCCGTGCTCTTTCAGGTTCTTCTCCACCTGATTGATCATCGCTTCCGTCTGGTTGCGCGCTTCGACCATCTCGCGCTTGAGCTTGTCGGCGTCGGCGTTCGCCTCGGCCTCCTTGACCATGCGCTGGATGTCCGCCTCCGAGAGGCCACCGGAAGCCTGGATGCGGATCTGCTGCTCCTTGCCGGTCGCCTTGTCGCGCGCCTGCACGGAGACGATGCCGTTGGCGTCGATGTCGAACGTCACCTCGATCTGCGGCACGCCGCGCGGCGCGGTGGGGATGCCCTGCAGGTCGAAAGTGCCAAGCAGCTTGTTGTCGGCCGCCATTTCACGCTCGCCCTGGTGCACCTTGATGGTGACCGCGGTCTGGTTGTCGTCGGCAGTCGAGAAGACCTGGCTTTTCTTGGTCGGGATGGTCGTGTTGCGCTCGATCAGGCGGGTGAAGATGCCGCCGAGGGTCTCGATGCCCAGCGACAGCGGCGTCACGTCAAGCAGCAGCACGTCCTTCACGTCGCCCTTGAGGACGGCGCCCTGGATGCCGGCGCCGATGGCGACGACTTCGTCGGGGTTGACGTTACGGGCAGGCTCGCGGCCGAAGAACTGTTTTACGGTCTCGATGACCTTGGGCATGCGCGTCATGCCGCCAACGAGAATGACATCGTCGATCTCGCTGGCCTTGACGCCGGCATCCTTCAGCGCGGCGCGGCAGGGCTCCAGCGTGCGGGCAATGAGGTCATCGACCAGGCTTTCGAGCTTGGCGCGGCTGAGCTTCAGCACCAGATGCTTCGGCCCGGAGGCGTCGGCGGTGATGAAGGGCAGGTTGATCTCGGTCTCCTTGGAGGACGACAGCTCGATCTTGGCCTTCTCGGCGGCTTCCTTGAGGCGCTGGAGGGCCAGCTTGTCGCGGCGCAGATCGATGCCCTGGTCGCGTTTGAACTCGTCCGCGAGGTAGTCAATGATGCGCAGATCGAAATCCTCGCCGCCGAGGAAGGTGTCGCCGTTGGTGGACTTCACCTCGAACACACCGTCGCCGATTTCCAGGATCGACATGTCAAACGTGCCGCCGCCAAGGTCATAGACCGCGATGACGCCGGCTTTCTTCTTGTCCATGCCGTAAGCGAGCGCGGCCGCGGTCGGCTCGTTGATGATGCGCAGCACTTCGAGGCCGGCGATCTTGCCGGCGTCCTTGGTGGCCTGGCGCTGACTGTCGTTGAAGTAGGCCGGCACCGTGATGACGGCCTGGGTGACGGTCTCGCCGAGATAGGCCTCGGCGGTTTCCTTCATCTTGCCAAGCACATAGGCGCTGATCTGGCTCGGCGAATAACGCTCGCCACGGGCTTCCACCCAGGCGTCGCCGTTCTCGCCGCGGACGATGGGGTAGGGCACCATGTCCTTGTCCTTGGCCACCATCGGATCGTCATAGCGGCGGCCCATCAGGCGCTTGACGGCGTAGAGCGTGTTGGTCGGGTTGGTGACCGCCTGGCGCTTGGCGGACTGGCCGACGAGGCGCTCGCCATTGTCGGTGAAGGCGACGATCGAGGGGGTGGTGCGTGCGCCCTCGCTGTTCTCGATCACCCGGGCGTCCTTGCCCTCCATGATCGCAATGCAGGAATTGGTCGTGCCGAGGTCGATGCCGATGACCTTGCTCATAGATAGTCTCCCTTGCAGCGGATCGGAGCGGCCCGAAGCACCATCCCGATCCCCGTTGATGTCACATCCCCGATGTATTCAGCGCACCGCCTTGGGGCAAGGGCGAACTGCGCAGTTTTTGTGCAATATTTTGGTTAAGCCGAGGTATCCAGCTTTTCGCCGCCAGCCGGGAGTGCCACGGCAGGGGCCTTGGCGACGACGACCATCGCCGGGCGCAGCAGCCGGCCATGCAGGGTCCAGCATTGCGTCCATGCCTGCAGCACGGTGCCCGGCGGGTGCTCGATGCTCTCCTGCTCCGACATCGCCTGATGCAGATTGGGGTCGAACATGGCGCCGGTCGGGTCATCACGCTTGATGCCGTTGCGTTCGAGCAGGCCGATGAAACTGCGCTCGACGCCGATGAAGCCCTCGCGCAAACGATCGACGGTCTCGTTGCCCGGGGCGGGCATGGAGTCGAGGCCGCGCTTGAGGTTCTCGGCCGCCTCCGCCACGTCGCGGGCGAAGCCCTGGACGGCGTATTGGCGGGTCTCGTCGATATCGCGCTTGGTGCGGATGCGGACATTCTGAGTCTCCGCCTCCGCCCGCATCCAGCGATCCTTCATTTCCAGAAGTGCGGCCTCAAGCTCGGTGATGCGCGCCGTGGCGACCTGCATCAGCGTCTCAGGGGGAGCATCGTCAGCGATTTCCGGCGCGGCAGATTCCGCGCCCTCGGCCGGAGAGTCGGGGGGAATGGCGTGTGTGCTCATGATCCCCCTCAGTTAGCCGGAGGGATGGCCGGTTGCAAGACCGGAGGGCACGCCCCTTTGATCCCCCCGACTGCTTGCGGCTGGGGCGATGGCCTGCGGCGCAAGAAAGACCGGAGTTGATCAGGCGCTCAAAGTAGCGGGTTCCAAGGGCCCTCGGCCCTTGGCCGGCGGAGCCTTGATTACCCTTTGACCGCTGCGGCGCGTGCCGCCGCTTCGTGGTGCTGCGCGATTTCGGCCAGGATGGACCACACGCGCGCGGGTTCCATGCGTGTATCGGGATCGTTGAGCAGGCGTTCGAGCTCGTCGAGCTTTCGCGCGTAGTCGATTTCCGTCATCCCTGGTCCGCCTCTGCTGGATGCGCCCGCCTCGGCTGGGTGCGCCCGCCTCTGCTGGATGCGTCGTGCCGTCGATGACGTAGGTAACCGGTTAATCGTGGCGGGCTGATGGCGGGAAGGTGCCCTCACGAAGGAGTTACGTCGACAGCACCGCGGCGGCGAGGGCGGGGGCGCGGGCGGCGGGGTGGCCGGGGTTGCGGAAGCGCAGTTCGGTGTTGTCGGTGGCGAGGGGGGCGAAGAGTTCCTGGCGCGACAGGCAGGTGACGGCGACGACGTGGCGGGCGGCGGGTTCGGTGAGGAACTGGCGCGCGGCACCTTCGAGTTCGAGTTGTTCGCGCAGATGGCGCCATTCCGCCGGATCGGTATCTTCGACGAGCATGGCGAGGATGCCGGGCCGCGTGCCACTGAGCCGTGCCGGCGCGATGGTGGCCATGCGGCGGCGGATCGAGACGGCAACTTCGTCTTCGCGACCGGCGCGGGCGGCGAGCACGCAGACCCCACCGCCGCCGGTCATCACCGCGAGATGGGCTTCGTGGCCGAAGGCGCGGCGCAGGCTGCCCATCATTGTCGCGGGGTCGGGGCGGATGGCGGCGGGCATCAGCGGATCGAGGCGCAGCACGGCGGCGGCGTCCTCATCGGCGCGCCGGTTGTCGTGGAGCAGGGAGCGAATGCGGCCTTGCAGCGCGGGCAGGGTTTCGCCGTCGCGGCGGAGGCCCTGGGGGAGGGTGAGTTTGAGCAGATAGCGGCCGGGGTTTTCGGCGAGCCAGGTTTGCAGATCGGGGTCGAGCGCCTCGACAAGGTGCATCCAGGCGCCGCGGTGGACGTCACGCCCTTCTTCGGCGGAGGCGATGTCGCAGACGATTTCGGCGGTGATGCCGGCGTGCGAGATCAGCAGGTCGAACGGCGTTCCGTCCGAAAATCCGGCGAATTCAACGTTATAGCCGCGGGCGCGATGCGTGGCGGCAACGCGGAATAAATGCAGCAGGCCGGACAGGGTGGCCTCGCCGGCGAGCGCGGCGCGCAAGGCGGCGCGCAGGTTTGCGCGGCCTGGCGCCGGCAGCTTGCGGGCGACACGCACGGCCTCCGCGGCCAGGATCGCCACCGCCCGTTCGGCCGGGCTCGGCTGGGTGACTCCGCGCCGGAGACGTTCAAGCGCGACTTCGCCGGCATGGCGCAGCGCCAGTGCTTTGCCGACGCGCTCGCTGCGCCCGGCGATCGCGCGGAGTTCGGCCACGCGGGCGCGCCATTGGCGAACACCGGCGAGGCCGATCATCGCATCCGCCGCCCGCGCCGCCGCCACCCCATCCCACTCGGTCATCGCAGTTCCCCTGACGGGACTCCGTCATTCCCATATGGCTATAGCAGACTACAGCGGTCCTGTTAACTGCCCGGTTGACCTTGCCCGGGAGGGCGCCTCACCCGAGCAGCCGGCCGATGACGCGCGCGGTGTAGTCGACGACGGGGATGATGCGGCCGTAGTTGATCCGCGTCGGCCCGATCACGCCGATGGCGCCGACGATTCGGTTGGCCGCATTGCGCGCGGGGGCGACGACCATCGAGACGCCGGAGGTGCCGAACAGCCCGCTTTCGGCGCCGATATAGATGCGCACGCCCTCGGAGCTTTCGGCGAGTTCCAGCAGCTTGAGCATGGTCTCCTGCGTTTCCAGCCGCTCGAACAGCATCTGGATGGCCGACAGGCGCTCGATCTGCGTGACATCGGCGAGCAGCCGGCCCTGGCCGCGCACGATGAGGGACCCGGCGCGTCCCTCGCTCGACCAGGTCGCCAGCCCGGCCTCGACGACCAGCGAGGACAGGGCATCCAACTCGCTCTGATTATTGGCCATCTCGGTGGCGACGATGCTGCGCACCTCGGCGAGACCGCGGCCGGCGAGGCGCGAATTCAGGTAGTTGCCGGCCTGTTGCAGGGCCGAGGGCGGCAGGCCGGGCGGGGTTTCGATGACGCGGTTTTCCACGTGCCCGTCGGCGTTCACCAGGATCACCAGCGCGCGGCCGGGGCCGAGCGGGACGAACTCGATATGCCGCAGCGGGCCTTCGGATTTCGGCGCCAGCACCAGGCCGGCGGCGGCGGACAGGCCGGACAGCATCGAGGACGCCTCGGCCAGCGTGTCCTCGATCGAGCGGCCGGAGGCGCCGAGCTTGGCGGTGATCGCCTCGCGCTCGTCCTCGGTCAGTTCGCCGAATTGCAGAAGTCCGTCAACAAACAGGCGCAACCCGAGTTCGGTCGGCAGGCGCCCGGCCGAGGTGTGCGGCGCGAACAGCAGCCCGGCATCGGTGAGATCGGACATGACGTTGCGGATCGTCGCCGGCGACAGATGCAGCGGCAGCCGGCGCGACAGGGTGCGGCTGCCGACCGGCTCGCCGGTTTCGACATACTGCTCGACGATCTCGCGCAACACCGCGGAGGCCCGGGCGTCGAGGCCGGAGGCGAAGTGTTTCGGCGCGGGGCGCGACTGATCCATCGGCCGAGTGTGACAGTTTCCGCGGCCATGTGGAAATAATCCGCGCGGCTCTACGGCGCCAGGATCGCCTCGACCACGCGCTGCACGCCGAAGGCTTCCTCAATCGTGGCCAGCGGATGCGTCTCGCCCCGCGTCATCGCGGCGACGGCGGCGAGTTGGCGTTTGAGGATGAGCGGGCGCATCGCTTCGTTCGGCAGCGCGCCGGGATCGGCCTGCCAGACGCCGTCGGTGAGGCGCTCCGCGAACGCCCAGTCACGCAGGCGGATGGCGCCGGCCGAGCCGGTCAGGGTCCAGAGGTTGTGGTCGGGTTTCTCGGTGGTTCCAACGGCACCAGTGAGGCGGGCTTCCAATGTGCCGGCGGTGAGTTTCGCGCTGATGGCGCGCTCGCTGCGGGCGGCCTCGGGGAATTCCGCCGTGCTTTCGAGCAGGGCGAGCGGGCCGCAGAGGCGCTGGGTCAGGAACAGGAAGTGCGAGACCACCTCGCGGGTGAAGCCGCCCTCGGCGCGGCGATCGAGCCAGCCGGCGGCGTCCTGCTGCCAGGCGCGGGGCCAGGTGGGGAAGGCGACCTCGATGGCGAGGTTTTCGGGCGTGCCGACGAAGCCTTCGGCGATCCAGCCGTGCAGCCGGTCGACGGCGAAGGAGCTGGCCATCGGGAAGTTGACCGCCGCCCGGGCGCCGGGGTGGGCGGCGAGGAAGGCGGCGGCGGCGGCGATATCGGTGGCCAGCGGCTTTTCGCAGAAGGCGGCGCGGCCGGCGGCGAGGGCGGCGGCGGCGTGGGGCAGATGGGCGGCGGGTGGCGAGGCGATGTAGACGCAGTCCGCAGCCGTGATCAGCGCGGCCGCGGATTCGGCGAGCGGGATGCCCGGCAGGCTGGCCGCGATGCGGGCACGGGCGGCCGGGGAGGGGTCCCAGATGCCGGTGACGTGCACGCTCTCCGTCGCCTGTTCGAGGGCGGCGCGCAGCATCCGCTCGCCCATGATGCCGGCGCCGATGATGCCCAAACCGATTGTCGCCATAAGCCTCTCCTCTTGCGTGCCTCGCGCTGCCTTGTCATAGGGCGCGAGAACCAAGATCGGAACCCGGTATATGCGAGCCTCAGGACGCGACTTCGACGCGCTGCGCGACGTCAGCTTTTCCACCGGGTTTTCCCACCACGCCGAGGGGTCCTGCCTCATCCGGATGGGTGGGACGGAGGTGCTGTGCGCGGCCAGCGTGGAGGCGCGGGTGCCGCCGTTCATGCGCAATTCCGGCCAGGGCTGGGTGACGGCGGAGTATGGCATGCTCCCGCGGGCGACCCATACGCGCGGCGATCGGGAGGCGGCGCGGGGCAAGCAGTCCGGCCGGACGCAGGAGATCCAGCGCCTGATCGGGCGTTCGCTCCGCGCGGTGGTGGACCGGGCCGCGCTGGGCGAGATGACGATCACGCTCGATTGCGACGTGCTGAACGCCGATGGCGGCACCCGTTGTGCGTCGATCACCGGTGCCTGGGTGGCGCTGAACATCGCGCTCAAGCACCTGGTGGCGATGAATGTCATCAAGGCCGTGCCGCTGATCGGGCAGGTGGCGGCGGTTTCTTGCGGGCTGGTGGACGGGCGGGCGGTGCTCGATCTCGACTATGCCGAGGACAGTGGCGCGGAGGCCGATGCGAATTTCGTGCTGACGGATGGCGGCGGGATCGTGGAGATCCAGGGGACGGCGGAGAAATCGGCGTTCTCGGAGGCGCAGTTTCTCGAATTGATGGCGCTGGCGAAGCTGGGGACGTCGCGGCTGTTCGCGATGCAGCGGGCGGCGGTGGCGGCGGCCTGATGGGGCGCTTGCTTGATCCGGGCACGCGGCTGGTGCTGGCCAGCCACAACCCCGGGAAACTGCGCGAGATCCGCGCGCTGGTGGCGCCGCACGGGATCGAGGTGGTCTCGGCCGGCGAGCTTGGGCTGCCCGAACCGGAGGAGCCGGCGCCGGATTTCGCCGGCAATGCGGCGATCAAGGCGCTGGCGGCGGCGACCGCTTCCGGGCTGCCGGCTTTGGCCGATGACAGCGGGTTTTGTATCGCGGCACTGGGCGGATCGCCGGGCGTGCTGTCGGCGCGGTGGGCGGGGCCGGGCAAGGATTTTTCCCATGCGATGGCGCGGGTGAATGCGGAGATCGGCACTAATCCCGACCGTTCGGCCTGGTTCATTTCCGCCCTCTGTCTGGCCTGGCCGGACGGGCATACCGAGGTTTTCGAGGGGCGCGTGGATGGCGTTTGCATCTGGCCGCCGCGCGGGACGCATGGGTTCGGCTATGATCCAGTCTTCGTGCCGGAGGGGGAGACGCGCAGCTATGGCGAGGTCGATCCGGCGTGGAAGAACGCGACCAGCCATCGCGCCCGCGCCTTCGCCCTGTTGATGGCCGCCTGCTTCGGCTGATTTTTCTGGCCGGGCGGCGTGGGAAGCTGGTTTTTTGTATGATATCGTAATTATTTGGGCGCGGTTTCGCGACTCCGTCTAGCCGGGTCGCGTTCGTCGGGGCAGGAGGCGCATCGGCCGGCCCTGGGAGTTCGGGTAATGCAGGATCGCCGCGCGTTCGCGGCGGGTGAGGCGTGGTGGTTTCGGCGCGGATCTGGGGCGGGGTTTTCGGGGCCGCGGGGGCAGTGGGGGAACGCTGGGGGGTGCGATGCCGAGCATGTGGCAGAGCGGGCGGAGGAGGCGCTGGGCCTGCGGGGAGTGCGCGATCAGGGCGGCGGTTTCGGGCTGGCTGAGGAGGTGCTCGATCTGGCCGGCGTAGCCGCCGGCGCGCCAGCCGAGGATCGCGCGCAGCCACATTTTTTTCCGTGGCAGGCGCAGGCGGGGGGTTTTGCGCTCGGCTGGCTCCCGCCTGGTTCGCAGTATGGGCGTGCGGGGGGCGATGCCGGCGGCGAGGCGGGCGATCAATCGGGAAAAACGGTTCCTGGTGCGCAGGACGTATTGCCAGAGGAGCAGGCCGGGGACCGGGGGGTTGGGGTGGGGATTGAAGACCGCGCCGATGACCTCGATGAGGCCGGCGATGGCGAAGGCGAACCGCCTGATGATCTCAGGTGCGTCCAGCGGTGGCGCGGTTGGGTGGGCGGGGGTGGTCATACGGCATGTCTAGAACATATAGCGAACTAATGCAAGGAAAGATTTTGGAGATTGTTGGTTTGGCGGCGCGTGGGGGGTGGGCAATCGGGTGAAGCACGGCATTGCAGGCCTCGGCACTCATCCTACCCCTGATGGGCGTCGTTGCGCGCCCTTGCAGCATCAGCACAACACCGTTTGGGCGGCGCTGGATTGCTTCGCAAGGGCTCGCAATGACGGTTGAGCACCGAATTTCCCTTCACCCGAGTGCCCTGCCAATTCAGCCAAAACATCTACGAAATCCGCGCGAATCGGCGCTGGATCACAGACGATTGACAATGAGGGGTTTCGTGATGGTCATGCTATCAACTCGCGCCGGTTCGTCGATGCGCGGGCATGTCCGCGACGATAATCTGCTGCGCTTGATCGTCCCATCCATAATAAATACGCAAACAATTTTCGGGCGCGCGCGTATTGCCGCCAGTCTTGACATGCCATTCTGCATTCAGTCGCTGCCCCTTCCAGTCGAACGTGAATTCGTCACGGCCGCAAGGCGAATTGCGGATGCCATCCTCAACTGCCTCCTCGCGCGACAATCCTTTGCCTTCCACCAAGCGATCGCGGCATTTAGTTGCCAACCAAATCAGACACCGAGCCGCCTGCTCGACATTGTCAAACATGGCTTTTTTACATCCGCTCCTAGCCGGTCGCGTCAGTGCAACGCGCCCAACAAGTACTTGGTCGCACCACCCGTCAAAATCATCCCATCTGCTTGGGAGATTTCCTTGCTGAATAGGAACAGAACCGGCCGCCTCCAATTGCTGAAGAAGAATCTGAATCTGAGCGGTTGCATTGTGTTCTCGACTTTCCAACTCGTCAGCACGTGTCCGCGCCTTGCCCTCTTCTTCTAGCACGTATTGCACTAAGTCCTTGGCTTCACTCAATTCATTCTCAAGTGCAACAATCCGATTTTCGGCTGCCGAGAGCTTTTCGTTATCGCTCGCGCCGCTGCTGGCAAGACGGTCCTGCTCGGCCTTACGGCTAATGCTACGCAACTGCGCAAAGGGTAGGATATCGGCGCCTAACCGAATGGCGCGCGTGCTGAATTGTGCAACTCGTATCCTGATCTGACGATCTACGAGAGCAGCGTCAATCGGGGTCGCGAGACGCATCCCAAGCCACAGCCGATGCCCGTAGGGGTCTGTATCCTCGTCGAAACCGGGCATGTAGATGCGAACGCCCGAGTCGAACACCGAGAGGCGCTTGTTGAAACGTTCAGTCAGCGCCCATGATGTCCCGGGTGGGATCATCACCACTTGCGCAAGGCCGCACAGGCCGGCTGCCAATTTATCGGGGTCGATGAGCAACTGCGAATCGGCCCGGTCTGTGACCGAGAAGACGACCATCGGCAATACGCGCTTGGGGTCTGACAACCGGTCCAGAAAGGCGTTCTGCGACGCTGAATCCCCGATATACCAGGGCTGTGAGGACAGCGGTTGACCACCGCTTGTCAGGCCAATCTTATCGACGAGTTGCCGGATAAAGCCCGGTGCCGCCACCGGGGTTTCCAACTCCGCCTCGGCACTTCCGAACATCAGGCGGGCGGCGAATCGGGGCAGGCGATCTGGTGTTCGCCACAGTATCGCTTCCGATGTCCAGATGCGCCCCGCCACATCTTTGTCCGGGTCTTCCTGGCGCAGCGCCCAAGCGTGAATTTCCGGCAGATCGATTTCAACAGCGCTGCTATTGCGTCCTGCTGAGAGCCACTCAAACGCCCGGCCCGCCTCGGCATCGGGCGGAAGCCGGCTACCGTTGCGCCGCTGTGCCCATTTGAGAATCTCCACGCGTGCACGCTCAACGGCTCCGTCCACCGCCGGCAGGTCGGCTGTGATGTGGAGTATCTGATGCTCGCGCGGCATGCGGGCCGACAGCGGTGCGAGCTTGTCCCTGAAGATACTCATCTCAGCGCCTCCCTGGTTTCATCATGGCCGTTCGCTAGTGCTTTGACTCATTCGGATGATGCGGAATTCTGTCGAGCTTGGCCAGGATCGAAGTGGCGGAGGCCTTCCAATTAAGGGGCTTCGGTTCGGCGTTATGCTCGGCGAGATAGCGGTTGATGGCGGCTTGCAGGTCGATGATCGAATGAAAGCTGCCGCGACGGATGCGTTGGCGGGTCAGCCTGGAGAAGAAATTCGGGCGAGGACGGCGGCCTGGGTCATGATGTCGGTGAGCAAGGCGCGGCGGTCGGCGGCGCTGGCGAGGGGGGGGAGCGGGATGGGTTCGGGGGGGTCGAGCAGGTCGGCCGCGCCGATGGTGAGGGTGCCCTGGCCGAAGACGTCCTGGAACCAGCCGGCGCCTGGCGTGGCGTAGCGTTCGAGGAGGAGGAGCGGCGGCGGGTCGTCGGTGCGTCTGGCGAGGGAGTCGAGCCAAGTGCGCAGGGGGCGGGCGGAGGTGGCGGCGTAGTCGATGACGAGCAAGGTGGGCTTCTGCCAGCGCCATTGGCCGAGGTCGTGGGTGCGGCTGGCATGGCGGAGGAAGCCGGCCTGCCAGTTGTCGGCTTCGGCCTGTTCACAGAAGTCGATGGCGAGGCGGGTTTTGCCGGCGCCGGCCCGGCCGGTCAGGCAGCGGGCGGAGATTTTTGTGTCCGTGTTGCGCCATTGGTGGAGGGCGGCGAGGTCGGGCGCGCGGCCGACGAGGGTGGATTGGCGGTATTCGGGGATCAGCAAATGCAGGTCGGTGGTGGCAATGCGGGTGCTGAGGAGGTGCGTGCGCTCGAAGGTGAGGACGCTGGCGCCGACGGTGATGACGACGTTGTTGCCGGTGTTCTGGATGATGATGGCGTTGGCGTTGTTGTCGGCCGATTGGGAGGTCATCGGTTGCTCCGCGATGGCGGCAGGCTAGCGGATGGCTGGGGCGTTGGCGATGGGGATTCGTTGCGTGGCAGGGCCATCGGGTGACGGGAAAGGCGGTGCTCAACCGGCACCGGCGACCCTCATGACGGCGGGCGTCGCGCCCGATTGCGAGACGGCCGACCTGTCCGCGCGGTGATCCGGGTGGCCACGCGGATCACGGCGCCCCTATCAACGAACGACCTACCCCATCTGCAAGTGACAATTGCGTGGCTTTGCGAGGCAATCCAGCGTCACCACAAGACCGGTTGGGCGGCTCTGGATTGCTTCGCAAGGGCTCGCAATGACGGTGGAGCAACGAATTTCCCTTCACACGATGGCCTGAGTGGCTGGCTTGTCCATCCGCACGTCGCCAGCGCGGCGCGCATGTGCGGCGGGATGGGGGCGGTGGCGGTGAGGGGGGGTGACGGTGGAGCAACGAATTTCCCTTCACACGATGGCCTGAGTGGCTGGCTTGTCCATCCGCACGTCGCCAGCG
>JAYTUU010000152.1:0-44629 GCA_043744375.1 Rhodospirillales bacterium | reverse complement strand
CATCGTGTTCATGGACTGCCAGATGCCGCTGATGGATGGGTTCGAGGCGACCCGCGCGATCCGTGCCGCCGAAGGCAAGGGCGGCGCGCGCACACCGGTGATCGCGCTGACCGCCAATGCAATGACCGAGGAACATGATCGGTGCATGGCCAGCGGGATGGATGATTTCCTGACCAAGCCGATCAGCCAACCGCGCATTTTCGCCGCCCTGAACCGCTGGGTGTCGCAGCCCAAGCGCGCGCTGGCGAGCGCCTGACGCGGCCTTGCGTCAGGCTTGTAGTGCCCGACCTGTTGACACAGACTTGTTGGGACAGAAGAACGGCGTTGTCAGGCCGTTTGATCGGAGATGTCCGCGATGGCCGCGGTCAAGGCGGGTCCGGCGGCATCCGAGGCAGCGCCGATCGCGACCACCAGGGCTAACAGGCGCTCGGGTGTCGCATCGTGGGCTTCGCGCTCCAGATGCATCGCGAGATCGCGCAACCCGGCGGCGCAGACATAGGCGGCGGCACCTCGGAGTGCGTGCGCCGCGAAGGCCAGGGCGGTCCGGTCGTTGGCGTTCATGGCGCTTTGTATCTGCATCACGCTACGCTGCCGTTCACCCTCGAACAGGGCGGCCATGCGCCGGAACAGCGCGGGGCCGGCGTCTTCCCACATCTCCGCCATGCATTCGCGGTCGACTGAGAATACCGGTTTCAGGTCAGGCAACATCGTGTCTGAGTGCTGCATCGCAGGCTCCCGGATGATGTGTTTCGACGCGGATGTCGCCGATTACTGCCCTGGTTCTTAGCCTTCCGAACGTTAAGCCGACGTTGGAAGCAGCGTGACGAGCCTGTGAGCTTCCTGCTCTATCGCGCCGCCCAGCCCATGCCGCGGCGAATGATGCTGGCCATCTGTGGTACCGCGAATTCATGCGCCTGGTGGCCGAGCGAGGAATAGAACACGCGGCCCTTGCCATGCCGGCGCTTCCAGACGACAGGGACGGTATTGCCGTCGATCCATCCGCAATGCGTGCCCGAGAAACGGGTTGTTGCCAGCACTTCGTTGTTGGGATCGACATGCATATAGTACTGCTCCGACCGGTACGGGAAGTCGCCAATACCGGCCATGATCGGATCATCGGGACGAGTGATGTTGACGGTGTAGTCGATGATGTTGCCGGGATGCGCGACCCATTGGCCGCCCACCATGAATTGGTAGGCGACCTCCTGGCGAAACGAGTCGGCCATGCCGCCATGGAACCCTGCCAGCCCGACGCCGCTCTCGACGGCGCCCAGCAGGCCGGCCAATGCGGGCTTGGAAATGCTCGCCATCGTCACGATCGGCACGATCAGGCTCAGCTCGGGCAATGCCGGATCCTCGTAGGCCTCGGTGGTCGTCTCCACCCGGACGTCGAACCCATCGGCGCGCAGCATCGCCGCGACGATGCCCGCACAGGCTTCCGGCTCATGGCCCTGCCATCCGCCCCACACGATCAGCGCCCGCTTCATCCTCGTTCTCCACCCAGTGCTACGCCAAGGTTGCCCGTCTCGCGGCATTCTGCAACCTTGCGCTTGAAGGGGGGGCGGGCGGCAGGCCGGCATGGCACGCAATTCCCCACGGGAGAGGGCAGCATGAACTATCTGACAATCGCGGAGGTGCCGCGTCCGCTCTCGCACCTCGCTGTCGGCACGTCGGGGCTGGAAACCTATGAGCAGGCGGCCCCCATCCTCGATGCCTTCCACGACGTCGGCGGCACGCTGTTCGACACCGCGCATAGCTACGGCGGTGGCCGGGCCGATACGGTGCTCGGGCGCTGGATGGCCGCGCGCGGCGTCACCAATTCGGTCACGGTGATCGGCAAGGGTTGCCACACCCCCCACTGCGAACCGGCTTTCCTCACCCCGCAACTCGAAGCCAGCCTCGCCGCCCTCGGGCGAGATTGCATCGACGTCTATTTCCTCCATCGCGATAATCGCGACATCCCCGTCGGCGAATGGGTCGATCTGCTCGACTCCCATGTGCGGGCCGGCCGCATCCGTCGCTACGGCGGTTCCAACTGGGCGCCGGCGCGGATCGACGAAGCCAACGCCTACGCCAGGCGGACAGGCAAGATCGGCTTTTCCGCGCTGTCCAACCAGTTCAGCCTCGCCGAGATGATCGAACCGCCCTGGGAAGGCTGCCTCGCCGCCTCGGATGCGGCATCCCTCGCCTGGTTGCGCCGCACCGGCACGCCGCTCTTTGCCTGGTCCAGCCAGGCGCGCGGCTTCTTCACCGATCGCGCCATCGCCGCCGGTGACAGCGATCCGGAACTCGTGCGCTGCTGGCACAATCCGGCGAACCTCGCCCGCCGCGCCCGTGCCGCGACCATGGCGAAAGCCCGCGGCGCCACGCTTGCCGGTCTCGCGCTGGCCTATAATCTGGCGCAGGACTTTCCCGTGTTCCCGGTCATCGGCCCGCTCAACATGGACGAGCTGCGCAGTTCGCTCGACGCGCTGCGCCTGCAACTCGATGCCGAGGATGTCCGCTTCCTCCGCGCAGGATGACCATCATGCCGCAACCCCTCCATCCCGACATGGATGTCATCCGAGAGGCGCAGAAATTCGCCTCTACCGGAACGACGATCGCCGAGCAGCGCGCCGCATGGTCGGCCTATGCCGCCGCCTTCGCGGTGCCGCACCCCACCGGGCTGCGCATCGAGGACCGCGTGCTGCCCACCCCGGTCATGCCGTCCCGGTCCGCATCTATCGCCACAAGGACGCCACCGGCGCCACCGTCGTCAGCATCGACTACCGGCTGACGCGCCCTCAAGCCAGCAAAGCGGCCGCGCGCCCCCGCAGCAATCCCTCGGCCTCGGCGACGATCCGGCCGACGATTTCACCGGCGGGCTCGACGGATCGCATCAGCCCGATCGCCTCGCCGACGAACACGCCCACCGCATCGGTATGCCCCTCCGCCAGCGCCGCCAGATAGGCGGGCCGCTCGGTCTCCGCGGCGGCCCGGTGTGCCGCCTCCGCGCCATGCCATCGGGCGACGAAGCCGTTGCGTAGGACACGGCCGGTGAATTCGGCCGGCCACTGATAGCCGCGCGCGATGTCGGCGGCGGTCTGGCGGAGCGTGGCGTCGCCGTTCTCGGCCAAGGCGGCTTGCTGATGGTTCGGGTGGATCAGGCATTCATGGCTCGCCCACAGCCGGGAGCCGAGCAGAACGCCATCCGCGCCGAGCATCAGGGCGGCGGCCAATCCGCGGCCATCGGCGATCCCACCGGCCGCGACCAGCAGTGTGTCCGGGCTTTCGCGCGCCAGCAGATCGGCGATTTCCGGCACCAACGTCATCGTCGCCCGGGTCGCGCCATGGCCACCGGCCTCGCTGCCTTGGGCGACGACGATATGTGCGCCCGCTGCCAGCGCCGCACGCGTATGGGCAATGCTCTGCACCTGGCAGATCAGCTTGCTCCCCGCCGCATGAATTTCGTCCGCGAACGGTGTGGGATCACCGAACGACAGCATCAGCGCGGCCGGCGCATGGGCGAGCGCGCGGGTGAGCAGTTCCGGCTGTTTGGCCAGTGACCAGGTGATGAAGCCGCAGCCCACCTGCGCGTTCCCCGCCGCCGCGAACTCGCGCTCCAGCCAGTCCGCGTCGCCATAGCCGCCGCCGAGCAGGCCCAACCCACCCGCCGCCGTCACCGCGGCCGCGAGCCGCCCGCCAGCCGTGAACCCCATCGGCGCGGACAGGATCGGCACCCGGATGCCCAGCGCCTCGGTCAACCGTGTTCGAATGGCCATGTCTCATACTCCCAATCGCCCCGCATTGACGCCCCGCCGCCACCCCCGGACAATGGCCGATAAAGGATGCAAGCCATGCGCAACGCCAATCGCCGCCTCACGCTGCGGGCCCGACCGACCGGTCTCGCGGGACCCGAGCATTTCGCCGAGGACATCGCCGCCATTCGCGCGCCCGATGCCGGCGAAGTGCTGCTGGAAACGCTCTATCTGTCGATCGACCCGGCCATGCGCGTCTGGCTGAACGAGGACCCCGGCTACGTGCCGCCCATTGCCCTCGGCGAGGTGATGCGCGCCGGCGGCATCGCCCGTGTCGTCGAGAGCCGTGCCGCCGGTTTCGTCGCGGGCGATCTCGTGCAGGCCCGCACGGGCTGGCAGACCCACCCGACGCTGGCTGCCGCTGACATCGAGAAGCTCGATACGGGAGCCGGCACCCCGCTCGATTGGCTTGGCCTGCTCGGGATGACCGGGCTGACTGCCTATTTTGGCCTGCGCGATGTCGGCCGCGTCCGTCCCGGCGAGACGGTGCTGGTCTCCGGCGCCGCCGGTGCCGTCGGCCAGGTGGTCGGCCAGATCGCCCGCATCGAGGCATGCCGCGTCGTCGGCATTGCCGGCGGGGCGGAAAAATGCGCTGTCCTGACCGGCGAACTCGGCTTCGATGCGGCCATCGACTACAAGGCTGAACCCGATCTCGGCGCCGCCATCGCCCGTGCGTGCCCGGGGGGTGTGGATGTGTTCTACGACAATGTCGGCGGCGCCACGCTCGATGCGGCACTCGCCAATTTGCGCCTGCGCGGCCGCGTGGTGATCTGCGGCCGGATTTCGCAGACGGCGGCGACGGAATTGACCGGCATCACCCAACTCGGCCAGCTCATCGGCAAGCGTGCCCGCGTGGAGGGTTTCGTTGTCACCGATTTCGCCGCGCGCTTCGCCGAGGGGCGGCACTGGTTGGCGACCCAGCGCGACGCCGGCCGGCTGCGTCAGCGCGTTCATGTCATCGACGGTCTGGAACGCGCGCCCGAGGGTTTGGGGATGTTGTTTCGCGGCGAAAACATGGGCAAGCTGGTCGTCAAGGTTGCAGACTGATCTGAACGAAACTCGGGGGAACGCCAGATGGCGCTACATGTCGACTACTACGCCTCGCTCAACTCGCCGTGGACGCATCTGGGTGCCGCCCGCATCGAGGCAATGACGGCCAAGCACGGTGCCAGCCTGCGCATCTTCCCGGTCGATTTCGGCGCGATCTTTGCCCAGTCCGGCGGCCTGCCGCTGCCCAAGCGCTCGCCGCAGCGCCAGGCCTACCGGCTGATGGAACTGCCGCGGTGGCGCGATTTTCTCGGCATCCCCATCCATATCAAGCCGGCCTTCTTCCCGACGAACGAATTGCACGCCGCCTGCTGCACCATCGCGCTGCGCGAGACGATGGGGGATGCGCCGGCCATCCGCCTCGCTCATCGCGTGCTGAAGGCGCTGTGGGAGGAGGAGAAGAACATCGGCGACCCTGATACGCTGCGCGCCCTCATCGGTGAAATCGGGCTGGATGCGGCTGCTGTCATGGAGCTCGGCGAGGAGCCGCGTTGGGCTGAGCGACGCACCGCCGACACCGCCGCCGCCCTGGCGCGCGGCGTGTTCGGCGCGCCGAGCTACGTCATCGGCGAGGAGATTTTCTGGGGCCAGGACCGGCTGGATTTCGTCGAGCGGAGACTTGCGCGCGGATAGCACCCCGCGCGCAACGCTTCCTTCACTCCTTGCGTTGCCTAGTCGCGGCTTCGATCGGGAGCGCGTGGCATGGAACTGGCGGATACGGAGGAGGGGGCGAGCATGCTCAGGCCGCCGCCGGATGCGCGGCGGCTGCGGCAGATCCTGCAATCCCACGCCGATTTCGCTGCCAACCGCACGGGCGGCCTGCGGGCATCGCTGAAGCTCTGCAACCTCGATGGCATCCGCCTGCCCCGGCGCATGCTCGCCGGCGCGGACTTCACCGGCGCCTCCCTGCGCGGCGCCGACCTTACCAATGCGGACCTCACCGGCGCTTTGCTGTTCGGCGCCGATCTGCGTGATGCCCGGCTCGACGGCGCCAGGCTTTGCCGCGCCGATCTGCGCGGCGCCCGCCTCTCCGGCGCGCATATCCGCTACGCCGATCTCACCAATGTCGACATGCGCGAGGGTGCCTTGTTCGCCCAGCGCGACGGCCAGCTTGTGGCGGCCCGCGACAGCTTCCAGACCGACCTCGCGACCACCCAGTTGTTCGGCAGCCGGATGAAGGGCGCCCGGGCCGTCGGCGCTGATCTCGGCCGCGCCGATCTGCGCGATGCCGATCTGCGTGGCAGCAATCTCACGGGTGCAGAGATGAGCAACGCCGAAATGGGCGGCTGCAATCTCGAAGCGGCGAACCTCACCGGCGCCAATCTCAGCGGCGCGCAGCTTGAGGGCGCCATCCTCAACCGCGCCAACCTCACCGACGCCAATCTCGCCGGCGCCGGCCTGCTGGGCGCTTTGCTCGACGATGTCCGCATCCAGCGCACCAACATGGCCGGCGCCGCCCGCACGCGCCCGATCGAGGAACTCGGCAAAGACATCGCCGCCATCCTCGCCGGGCACCGCCTGTGGATCGACAGCGACGGCCGCGAGGGCGCGCGTGCCGATCTCACTGGCGTCGATCTGCGGGTGGCCGATTTGCGGGGCATGAACCTGTCCGCTTCCGTCCTTGCGCTGGCGGACCTGCGCGAGGCCGACCTGTCCGGCGCGCAACTGATGATGGCCGATATCGCCGGTGCCGATCTGCGCGGCGCCCGTCTGATTGAAGCCGATCTGCGCGGCGCCCGTCTGGAACGCACGACCCTCTACGGCGCCGATCTCAGCGGCGCGCTGCTTGGCCCGATGCTGATCCGCAATGTCGTCGTCTGGCCAAGCAATCTCGCGCGCGCCCGCTTGAAGAACGCAAGACTGACGGGGGCGATCCTGAGTGGCGCACGGATGAAAGGCGCGGAATTGGAGGGATGCGAACTCTCAGGCGCGGCCCTGGACGGCGCCGATCTGTCCGATACGTTGCTCGACCCGGCCCGCCTCGCGGAAGCGCCGGAACGCGCCGATGCGGAGATGATGGACGAAGCCGGCTAGGGCTCTCCCCGCGGGAAAAGCCCTGGCCTGCCGTGGTTCTCTAGATCGAGGCCTAGGTCCCCGGCCGGGAAACCTCGGTCTCTTTGGCGGTGATGAACTCAAGCAACACCGGCACACCCTTCTTGGTCTGCTCGATGCCGCGCTTGATGGCCGGAATGATATCCTCCGGCTTCGTCACGCGCTCGCCATAGCCGCCGAACGCGCGCGCCATTGCCGCGTAGTCGCCGGAGATGTCGGTGGTGCGGTACTTCTCTGTGCTCAGCGCCATGATCTTCAACTCGATGGCCATGGAGAAGTTGTTCAGCAGGATCGACATGATCGGAATGCGCTCGCGCACCGCGGTCTCGAAGTCCATCCCGGTGAAGCCGATCGCCGCGTCGCCCCACACGTTCATGCAGAGCTTCTCGGGATGGGCCAGCTTGGCGCCCATCGCCAGGCCGAGCCCGTAGCCGAGCTGCGTCGTTTTGCCCCAGCCGATGTAGCTGAGTGGGGTGATCGCCTGCCAGAACGGCGACAGCTGATCGCGCGGGCTGCCGGCGTCATGGGTGATGATGGTGTTCTTCACGTCCACTGTGTGCTGCAAATCCCACAACACGCGGTAGGGCGACAGTGGCGCCTCGTTGGATGTCAGCTTCGGCAGCCACTTCTTCATCCATGCGGCCCGGGTCTTGGCGATCTCGGCCGCAACCTTGGTCGCGTCGCGCTTGGCCTTTACCGTCTTCTTCAACTCGCCGAGCACCGCATCGAGCGTCAGCGCGGCATCGCCGATCAGGCCGACGGTGGCGACGATGTCCTTGTTGAGGTGGTTCGGATCGAGCGTCGAGTGGATGATCTTCTTGCCGGCCGGGATCTTCACCGCGAAGGAGCTTTCGGTGAACGAGCAGCCGATGCCGAAGATCACGTCCGCCGCATCGAGGAATTGCGGCACCATGCGCGGCATGGCAACGCCGCCCGAGCCGAGCGACAGCGGATGGTTCTCGGGGAAGGCGCTCTTGCCGCCGAGGCTGGTGACGACGGGCATGGCGAGCAGTTCGGCGAGCTTCTTCACCTGCGGCCACGCCTTGGCATAGTGCACGCCCTGGCCGACATAGAGCACGGGACGCTTGGCCGCCGCGAGCAACGCCGCCGCGTCCTTCACATGATCCGGATCGGGACCGTAGCGGGTGGACAGGACGGGCGTGTATTCGAACGGCTCCGGCACTTCCTCGTTGAACATGTCCGCGGGGATTTCGACGACGACGGGGCCGCCGCGGCCGTTGCGCAGCTTGGTGAAGGCGCGGCGCATGATGTTGGAGACTTCGGAGGCCAGCATCACCGGCTCGGTCGATTTGGTGATCGATTTCAGGCTGATGGTGGAATTGAAGTTCGGATCGATGTTCGCCAGCCGGCGCGCGTAGCCCATCGGCAGCACGAGGACCGGCACCGACTCGCCGAAGCACTGGGCGATGCCACCGATCGCGTTTTCCGCGCCGGGGCCGTGCTGCATGGCGAACACGCCGAGCTTCTTGCCCGAGGACAGACGCGAGATCGCGTCGGCCATGTGAATGCCGATGCGCTCCTGCCGACAGATCACCGGGCGGATGTCTTTCTCTGCCGCGTGTTCGATCATGTGGTTGACGGGGTAGGCCATCAGCAGCTCGACCCCCTCGCGCTTGAGGATTTCTGCGATTGCTTCGCCGACTTTCATGGACGTCTCCCTGTCAGAACAAATTCCTGAACGGGAGAAAGCCTAGGCGCGGCTCGGCTGGCTTGCAACCTGCCGTCGCCAGAAATCAGGTGGCCGCGAAATCAATCGCGCGGTACCACTGCTATGCCGGAGGGGTCGAGCGTGATCGTCACCACGGCACCCGCGGCAAGCGGTGTGGCCACGTCGGAGAGGATGACGAAGACGCTGTCGGCAACGCCGTCGATTGAGAACTCATACTCCATATGGCTGCCCAGATAGGCAGCCTTGGTGACGCGGGCGAGAATGCCGCCCTGTGTCGCCAACCGCACGGCGTTGGGGCGCACGGCGAGTTCGGCCGCGCCATCGGCGGCTCCCCGATGCGGCAGCGTCATCGTCAGCCCGCCCAGGCGAACTTCCGCGCGCTCGCCGTCGATCCGCTTCAGCGCAATCGGCAGCAAATTCGCATCCCCGATGAAGTCCGCGATGAAGCGGCTGGCCGGTTGCTCATAGAGCGCGCGTGGTGTCGCGTCCTGGGCGATGCGCCCGGCGTTCATCACGATGATGCGGTCCGAAACCGCCAGCGCCTCCTGCTGGTCGTGGGTGACGTAGACGACGGTGAGGGCGAGTTGCTGTTGCAGCGCTCGGATATCCTCGCGCACCTGGCGGCGCAGCTTGGCGTCGAGGTTGGAGAGCGGCTCGTCGAACAGCAGTACCTTGGGTTCGAGCACGATGGCACGCGCAACGGCGACGCGCTGTTGCTGGCCACCCGACAACTCGCTCGGCAGCCGCGCCTCGAAGCCGGCAAGCCCGACGAGGGCGAGCTTGGCACGCGCCTGGCGCTCCGCCTCCGGCTTACGAATTCCCGAAGCACGAAGACCGTAGCAGGTGTTCTCCAGAACGCTCATGTGCGGAAACAGTGCGTAGGACTGGAAGACCATGCTGACGTCCCGCTCGGCGGCGGACAGCGCGGTGACGTTCTTGCCGTCGATTTCGATGCGCCCGGTGCTGGTATGCTCCAGCCCGGCGATCAGCCGCAGCGTCGTCGTCTTGCCGCAGCCGGAGGGGCCGAGCAGCGTGACCAGCGTGCCGCGCTCGATGGCGAAGCTGATATTATCGACGGCGGCGAA
This sequence comes from Rhodospirillales bacterium, assembly GCA_043744375.1. Classification (GTDB taxonomy): domain Bacteria; phylum Pseudomonadota; class Alphaproteobacteria; order Acetobacterales; family Acetobacteraceae; genus CAIYPH01. The sequence continues at coordinate 34,958 of JAYTUU010000152.1, read as the reverse complement.
GGCGCCGTAGCGCTTGCTGACGGTGTGGAACGTGACGGCGGCGTTCATAGGACAACACTCTCCGCGGGTGCGCCGAGCATGCCGCGACGGCCGATCTTCTGGCGCCCGACCAGCGCGTTGATACTCATCAGCACGGTCGCCATGACCACGATCAGCACGGCCGAATAGACCAGCGCCACGCCGTATTCGCCGACATCGGCGCGCCCGACGATATAGACCGTTGCCAGATTATACTCGCCCGAGACAAGAAAGATCACCGCACTCACAGTCGTCACCGCGCGCACGAAACTATAGACCATCGCCGTCACGATGGCCGGACGCAGGATCGGCAGGATCACCAGCCGCAACGTCCGCGCCGATCGCGCGCGCAGCGTCATCGATGCTTCGTCGAGGCTGCGATCGATCTGCGACAGGCTGGCGATGCCGGCGCGGATGCCGACGGGCATGTTCCTGAACACAAACGAGATGATGATGATGATGCCGGTGCCCGTCAGTTCCACCGGCGGCACATTGAAAGCGAGGATATAGCTGATGCCGATCACCGTGCCGGGGATGGCGAAGCTCATCATCGTCGCGAACTCGAACGCTCCCTTGCCGCGAAAATCCTGGCGGTTCAGCAGATACGCCGTCAGTAGCCCGAGCATGGCCGTTACCGGTGTGGCGATCGCCGCAAGCTCCATCGTGGTGATCAGGCTGCGCCAGCCGGAGCCGCTGAGGAACCAGCCGCCCACGCCCTGGTCGATCGAGAACGCCGTTGTCAAATACTGCATCGTCGGCGTCCAATCGCGCCCGAAGGTGACCACGAAGCCACCACCGAGAATGATCGCGTAGATCACGACCGTCAGCACCAGCCACGGGAGCACCGCGGCGAAGCAGGCGATCTTGAGGGCGTTCGGCAACGGCGCGGAGAGACCGGCGTCGCCCTTGCCGGTCACCGTCGTGTAGCTGCGCGACCCCGTCCAGGCGCGCTGCGCGAGGAAGGCCGTAAGGGTGAATGAGAGCAGCACGAGGGCAAGCACGGCGGCCCGCCCCTGATCCTGGGCGGCGCCGACGACGGCGAAGTAGATGTCGGTCGCCAGCACGTTGAAGTTGCCGCCGAGCACCAGCGGATTGGCGAAATCGGCGAGGCTTTCGATGAAGGTGATCAGGAAGGCGTTGGCGAGGCCGGGGCGGATCAGCGGCCAGGTTACGGTGCGGAAGATATGCCATCGTCCGGCGCGCAACATCTGTGCGGCTTCCTCCAGGCTGGGGCTGACCGCGCCGAGCACACCGGAGAGAACGAGGAACGCAATCGGGGTGAAGGCCAGCACCTGCGCGATGGTGATGCCGGCCATCCCGTAGATCCAGCGCGAGCGCGGAATGCCGAAAGTCTCGGCGAGGAAGTTCGTCACCACGCCGACGCGCCCGAACAGCAAGATCAGCGCAACGCCGATCACGAACGGTGGCGTAATCACCGGCAGCAGCGACAGCAGCCGCACCACCGCCTTCATCGGCAGCGCGGTGCGCAGGGACACAAGCGCGAAGGCGAGACCCAGCAGCGTGGTCAGGACGCCTACGACGATGGCCTGCGCCAGCGTGTTCCATGCAACACCGCAGGCCTTGCCACCGCCTAGGCATTCCAGCCCCCAGATCGCCGGGGTGAAGAACTTCGCCACGAACAGCGCGGGGGCAAACGCCCCGTCATTGTCCTGCATTGCCGAGCGCAGGATCGCACTGACGGGGATTGCGACGAACAGCGCGACCAGCGCGATCACCAGCAGCAGCGCGCCGAGCACGAACACGTCGCCGCGGCACCACCCCTGGCGCGCCAACCCGATGGCCATCAGCATCAGGCAGGCGAGCGCCGTGCAGGCAGCCCCCCACCCCATCGCCGCCTGCGGTGCCATCGGTCCAAACAGCGCCGTGAGCCATGCGGCCTCCCAGCCATGCAGCCCGATCGCGAGCCCCTGGATGGTGAGCCAGGACAGGCCGAGCGCGCCGCCCCAGACCAGCCAGCGCGGCGTGCCCAACAAGGGCAGCAGCAACGCCGGGAAGAGCGGCCACAACCATGGAACGCCAGCGAACAGTGCCGGTGCTGCCGCCGGCTGCCAGGCGAGCACGGCCCGCACGGGCGACTCCAAACCATACCATGGGAACACCGCCACGCCGAACCACGCCAGCAGCAACCAGGCCCGGTCGATGGTCATGCCGTTGTTCCCGGCGCTTCCCTCTCGATCAGCGCGGCAGGTTCTTGATCTCGTTCGTCCACCGCCCGAGCACCCGCGTGCGCGTCGCCGTCGAGCCGTAGGTTGCGAAATCGTACTCGATCAGCTTGATTTTGCTGATATCCGGCGCTTCCGCAGGAATAGCCGACGCGCGGTTCGACGGGAACTGAAAACTGCCATGCAGCGCCCCGATCTGCTGTGCCTCGGGCGTCAGCGCCCAGTCGTAGAAGCGCCGCGCCTCGGCCTGATGACGGGCGCCCTTGACCACGCTCATCGAGCCGATCTCATACCCCGTGCCCTCGCATGGCGAGACCACGACCACCGGTAGGTTGCGTTTGGCGACGGTGATGATGTCGTGCTGGAAGACGATGCCGACCAGCGTCTCGCCCTTGCCGGTGGACTGCGCGGGGGCGGCACCGGCCTTGGTGTACTCACTGATATTGGCGTGCAGCTTCTTCAAGTAAACGAAGGCCTGCTCCTCGCCCCACAGCTGCATGAACGTCGCCAGCGCGGTATAGGCGGTGCCCGACGAGTTCGGATCGGCCATCTGCACTTCACCCTTGTATTCGGGCTTGATGAGGTCCGCCCAGCAGGCCGGCGCCGGCAGCTTGCGGCGGGCAAGCTCCTCCTTGTTATAGCCGAAGCCGAGCGCGCCCATGTAGATGCCGACGGTGCGGAACTGTGCCCGCTCCGCCTGACGCAGCGCCCAGTCGTGCAGTTGCGGCAGCATCGGTGATTTGTATTCCTCGGTCAGCCCTTCCTCGGCGGCCTGCAAATGCGGATCGCCGGTGCCGCCCCACCACACGTCGCCGCGCGGATTGGTCTTCTCGGCGCGCAACCTGGCATAGGTCTCGCCGCTGCTCTGGCGCGTCATGTCCACGCGAATGCCGGTCTGTTTCTCGAATGTGGTGGACATCGCCCGGCAATACGCTTCGTCGACCGAGCAGTAGAGCACGAGGGAGCCCTGGGCGGCGGCAATCGGCACGCCAGCCAGCAGAATGGCGGCAGCGCCAAGAACGGTGCGCACAATTTTCATTGTCCTGGTCCTCCCGAATTGTTGATCCATGCCATAATCGTCCACGCGGGGAAGAGCAATCGCCGTCTATGGGAGCGGCGATGCCCTGATCGCGTTATGTGTGCGCCAGATCGAACGGCCGTGCGCTGATCATGTCATGCAGGATCAGCCGCCCCTCTGCCGCGGTCGCCACAATCGCCGCGTCGAACGCCGGCAGCCAGAACAGGGCGATCGGCCGGCAGGTGAGGTGCCACAGCAGGATCGGGAAATAGTCTCGCGCGGTCGATTTCCGCTGCGGCGTACGCACGAAGCCGAAGCGCGGATAGAAGCCGGCGACAACAGGCCGGCTACAACAGGCCGGCGCCCCGAGCGAAGCGGCTCAGATTGGCATGGCCGAGCCGCGCATAGACAAGCGGATTGGCGCGCTCCGGGTCCTGCTCCGCCTCGACCACCAGCCAGCGATCGTAACCCGGCAGTTCCGCGAGAACGGCGGGGAAGTCGACCATCCCGTCGCCGGGCACCGTGAATACGCCGGCGATCACGCCATCGAGGAAGCTCATCCGCTCCGCCCAGACGCGCGCCATCACCGCGGCACGGATGTCCTTGGCGTGGAAATGGCCGATGCGGGGGCGATAGCGGCGCGCCAGATAAACCGGGTCGGCGCCGCCGAACGTCGCATGACCGGCGTCGAGCAGCAGCTTCACCGAGGCGCCGGTATGGGCCATGAACGCGTCGATATCGGCGGCCGACTGCACCACCGTGCCCATGTGATGGTGATAGACGAGATCGAGACCTTCGGCCGCCACCGCGTCGGCAACCATGGTCATCCGCGCGCCAAACTCCGCCCAGCGCGACGGCTCCAGCACGGGACGGTCGGCGAGCGCAATGGCCTGGTTGCCGTGGATGGAGTTGGAGCACTCGGCCATGATGAACACGCCGCAGCCCATCGCTTTCAGTAGCGTGAGATGGTCGCGCATGGCAACGAGTTCGGCCGCCGCATCGCGTTCCAGCAGCGCACAGGAATACCAGCCGGAGACGATATCCAACCCATGCCGCTGCATGACCGGCCGCAGCGTCGCGGCATCGCGTGGGAACTTGTGTCCCAGCTCGATGCCGTCATAGCCGGCCAGCTTTGTTTCGGTCAGGCAGGTCTCCAGCGAGGTTTCCCCGCCGAGATGGTGCAGGTCATCGTTCGACCAGCCGATCGGATTGATACCGAGCTTCACCGCCATGGTGTCAGTCTCCAAGCCGCTGGGCGCGGCGGTTGTTGTCATAGGCGTCACGCGCCGCCCGCACTTCGGGCCGGATCGATGTCTCGGGAATGCCGACATCCCACCAATGCCCGCCCGCCTCCGTGCTCGGCGCGGGGTCGGTATCGATGACGATCACCGTGGTGCGCTCGGCCCCCCGTGCCGTGACGATTGCCGCCTCAAGCTCCGCCAGTGACGCCACCTTCACCGCGATCGCCCCAAGGCCACGCGCCTGGGCGGCGAAGTCGAACACCGGTAAGGTTTCATGCCGCGCGCTCGCCAGCAGATTGTTGAACGACGCCCCGCCGGCCGCGCGCTGCAACCGCTCGATGCAGCCATACCCGCCGTTGTCGAGCAGCACGACGGTCAGCTTCAGGCCCAGCATCACGCTGGTAGCGATCTCCGAATTCATCATCAGCCAGCTGCCGTCGCCGAGCATCACGGTGACATCGCGCTCCGGCAGCGCCATCTTCGCGCCCAGCGCGCCGGCGATCTCGTAGCCCATGGTGGAATAGCCGTATTCCAGGTGATACCCGCCGGGCCGGCTGGTTTGCCACAGCTTGTGCAACTCCCCCGGCAGCCCGCCGGCCGCGGCCACCAGCACCGTCGCCGGTGTGGCAGCGCGCTGCACCGCGCCGATCACCTGCGCATCCGACGGGCGTGGCGCATTGGTCGCCGCAGTAACGGCCGCGACCGCCGCGCGCCACGGCACGGCGGAGGCTATCACCCCGTCGGTCCATGCGGCCGGCGCCCTGGCGTCGGCGAGTTGCTTGCCCAGTGCCTCCAGCGTCACCCGCGCGTCGCCCACGAGCGGCTGGGAGAAGTGCTTGCCGGCATCGAAAGCCTGCACGTTGAGAGCAATGATCTTGCGTTCTGGATTGGCATAAAGTGACCACGACCCCGTAGCGAAATCGCCCAGCCGCGTTCCAATCGCGAGGATGACATCGGCCTGCGCCGCCGCCGCATTGGCCGCCGTGCTGCCGGTAACGCCGATCGACCCGAGATTGAGCGGATGGTCATGCGCCAGCGACCCTTTGCCCGCCTGCGTCTCCGCCACGGGAATGCCATGCGCCGTCGCGAACTGCGCGAGTGCCGCCATCGCGTCCGAATACAGCACGCCCCCGCCGGCCACGATCAGCGGCGCCTGCGCGCGCCGCAACGCCTTCACGGCTGCGCGCATTTCGCGCGCGTCCGGCTGCGCGCGTCGTGCCTGCCACAGCCGCGGCGCGACGAACGACATTGGCCAGTCATACGCTTCCGCCTGCACATCCTGGCACAGCGACAACGTGACCGGACCACACTCGGCCGGATCGGTCAGCACCGACAATGCGCGGGGCAGGGCGGTCAGCAACTGCTCGGGACGGGTGATGCGGTCGAAATAGCGGCTGACCGGACGAAAGCAATCATTGGCCGACATCGTCCCATCGCCGAAATCCTCCACCTGTTGCAGCACCGGATCGGGACGCCGGCTGGCAAACACGTCGCCCGGCAGCAGCAGCACCGGCAACCGGTTGACATGTGCCACAGCTGCCGCCGTCACCATGTTCGTCGCGCCCGGCCCGATCGAACTCGTCACCGCCATCATCCGTTGCCGGCGCATCGCCTTGGCATATCCGATCGCCGCCAGCGCCATCGCCTGCTCGTTGTGCCCACGGAAAGTCGGCAGCGCGTCGCCCGCTTCGTGCAGCGCCTCGCCCATCCCGGCGACGTTGCCGTGGCCGAAAATGGCCCAGCAGCCGGCGAAGAGTGGCAAGGTCTCGCCGTCGATCTCGGTGCGCTGGGCGGCGAGGGCGCGCACGAGGGCTTGTGCCATGGTAAGGCGGATTGTGTTCATGGTCTTCTTTCCCCGCTGGGATGCGTACGCTATTATCCACTCGGCGCGCCCGGACACAAATGCCCGGACCCTGTGCTGTCATCGGGGAGACGCCCATGTTGAATATCGCGGTTATCGGCGCCGGGCGGATCGGCCACAACCAAGCGCGCACCATTGCCGGCAGCAAGCGGGCGTGGCTGGTCGGCGGCACCGCTCCGGCCGCCCCGGCCAACGCGGACCTTGCTGCTACTACCGGCACCAGTGTCTGGGCCGCGCCGGAAGGGGCACTTCGATGAACGCGCAGGCCCACGCTCAGCGGGTCGCCCGTGACATGGAGATCATGGGTCTACCGGCGACGAACTGGCCGGCGGCTGTATCCGGGCCAGACGGGCGGCAAATGGCGGACGTGCTGGTAGTTGGCGCCGGCGTGTTCGGGCTGGCCGCCGCGGGGGCGCTTGCGGTGAAAGGCATCCGAAACGTCGTCCTGCTGGATCGGGCGGAGCGAGGCCAGGAGGGCATCTGGACGACCACCGCGCGCATGAAGACGCTGCGAAGTCGGAAGGATCTGCCCGGCCTGGCGTTCGGCATCCCGTCTTTGGCGTTTCGAGCTTGGTACGAGGCCAGGAAAGGTGAGGCCGCCTGGGAGGCGCTGGGCAAGATCCCGAACGAGGACTGGCAAGAGTACCTCGTCTGGATCCAGTCAATGATCGCGCTCGACGTGCGCAACGGTGTCGAGGTCGCGTGTGTGCGCCCAGGCGGCGGGCTTCTGGAGGTGGATACCAACCAGGGCTCGCTCTACGCGCGGCGGGTGGTACTGGCCACCGGCCGCGCTCGGCCCGAGGCCCTCGCCATCCCCGGCTGCGTCGACCGGGCGCTCTGGCCCGATCTGGCCGCACATAGTGGCGAGGCGATCGACATGGCAGCCCTGTCCGGCCGGCGCGTGGCCGTGATTGGAGGGGCGGCGTCCGCCTGGGACAATGCGGCGGCCGCAGTCGAGCATGGTGCCGAAAGCGTGGACTTATACATCCGCCGGCCTGCCCTGCCGCAGGTCAACAAGTGGGTGCCGTTCTTCTCGCCTGGCCTGTTTCACGGCTGGCCAGGCTTCCCGCCGGAGACCAGGTGGGAGTTGATGCGCTACATGCTCCGAGACTGGCCGCCGCCGCCTCCCCGCGAGAGCGTGCTGCGGGCGTTGGCGCACGCGACCCTGTCCGTGCATCTCGGCAGCCCCGTCCTCAGCGCCCGGCGCAAAGGGGGCGGTGTGGAGGTGGAGATCGGGGGCACCTCGCCGCGGCGTTGCGCTGCGGACTTCCTCGTCGTTGCTACCGGGTTCGGGCTCGCCTTGTCCTCTCAGCCTGAGCTGGCCGAATTGCAAGGGCGCGTGGCCACGTGGGGTGATGTGCTCGCTCCGCCCCCAGGCCAGGAGGATGCCGAACTCGCTGGGGCGGCGTGGCTGGGCGCTGGCTTCGAATTGGTGCCAAGACCCGCTGAGGAGTGCCCCGATGCCGCCCGCGTGCATGTGTTCAACCACGCCGCCTTCGCCTCGATGGGTGGGCTGGCCTCGGAAATTCCGGCGATCGGAGTGGGGGCCGAACGTCTATCTTCGCGTATCGCCGAGGCGCTGGCGTGCGAGGATGCAGCACATCTCCGCACCATGCTCGATGGGCATCAGCGCCAAGATCTCGACGGCACGCCTTTCCATGTACCCGCCCCCCGCCCCTGAACCAATCACGGTCATCCCTGGCAGAGACATCACCCTGGCATTTCCGACACACATCGCGACGGTATCTTACATTCGGGTTGTACGGAGGCAGCTGCTCTGCCAGCATGGGCACCGGCGCTCGCGCCATGGTCAAGCGGATCGGCCCCCGCGGGCGTCCCTGGTCGTCGGCCCATTGTCCCGAGTTGCGCGCCGGGACACAAATGCACGACAACGCACGGAGGCCCGCATGCTCAAGATCGCCGTCATCGGCGCCGGCCGGATCGGTCAGATCCACGCCCGCAACGTCGCCGCCCACCCCGGCGCCCGCCTGGCTGGCATCGCCGATCTGGACGCGGCCGCCGCCTCCCGCCTCGCCGAGTCCCTCGCCGCCCCGGTGCTGACCCTCGACACCGCATTCCACGCCGACGCCGTGATGATCTGCTCGCCCACCTTCACCCATGCCGACTACATCGAACGCGCTGCCACCCTCGGCCGCCCGGTGTTCTGCGAAAAACCGATCGACCTCTCGGCCGCTCGCGTGCGCGTGTGCCTGGACGCCGTGGAGCGCGCCGGCATTCCCCTGATGGTCGGCTTCAACCGGCGCTTCGATCCGCATTTTGCGGCGCTCAAGCGGCGGTTGGACGCCGACGAGATCGGCCAACTGGAAATGCTCACCATCATCAGCCGCGACCCGTCGCCGCCCCCGCTCGACTACGTCGCCCGCTCCGGCGGCCTGTTCCGCGACATGATGATCCACGACCTCGACATGGCCCGCTTCCTGCTCGGCGAGGAGCCGGTCGAACTCTTCGCCGCCGCCGCCTGCCTGGTCGACCCCGCCATCGCCGAGGAGGGCGACGTCGATACCGCCATGGTCACGCTGCGCACCGCGAGCGGAAAGATGTGCCAGATCTCCAACTCCCGCCGTGCCACCTATGGCTACGACCAGCGCATCGAGGCGCATGGCTCAGGTGGCCTGCTGCGTGCCGGCAACATGACGGCGACCACGGTCGAACTGGCGAACGGTCAGGGCTTCACCACCGACCCCGCTTTGCCCTTCTTCCTCGAACGCTACGCCGCCGCCTACCGCGCCGAGCTTGACGCCTTCATCGCCGCCATCACCGACGCCACCCCGCCGACCCCCGACGGCGCCGACGGCCTTGCCGCCCTGGTCCTGGCCGACGCCGCCACCCGCTCGGCGGAGACCCATCAGGCGGAGCATTTCACATGAGAATTGGCCTGGTTACCGACAGCCTCGGCCATCTGCCGCTCGACACGTTGCTGGCGAGTGCCCAGGCGATGGGCATCACCATGCTCGAATTCGGCTGCGGCAACTGGTCGCAGGCCCCGCATCTCGACCTTGACGCCCTGCTCGCCGAGCCCGGCGCGCGGGAGGCCTTCCGCGCCAAACTGCGCGCCCACGGCATGGCCATCAGCGCGCTGAACTGCTCCGGCAACCCGCTGCACCCTGGAGACAGCGGCGCCGCCCATCGCGAGATCACCAGCAAGACCATCCGCCTCGCCGGCCTGCTCGGCGTCGACCGCGTGGTCATGATGTCCGGCCTGCCCGGCGGCCCAGGCGACGCCAACGCCAACTGGATCACCACCGCCTGGCCGCCCGAGACCGCCCGCGTGCTCGCCTATCAGTGGGACGACGTGCTGATCCCCTACTGGTCCGGCCTGGTGAAGGAAGCTGCTTCCGCCGGCGTATCGCGGCTCTGTCTGGAACTGCACGGCCACCAATGCGTCTATAACGTGCGCACCCTCAAGCGCCTGCGCGACGCCGTCGGCCCGGTCATCGGCGCCAATTTCGATCCGAGCCATCTGTTCTGGATGGGCGCCGACCCGCTCGCCGCCGTGCGTGCACTGGGCGGTGCGATCTACCACGTCCACGCCAAGGATACCCGCATCGACGCCGCCAACGCCGCCATCCACAGCCTGATCGACACCACCCCCAACGACCGCCTCGCCGAACGCGCCTGGGGTTACGTCACCCTCGGCTTCGGCCATGGTGAGCCCTGGTGGCGCGAATTCTGCATAGCACTCCGCCTTGTCGGCTACGACGACGTGCTCTCCATCGAGCATGAGGACCTGCTGTTGCCGCCGGAGGAGGGCGTGCGCCGCTCCGTGGACGTGCTGCGCGCCGCCGCCAGTTTCACCTGACGCTTCCGCGCGTTAACCTTGCGTCATCGTTTGGATGTCATTGACCTCCGCAGAACGGTGACGAGGCAGTGCCGGAGCGATGGTGCGTCCGATCGACGACGTGAAGAACTGGATGAACATGTTCCGGTGGATCATCAAACTCATCCGCGATGACTACGACATCGACGAGGCGCGGCTGGTCCGCGGCGCCCTGCTGGAGGGCGAGCTTGGTCTCAGCATCGAGCAAATGGAGGAGGTGCTCGCCACCATCGCCGCCTCCTTCGCGATCCGCTTCCCCGCCGGCACGCTCGACGAGATCCTCAAGCTCGATGAACTCTGCATGCTCGCAAGCTGGCTTAAGGGTCTCTACAAATGCCCGGAGTTCATCTCCGAAAGCTTCGGCGCCACCTGCCGCGCCGCCAATCCGGCGATGATCGCGGCCTAGGACATCAGGGCATAGCAGTCGGCAGGGGGGGGTAGCAGTCCGGCTGATAGGGCGGTAACGTGGTGTCCATGACCCTTACCGGCCGTGCCGGCAGGGCCAGACACGTCGCGCTTCACGATCTGAAATGGAGAAACTTCATGACCAGCAGGGCCATTGCCGCCGCCTGCGTCCTGGGCGTCGCCGCCCTTCTCGGCACCGCCGGGACCGCGGGCGCCAAGACGCTCGTCTATTGCTCGGAAGGCTCACCGGAAAACTTCAATCCGATGATCAGTTACACCGGCACCAGCTTCGACGCCCAGCGCCCGCTCTACAGCCAGCTCGTCGGCTTCCGCTACGGCTCCACCGAGGTCGAAGCCAACCTTGCCGAGAAGTGGGAGGTCTCTCCGGACGGCCTCACCTACACGTTCTATCTGCGCCGCAACGCCAAGTTCCACTCCAACAAGAACTTCAAGCCGACGCGCAACGTCAACGCCGACGACATCCTCTTCAGCTTCGAGCGCCAGTGGAAGAAGGAGCACCCCTACTTCAAGGTCTCCGGCGGTGGGTATGACTATTTCACCGATATGGACATGCCCAAGCTGCTGAAATCCATCGAGAAGGTGAACGACCAGACCGTCCGCTTCGTGCTCAACGAGCCGAACGCGCCGTTCCTGTCGAACCTGGCGATGGATTTCGCGTCCATTCAGTCGAAGGAATACGCCGACGTTCTGCTCAAGATGGGCAAGCCCGAATTGATCGACCAGGAGCCCATCGGCACCGGCCCGTTCGAGTTCGTCGCCTACGTGAAGGACGCCAACGTCCGCTACCGCTCCTTCCCCGGCTATTTCGGCGCCAAGCCGAAGCTCGACGTCCTCGTCTTCTCGATCAACAAGGACCCCGCGGTGCGCATGGCCAAGCTCCTGGCCAATGAATGCCAGATCTCCTTCGGCCCGCGCCCGGCCGACCTGCCGGGCTTGCAGGCCAACAAGGCGCTGACCGTGATGTCCCAGGCCGGGCTGAATATCGGCTACATCGGCATGAACACGAAGAAGAAGCCGTTCGACGATGTGCGCGTGCGGACCGCGATGAACATGGCGATCGACCGCGCGGCCATCCTCACCGCCGTCTACCAGGGCGCGGGCCAGCCGGCCAAGAACCTCATCCCGCCGACGATGTGGAGCTACAACACCAAGGTCACGGCGCTGAAGTTCGACCCCGCCGCCGCCAAGAAGCTGCTCGCCGAGGCCGGCTACCCCGATGGCTTCGAGACTGATATCTGGGCCATGCCCGTGCAACGCCCGTACAATCCCGATGCCCGCCGCATCGCCGAAATCGTCCAGGCCGACCTCGCCAAGATCGGCGTGAAGGCTAAGATCGTCAGCTACGAATGGGGCGACTACCGCAAGCGTGTGCAGGCCGGCGAACACCAGATGGCCCAGCTTGGCTGGACCGGGGACAATGGCGATCCGGACAACTTCTTCGTCCCGCTCGCCGCCTGCTCGTCCAAGAACGCCGCGCAATGGTGCAACAAGGAGTTCGACGACCTCATTACCAAGGCTGCCAAGATCACCAACCAGGCCGAGCGGACCAAGCTCTATGAGCAGGCCCAGGTGGTGATGAACCGTGAGTCGCCGTACTTCTTCATCGCCCATTCGGTGGTCTATCTGCCGATGCGCGCCAACGTCGTCGGCTTCAAGCAGAGCCCCTTCGGCGCTCACCGCTTCGACGTCGTCGACCTCAAGTAGCCAGGCTTCCTCCCGTCTCTCCCCCCACAGGGGAGAGACGGGAAGAGTACGCCCATGCTCCGCTTCTTCGTCAGCCGTCTGGCCCTGATCATCCCGACCTTCTTCGGGGTGACCCTGCTTGCCTTCCTCCTCATTCATCTCGTTCCCGGCGACCCGATCGAGGCGCGCGTCGGCGAGCACGGCATCTCCGACGAACGGCTCGCCGAGCTTCGCCACGAATTCGGCTACGACCAGCCGCTGTGGAAGCAGTTCCTCGACTACGAGATGCAAATCCTCAGCGGCGATCTCGGCACCTCCGTGGTCACCCGGGAGCCGGTGTGGAAGGAGTTCATCACCCTCTTTCCCGCTACGATCGAGCTGTCGTTCTCCGCCATGCTGTTCGCCATGCTCATCGGCCTGCCGCTCGGCGTGATCGCCGCAGTGAAGCGCGGCTCGGCCTTCGACTACGGCCTGATGGGTGTCTCCGTCACCGGTGCCTCCATGCCGATCTTCTGGTGGGGCCTGATGATGATCCTCGTCTTCTCCGTCAGCCTCGGCTGGACCCCGGTGAGCGGGCGTATCAGCGACGTCATCTACATCGTGCCCTGGTCCGGTTTCATGCTGATCGACTGCGCCTGGTCCGACGATGACGGCGCCTGCACCTCCGCCTGGAGCCACTTGGTGCTGCCGATGATCGTCCTCGGCACCATTCCGTTGGCCACCATCGCGCGCATGACCCGCTCGGCCATGCTGGAAGTGCTGAACGAGGACTACATCCGTACCGCCCGCGCCAAGGGCCTCTCGCTCGGCCGCGTCGTGATCATCCACGCGTTGCGCAACGCCCTCATCCCCGTCGTCACCGTCATCGGCCTGCAAGTCGGGGCGCTGCTGAGCGGGGCGATCCTGACCGAAACGATCTTCTCCTGGCCCGGCGTCGGCCACTGGCTGGTCGAGAGCATCCAGCGCCGCGACTATCCCGTGTTGCAAACCGGCACCCTGCTGATCGCCGTCCTCGTCATCCTCGTCAATCTCGGCGTGGACCTGACCTACGGCTTCCTCAACCCGCGGATCCGCCGCTGATGCCGAGCAGGCTCACATTGTTCTGGCGCAGCTTCGCCGAGAACCGCGGCGCCGTGGTCGGCCTCGCGATCATGGCCGCCCTGATCGTCATAGCCGGCCTCGCGGACGTGCTCGCTCCCCATTCGCCCATCGAGCAGTACCGCAGCCACTTCCTCATCCCGCCCGTCTGGCAGGAGGGTGGCATCTGGGAATTCCCCCTCGGCACCGACGATGTCGGCCGCGATATGCTCTCCCGCCTTATCTACGGTGCCCGGCTCTCCATCCTCATCGGCTTCTCGGTGGCTGGGTTGGCCTTGCTTACTGGCACCTCGCTCGGTCTCATCGCGGCCTTCGCCGGCGGCGTCGTTGATGTCGCGATCATGCGCATGATGGATGTGCTGCTGGTCTTCCCGTCATTGCTGCTGGCCATCGTCATCGTCGCCATCCTCGGCCCCGGCCTGTTCAACGCCATGCTTGCCGTCGTCGTGGTCACCCTGCCAGGCTACACCCGCCTCGCCCGCGCGGCTGCCCTCTCCGAACTCGCGCGCGACTACGTCACCGCCACCCGCAGCGCCGGCGCCGGCACGCTGCGGCTGATGTTCGACGTCGTGCTGCCGAACTGCCTCGCCCCTCTGATCGTCCAGGTCAGCCTCGGGTTCGCCGTCGCTATCCTCGACGCTGCCGCCCTCGGCTTCCTCGGCCTCGGCGCCCAGCCGCCAACCCCGGAATGGGGCACGATGCTGTCGGGCGCCCTGCAATTCTACCAGCGGGCCTGGTGGGTGCTGGCGCTGCCCGGCCTCGCCATACTGTTCACCGTGCTCGCCTTCAACCTCGTCGGCGACGGGTTGCGCGACGCGCTCGATCCGAAATTGAAACGCTGATGGCGCTGCTCGAAATTCGCAACCTCGTGGTCGAATTCGCCACTGCCCGTGGCCGCTTCCGCGCCGTCGACGGCGTTGATGTGACCGTCGAGGAGGGCGAAATCCTCTGCATCGTCGGCGAATCCGGCTCCGGAAAATCCGTCTCCATGCTCGCCGCCATGGGCCTGATCGCCTGGCCGGGACGCGTGACCGCCGATGTCATGCGCTTCGGCGATATCGACCTGATGGGCCTCACCGCCCGTGCCCGCCGCCGCGTTATCGGCAAGGACATGGCGATGGTCTTCCAGGAACCGATGACCTCGCTGAATCCCTGCTACCCCGTCGGCTGGCAGATCGCCGAAGCCCTGCGTGCCCACAACGCCGTGCCCAGCCGGCAAGTCCGGGACCGCGTCGTCGAACTGCTCGACCAGGTTGGCATCCCCGACGCGGCCCGCCGCATGAGTGCTTTCCCGCACCAGTTGTCCGGGGGCATGAACCAGCGCGTCATGATCGCCATGGCCATCGCCTGCAACCCGCGCCTGCTGGTCGCGGACGAACCGACCACGGCGCTCGACGTCACCATCCAGAAGCAGATCCTTGACCTCCTCTTCGGCCTCCAGCAACAGCACCGCATGGGCCTCGTGCTGATCACGCACGACATGGGCGTGGTCGCCGAGACCGCCGAACGCGTGCAGGTGATGTATGCTGGGCAGATGGTCGAGGAGCAGGCGACCGCTCCCCTCTTCGCCACCCCTCGCCACCCCTACACCGCCGCCTTGCTCGACGCCCTGCCGGAACGCGCCATGGGCCGCGCCCGCCTGCCGACCATCCCCGGCGTCGTCCCCGGCATCGATGATCGCCCGGCAGGCTGCCTGTTCAACCCGCGCTGCCGCTTCGCCAACGACCGCTGCCGCGGGGACGCCCCCTCGATGCACGCGATCGACGGCGCCCGCGCCCGCTGCCACACCCCGCTCGACGCCGCCGGAGTGCCGAGCAACGCACAAGGCGTGCCGGCATGACCATTCTGATGCAGGCCGAGAACATCCGCCGCCACTACCCCGCCGGCGGCGGCCTTTTCGCGCCGAAGGGCGTGGTCAAGGCCGTTGATGGCGTCTCCTTCACCCTGCGCGAAGGCGAAACCCTCGCCGTCGTAGGCGAGTCAGGGTGTGGCAAATCCACCCTCGCGCGTGTCGCCACCCTCATCGAACCGCCGACCGCCGGCTCACTGAGCATCGACGGCGTGTCCGTCGACACCGATGCCGCCCGCAAGCGCCTGCGCCTTTCCGTGCAGATGGTGTTCCAGAACCCCTATGGCTCGCTCAACCCGCGCAAGACCGTCGGTGCGATTCTCACCGAACCGCTGGAAATCAACGCCCGCGGCAATGCATCTGCCCGCGAGGCGGCGGCCCGCGCCATGATGGACAAGGTCGGCCTGCGCCAGGATCAGTTCGCCCGCTACCCGCATATGTTCTCCGGCGGCCAGCGCCAGCGCATCGCCATCGCCCGCGCGCTGATGCTCAACCCCCGCATCGTCGTCGCCGACGAACCGGTCTCCGCGCTCGATGTCTCCATCCAGGCCCAGGTGCTGAACCTGATGATGGACCTCCAGGACGAACTCCGCCTGGCGTTTCTCTTCATCAGCCACGACCTTAGCGTCGTCCGTCACATCGCCCGCGAAGTGATGGTCATGTATTGTGGGCGCCCCGTCGAGCACGGCCCGAAAGAGACCATCTTCGCCACCCCGCAACACCCGTACACGCGGGTGCTGCTGGCCGCCACGCCCTCGGTCGATCCACGCCGCCGCAAGCAATCCATCGCCATCAAGGGCGAATTGCCGTCACCTCTCAACCCGCCCCCCGGCTGCGCTTTCGCCTCGCGCTGCCCGTACGCGACATCGCGCTGCACCGCCGAACGCCCGGAACCGCGCCCATTCGCGGGCCACACCGTCGCCTGCCATCATCTGGAGACGATCGAACCTATTCTGCCCCAATGATCACCAGAGTGATCGGAATATTGAACGCCACGCACCAGTTCCTCAGCGGATAGCGCTCCCCGACGAGGTCCGCGTTCGCCCCGGCCGGCAAGCCCGCGCCGGCGAACCGGTCCAACGCCAACCCGGGATCGCTGTCATGCAGGCCGCCCCGCCCGCCATGCCGCCGATCGGCATAGAGCAGCCTGGCACCTGGCCCTGGCGGCCGTTCCAGCGCGATCGTCACGCGATCGGGTCCGTCCAGTTCAACGGCGGATATCCCGATGATCCCAGCGTCGTCGCTGACCGTGAATCCCCGATCGGCGATGGTCCGCCGCACCTCGCCGACGAATGGCTCGCCCCAGGCGAGTGGCGGCACCGGCACATGAAATCGCACGCGCAGCCGTGCCCCGTCCTGCATCGCATCAAGCGGCTGCAACGCCCGCCACCCCCGGCCGCGCGTCAGCACGCGCTGCAGCACCATGCCGAACTGCGCGCCGAGCCAACGGTAGCCATCGGCATGCAGATGCCCACTTGCGCGCGCCGGCACCGGGTAAACCGGCCCCACCAGAAAGCAGCCGGGTTCCTCCAGCGTCAGTTCAAGCTGCGCCTGCGCGATCGCGTTGTCGTCGGTCGCGTAGTGGCCGCCTGTCTGGCAGATGAACATCGGCGTTCGCCCTCCGTCCTGCGTATCACCGGCGATCTGCATGCGGAAATCGCGATAGAGGTCGCGCAGCCTCGCCTTGTACTCCGCCCGATCCGCCGTGCCGTTGCCCCAGCTATTCGCCTCCCCCTGCATGAACAGCAGCGCCGCCACCCCATACGTCTTCCCCGCCGCCGTCGCCGCCTGCCGAGCCACGCCGACGCATCCGCGCAGCCGATCGAACAACTCAGGCGCCGCCCCGCATGCCAGTTGTTCGATGCTGCGGCCGCCGACCCCACAGGAACTGGCGGCGATCTGCCGCCCCTCCACCGCATCCCCGAGCACGTTGCGCATGCGCCGCCGCCACAGCGTCACCGCGGCCTCCAGCACCGTCTCCCCTAGCGGCAGGCCGCCGACCTCCCCGATCAGCGCCTCCTCCTCCGCCAGAACTCGCCCGGTGCCGATATCCTGCGCCCGCGCCGCCAGCGGACGGAACACGGCATCGCCCACCGGTTGCCAGGTGGCCGCGTTCTCGTGCAGCGGGCGGACGGCATTCCCCAGCATCAGGCAGTCCGCCGATGGCCGCACCGACAGCACCGGCACCCCCTCCCAGCCGCTCGACAGCGACTGGCCGTAGGTGAGGACATGGTTGATGTCATAGCGCGGCCAGACGTCCATCAGCCTTCATCCGCGCAGATCGCCGCACCCACCGCGCGCCGCAGTGCCACAATCCCGCTCGCGGCAAACCGGCTCGGATGCACCCGATTGGTCAACAGCGACCACGCGCGCTGCCCGGCGAAGTCGATCCACAACCCCGTGCCGGTGAAACCGGTATGCCCGATCGTCCCCTCCGGGCAGTCATCCCCGCCGGACCAGCCGGAATAGGCGATCTCCCACCCCAGCCCCCGCGTCGCAGATTGCGGCATGCGCAACGCCGCCACCAAAGCCGTGTCCAAGACAGTGCCAGCCAGCAAACCGCCGGCGAAATCCAGCAGCAGATCGACCGTGCCGAACAGCCCGGCATGCCCCGACGCCCCGCCCAGCGCGAAGGCGTTCTCGTCATGCACCTCGCCCCGCATCACCCGCCCTCGCCAGCTACACGCTTCGGTCGCCGCGCACGTCAGAGGATCCGGGCGGAAGGTGAACCCGTCCGCCGCGAGATCGCCGAGCGTCCGCCCGGTCAACCGTTCGAGCGCGATGCCGAGCAGAATGAAATTGATATCTGAATACACCGGTAGTCCCGCTTGCCACTCCCGCTGCAACACGAAAGCCCGCAGCGTCGCCGGGTCCTGCCCGTAAGTATACAGCGGCTCGACCGCCGGCAGATGCGTCTGGTGACTCAGGCACTGCCGAAACGTCAGCCGCCGCTCCGCCGCGCCCTCCACGTCGTATTGCCGGAGATCGGGGATTGCTACCGTCAGCGGGTCATCGAGCCCGATCCGCCCGGCCGCCACCAGCCGCAGGATCGCCGTCGTCGTGAATACCACCTTGGTCAGCGACGCCAGATCGAACCAGGTGTCCCGCCCCATCGCCACTTGGGTCGGCACGATCTGTGCCCATCCAGCGACGCGTACCTCCCGCGTCCCGTCCGCGCCGAGCACGCCCAGCACGGCCCCGGGAATTCGCCCTGCCGCGACCGCATCCGCGACCGCCGCATAGGCCCGCTCAAACGAACGGGGCATCGGGCGACGGCCATGACTTGGACGCGAGGTCGTCGGGATCGTCATCCCAGAACGGCTCGGGCGGCGGCGGCGGCTCGACGATCCCGCTCATGACCGCCTGCGCGAGCTTCTGTGCATCGAGCCGCGACGTCTCCGCCTCGCCCGCCTTGCGCCCTTTCTTCATCACCACAACCCGCGTCGTCACTGCGACCAGATCATCCATGTTGTGGCTGACCAGCACCACCGTCACCCCCTCGCTGCGCAACCGCACGATGAGATCAAGCACCTGCCGGCTTTCCGCCACGCCCAGCGCCGCCGTCGGCTCGTCCATGATGACCATCCGCGCCCGCCAGCGCAACGCCCGCGCCAGCGCCACCGCTTGGCGCTGGCCGCCCGACAGATCGGCTACCGGGCGGTTCATGTCGATCCCCGCGAAGCCGAACCGGTCCAGATACATCTCCGCCTCGCGCCGCATGCGCGGACGATCGAGGAGCCCGAACACCGCCGGTCCGCGGAGCAATTCCCCGCCCATGAACACGTTCTGCGCAATCGACAGCCGCGGTGCCAATGCGAGATCCTGATAGATCGTGGCAATCCCGCGCGCCAAAGCCGCCGCCGGCGAGCGGAACCGTACCGGCTCGCCGTTGATCACTAACGTCCCCTCGCTCGGCAGCTCCGCCCCGGCGAGAATACGGATCAGCGTGGACTTCCCCGCGCCATTGTCGCCGCAAATGCCGAGCACCTCGCGGGCGTTGATGTGCAGATCAATGCCCTCCAGCGCCCGCACCGGCCCATAGCTCTTGCCGATGCCACGCAGGCTCAGCAACGGCCCCGCGAGGCTCATGGCCGCCGCCTTACCGCCCGCACCCTACCAGGGCCACTTGCCCTCGGCCGGCACGTTGCTCGCATCCACCAACACCGCGGGCACCAGCACATACGGCCCCTTCAGCACGCTCTCCGCCTTCGCTCCGTTGGCGACGATGGCGTCGAGCAGCCCGATCGCCTTCTGCCCCATCAATTCGAACGGCACCGCGACGGTGGCGACGATCAGGCTTTTCGGGTCGCGAATACGTGCAAACGTCTGCTGCCCGCCATCCATGCTGACCAGCGGTATTTTCCCCTTCGTGGCGCCCTCCTGCTGCAGGATGTCGTCGATCACGAAGGCCTGCCCGTCGAAACTCGCCCAGATCCCGTCGAACTTCCCACGTTCGCGTTGCATCAGCGCGCCCATCCCGGCCCGCACATCCTCCTGCCACGTCGCCGTGCGCGCCATCGAGTGGCTCGCCAACACCTTCACGGCGCTGTTCTCGGCGAGCACCGCCTCCAGCATGCGGCCGCGAATACGGGTCGAGACATTGGCCTCGAACCGCTCGGTCAGCAGCGCGCCGCGATAATTCATCAGCCCGAGCAGATGCAGCGTGGCGTCGCTGCCCACCTGATATTCGTTGGCCTGGATATCCGTCAGCGTATGCGGGCTGGTGCCGCTGGCGATGGTGATCACAGCAATCCCGGCCGCCTTCGCCGCCGCCATCTGCGCGTCGAGTTCCACCGGCTTGCTCATGCACAGCACCAGCGCGTCCACCTTGGCGGAAATCAAATTCTCGATCTGCGCCGCGCTCTCGGGCACCGAGCCGCGCGAATTGAGCAACGTCACCGACCACCCGAGCGCCTTCGCCGCCGCCTCGGCCGCATTGGCCGCGCGCGCATGCGTTTCCGACGACATCTGGAAGGCGACAATGCCGATCTTCAGCACCTTCGCTTGCACGCCACCTGCCAAGAACAGCAGCGGCAACAACAGGGCGGCCAGTAGGCGCATCGAAGCCTCCTTATACTTCGAACGCGGCCCGGCTCAGCACACTCGCCGAGACCGCGACCGATCCGATGATGATGATACCCAGAAAAATGTCCTGCACGTAGTAGGGCGCGCCCAGCAACACCAACCCGTTCCCGAGCATACCGATGGTCAGCGCACCAACCAGCGTGCCCGGAATATTCGGATGTCCTGGCTCGAACATCGTCATCCCCAGCATCACCGCGGCGATGGCGGTGAGCAGGAAATCCCCGGCCATGCTGGGCGCCGCCGAGGACAGGCTCGCCGTCAGCAGCACCGCCACCAGCCCCGCCGCCGCCCCCGATAGTCCGAGGCCGAGCACCTTCAAACGCCGCACCGGCAATCCGGCAAGCGTGGCCGCATTCAGCGACTCCCCCGTGCAGAGCAGGCGAAACCCGGTGCGCGTCTGCTTGAGGAATAGCATGGCCACCAGCGCCACGCCGCCCGTCCACCACACCAGCGCCGGCAACCCCAGCAGCGTCCCCCGCCCGAGATCGGTGAACCGCGCTGGCCACCGGCCGACCACGGACACCCCATCGGTCAGCATGAACGCAAACCCATTGGCGATCGCCGCCACCGCCAGCGTCGCGATCAGCGAAGGTATTTTCAGCAGCGTCACGATCAGCCCGTTGGCCACCCCGAACCCCGCCCCGATCGCCAGCCCCGCCAGGATCGCCAACTCCGGCGCGTAGCCCCGATGCACCAGCAGGCCCGTCGCCACCGCCGCCAACGAGGCGACATTGGCGAACGACAGATCAAGCTCAGCGGCGATCAGCGCCATCGAGAAGCCGATGCCGAGAATGGCGATGTGGCTGATATGCTTGGCGATTCCGATCAAGTTCCCAAACGCGAGGAAGTTGGTCGCCGTCGCGGCAAAGAATGCGAACACTCCGAGCGCCGCCAGCGCGGTTCCGTAGCGGCCAAGGAATGCGCGTGTCTCGGCGGTCATGCGGGGTCCGTCAGCAGGGATGCGGCTTCCTGCGCCCGGGCGAACGCGCTGTAAAGCCGTTCGCCGCGCACCGAGGGGCGCGGCGCGAAAACCCGATCGGGCCGGCACATCGCCGCCTGCGCTTCGATCACCGACGCATAGACGCCCAGCCCCACCCACGCCAGCACCGCCGCCCCCGCCAACCCCGGCTCGCCGGCCACCCGATACACGGGGCGACCCAGCATGTCGGCGCGCACCTGGCAGGCGAAATCCGCCCGCGCCCCGCCACCGGCGATCACCAGGCGCTCGAAATCCAGCCCGCCGAACAGGTCCCGATCGGCACAGGCAATCCCCTCCAGCACGGCCCGCGCGATCTCCGCCGGCCCATGCGCCGCGTCCAACCCAAGCAGCGCCCCACGCGCCTGCGCCCGCCAATAGGGTGCCCGACTGCCGATCAGGGCGGGGATGAACAGCAGCGGCGGCGCCGCGCCGGCCGTCTCCGCCCGCGCGATCACCGCCGCGGCATCCGCGAGCCCAAGCAGCCGCGCCGCCCAGTCCAAGCACGCTCCGCCCGCTGAACTCGGCCCGCCCGTATGAAAAACGCCATCGCCCCACGGCAGCGTCACCAGCCCCGGCCGCTCTTCCGCCGCCGCCGTCAGCACCCCGCCGGCATCGGTGCTGCCCGCGATCAGATACGCATCCTTCGCCCGGCCAACCCCGGCGCCGATGCTGGCCACCCAAGTGTCCATCGACCCGAGGAACACCGGCACCCCCGCCAGACCCGCAACGTCGCGCGCTGGGCCAAGTGCGGCACCCGGCGCCAGCAGTTCGGGCATCAAGCCTGGATCAATCCCGGCGCGACGCAGCGGTTCGAGGGTAACAGCGCCCCGCCGATCGATCACCCAGCAATTGGCAATCCGGTCCGACGCCGCGCGTGCCGTTAGCTGAAAAGACAGAAAATCAGCGGGTTGTAAGACATATCGTGTGCGCGCCAACGCCGTCGGATCGTGCCGCGCCACCCATGCCAGTCGCGCCGCCGGATGAAACGCCGTCATCGCCATCCAGGTGCCGGCCTCGGCCCCCGGCACGGGATCGGCTCGGCCATCTGGAAAGCACTGCGCCGGACGCACCGGCACCCCCGCCACATCCACCAGAATTTGGCTGCGCGTGAACCCGCCGATGGCGATCCCGCGCACGCCGTCCGTCCCGATCTCCGCCAGTGCGTCCAGCAGCGCGCGCCACCAGTCCCGCGCATCCGCCTCTTCGCCGATGCGATGCGGGCGCACCGCCATGGCAGCGATCTCGCCGTCAACAGTCACCCGCGCCGCCCGCAGCGAGGTGCCGCCGAGATCGACAGCGAGAACGGTCGCCGGCGCGATCAGGCGCGTTCCAGCACGGCCGCGATTCCCTGGCCGCCGCCGATGCACATCGTCACCAGCGCATAGCGTCCTCCAATCCGCGCCAACTCATACATCGCCTTGATCGTCACGATCGCCCCGGTCGCGCCGACGGGATGCCCGAGCGAAATGCCGCTGCCATTCGGGTTCACCTTGGCGGGATCGAATCCCATATCCTTGGCCACCGCGCAGGCTTGCGCCGCAAACGCCTCATTGGCCTCGATCACATCGAGATCGTTGACACCAATTCCCGCACGCTTCAGTGCGGTGCGTGACGCCGGGACCGGCCCGATGCCCATGTACGCCGGATCGACGCCGGCATGCCCGGCCGAGACGATGCGCACCAGCGGCGTCAAGTTCAACCGCCGCACCGCCTCGCCGCTGGCGATCACCACCGCCGCCGCCCCATCATTGATGCCCGACGCATTGCCGGCCGTGACCGTGCCGTCCTTCTTGAAGACCGTCCGCAATCCGGCAAAATCAGAGGCTTGCGCGTCATAGCGCACATGCTCATCGGTATCGAACGTCGCCGGACCCTTGCGTGTCTTCACCTCGATCCCGGTGATCTGATCCTTGAACCGTCCCTCGCGGATCGCGGAACTGGCACGACGATGGCTTTCCAGCGCCAGCGCGTCCTGTTGGTCCCGCGTGATCTGATGGCTCGCGGCCAAGTTCTCCGCTGTCACGCCCATGAGGATCCGATGGAACGGATCGTTCAGCGCGCCATTCAACGTGTCGAGGAATTGCGTATCCCCCATCTTCTGCCCCCAGCGCGCCGACGGCACCTGGTAGGGCGCGCGGGACATGTTCTCCACGCCACCGGCTACCGCGATCTCCGCCTCGCCACAGCGAATGGCATTGGCCGCGGTCAGGATCGCCTGCAACCCGCTGCCGCAGAGCCGATTGACGGTGAGGGCAGGGGTCTCCTGCGGCAACCCGCCCTCGATCACCGCGATGCGAGAAATATACATGTCGCGCGGCTCGGTCTGCACCACCTGGCCAAAGACCGCGAGGCCGACCTCCTCACGCGCCACGCCGCTGCGTCGTACCGCTTCCGCGGTCACATGGGCGACCAGCGCGCTCGGCGAGATATCCTTCAACGTGCCGCCGAAGGTGCCAACGGCGGTGCGGACGCCTGCGACGATATAGATATCGGTCATGATTGTTATTTCCCATACTTGTTCTTCAAATCACCGAAGCGCCGCCGTCGATGGCAAGGATCTGGCCGGTGATATGCCCGCCCGCGTCACTGGCAAACAACAGCGCGGCTCCCTTGAGATCCTGGGCCCCGCCGAGCTTGCCCAGCGGTGTGCGTTCCGCGAACGCCTCGCCATGCGTCTCCAGCGTCCCCTTGGTCATTCTTGACGGAAACCAGCCTGGCGCGATGGCGTTCACGGTGATGCCGTGCTGCCCCCATTCGGCCGCCAGCGCCCGGGTCAGCATCACCACGGCGCCCTTGGACGTGTTGTAGGCAATCGTCGGCGTGCCCGAATGGTGATGCCCCTTCAGCCCGGCGACCGAAGCGATATTGATCACCCGGCCGGTCTTGCGCGGGATCATCGACGCGCGGCCGACGCATTGGGTGAGGTAGAACAGCCCATCCACGTTCACATCCATCACCCGGCGCCAATGCTCGGGCATGTGGTCCTGTGCTGCCGCCCCCCAGCTCGCGCCGGCGTTGTTGACCAGGATGTCGACCTTCCCCCAATGCACCATAACAGCCTTTACCAGCGCGTCCGCCGCTTCGGGAGTGCGCAGATCGGCGCTATGCGCACTCGCGGCGATACCGTGCGCGGTCAGATGCGCGAGAGCGGTGTCCAGTTCGTCCTGCTTGCGGGCGGCGATGGCAATGCTGGCGCCAAACTCGCCCAACGCCTCGGCGATCTGCAGGCCCAGCCCGCGCGATCCGCCGGTGACCAATGCGACACGGCCGGTGAGGTCGAACAGCTCGTGTAGAGGTTTCATGCGTTTCCCTGTCCTTCTCCTAACATCTTCTTATGGAAGATGGCGTATGCGGACAAGGCAAGACTCTGCCCTGGTATGTCAGGTGCATGCTGGCGAAACGCCAGGAAAGAGCGCATGGGGCGTGTTTGTTCCCAATGCTGCAATGCCGCATGCTCCCAGCGCGGCACCGTCGAGAAGGACTCGCATGCTCTATCAAGTCTATGAGATGCAACGCGCCGCGATGGCTCCGATGCGCATGTTCGCCACCTCCGCCCTCCAGGTGCTCGACAACCCGTTCAACCCGTTCCGTCCCTCGCCGATCGCCAAGATCGCCAGCGCCGCGCTGGACAGCTTCGAACACACCACGCGCCCGTTCGGCAAACCCATCTTTGGTCACCGCAGCACCGTGATCGATGGCGCCACGGTCGGCGTGGTGGAGGAAGTGGTCGCTGCCCGCCCATGGGGCGACCTCAAGCGCTTCGTCCGCCTCGCGGACCGGCCGAATGACCCGAAAATCCTGATGGTCGCGCCGATGTCCGGCCACTATGCGACGCTGCTGCGCGGCACGGTCGAGGCATTCCTGCCCGATCACGACGTCTACATCACCGATTGGCGCGACGCGCGCGAGATTTCGGTGCTCGGCCCGGAGTTCGACCTCAACGACTACATCGACTACGTGACCGAGTTCCTGCGCATCCTCGGCCCCGACACCCACGTCATCGCCGTCTGCCAACCCGCCGTCCCCGTGCTCGCCGCGATCTCGCTGATGAACGCCAACGACCCGCAAGCCTGCCCGCGCAGCATGACCCTGATCGGCGGCCCCATCGACACGCGCGAGGCACCGACCCAGGTCAACGTCTTCGCCAAGAAACACAAGCTCGACTGGTTCCACAACAACGTCATCCACCGCGTGCCCTTCGGCAATGTCGGCGTCATGCGCAAGGTCTATCCCGGCTTCCTCCAACTTGCCGGCTTCATGGCGATGAACCTGGACAAGCACGTCCAGGCGCATTGGGAGATGTTCCAGCATCTCGTCGAGGGCGACGGCGAACCGCTTGGCTCCAAGCGCGCCTTCTACGACGAGTACCGCTCGGTGATGGACCTCTCGGCCGCGTTCTACATCCAGACCATCGACCAGGTGTTCCATCGCCACTTGCTGCCGCGCGGCCTGATGATGCATCGCGGCGAAAAGGTCGATATCGGCGCCAACGAACGTACGGCCATGCTGACCATCGAAGGCGAGCGCGACGACATCTCCGGCCTCGGCCAAACTCGCGCCGCCCATCCGCTGGCGCATCGCCTGCCGGCCGACATGCACGGCCATCTCGAACAGAAGGGCGTTGGCCATTACGGCCTGTTCAACGGCAAACGCTTCCGCGCCGATGTCGCGCCGACGATCAAGGCTTTTATGGCGGCGCACCGGTAGGGTTTGCTAGGCAATCAAGGCTCCGCCGGCAAAGGGCCTGCGGAGCCTTGATTGATTCCCCTGATTGCCTTGCGCCTGCCCCCTCTGCAAAATAGGCAAAACGCCGGGGAGGCAAACGCCATGTTCGGATTGATGCAGGATCGCCCGTTGATGATCTCCTCGATCATCACCCATGCCGCCCGCCAGCATGCGAAGGGCGAGGTGGTGTCCAAGGCCGTCGATGGCAGCATTCATCGCACCAACTACGCCGAGATCGAGCGCCGGTCGCGCCGGTTGGCGGGCGCCCTGGTTCGCCTGGGTATCAAGCCCGGGGACCGTGTGGCGACGGTGGCGCTGAACGGGTTCCGCCACCTTGAACTGTACTACGCCATCTCCGGCATGGGTGCGATCTGCCACACCATCAATCCGCGGCTGGCGCCGGCCGATGTCGTCTACATCGTCAACCACGCGCAGGACCGGATCATCTTCATCGACGGCATCTTCGCGCCGCTGATCGCCGCCATTGCCGAACATCTGAAGGCCAATGTGCGTGCCATCGTGGTGCTGGGCGATCGGGCGCAGATACCGACGCTTGCCCTGCCGGCGGGGATGGATCTGCTGTGCTACGAGGATCTCGTCGCCGGCGCCGATGAGAGCTTCATCTGGCCCGAGTTCGACGAGCGTAGCGCCGCCTCGCTCTGCTACACCTCGGGCACAACGGGCCGCCCGAAAGGCGTGCTCTACAGCCATCGCTCCACGTTGTTGCACGCGCTGGCGGTGAATGTCGGCGACGTCATCGGCATTCGTGCGGTCGATCGCATTCTGCCGGTGGTGCCGATGTTCCACGTCAATGCCTGGGGCATTCCTTACTCGGCGCCAATGGCCGGGGCCGCGATCATCATGCCCGGCCGGCACCTCGACGGCGCCAGCCTGGCCGGGCTGCTGAACGACGAGCGCGTCACGGTCTCCTGCGGCGTGCCGACGGTGTGGCTGGGGTTGTTGCAGCATCTGCGCGCGACCGGCGAACGCATCGACACCGTGCGCCGCCTGACCGTCGGCGGATCGGCGGTGCCGCGCTCGATGACCGAGGCGTTCGGCACCGAGTACGGTGTCGATCTCGGCCAGGGCTGGGGCATGACGGAGATGAGCCCGGTCGGCACCTATTGCCAGCCGAATGCCGCCAATGCCGACCTCACGGGCGACGCGTTGCTGCGGCTGAAGGAGAAGCAGGGCCGCGCGCTCTGGGGCGTGGAAATGCGCATCATCGGCGATGACGGCGCCGCCTTGCCGTGGGACGGCGTGGCGTTCGGGCTGTTGCAGGTGCGCGGCCCGTGGGTTTGCAGCGCCTATTTCGGCGACGAGCCTGGCAGCGCGCTCGACGCCGAGGGCTGGTTCTCCACCGGCGACATTGCCACCATCGACTCCGACGGGTTCATGGAGATCACCGACCGCGCCAAGGACGTGATCAAGTCCGGCGGCGAGTGGATCAGCTCCGTGCAGCTCGAAAACATCGCCGCCGGCCACCCCGACGTGGCCGAGGCCGCCATCATCGCCGCGCGCCACGTAAAATGGGACGAACGGCCGTTGCTGATTGTCGTCCCCAAGCCCGGCTGCACCATCGACAAGGTTGATTTGATGGGGATTTTCGCCGGCAAGGTCGCGCATTGGTGGCTGCCCGATGACGTGCTCGTGCTGGAGGAACTGCCGCATACCGCGACCGGGAAGGTGCACAAGCTCGTGCTGCGCGAGAAATATCGGGACTACCTGGTCGATAAGGCGTAGACACCGGGTCGGCACTTGCCCTGACGCGGCGCCTGTGGTCGAAGGTGCGGCAATGGTGCATGGCCGGTGGCCAATGCCGCCGGCTATCGCATTCGGTGTGGCCGCAAATTTCAGGGGCAGGGTGCCAAAACGGGTGCGTGGGTGTTTCCGCGCACCGTGGCAGTCGGCCACGCGCCGCTTCGCTACGCAATTCTCGGAAGGACGTCATGGCATTCAAGGTCAACTACAACCAGCAGCGTGCCGAACGTAATCGCGCCAAGCAGGCCAAGCAGGACGCCAAGCAGCGCGAGAAGGAGGAGGAGATCGCCC
Source organism: Rhodospirillales bacterium (assembly GCA_043744375.1). Classification (GTDB taxonomy): domain Bacteria; phylum Pseudomonadota; class Alphaproteobacteria; order Acetobacterales; family Acetobacteraceae; genus CAIYPH01. Next base: position 6,902 of record JAYTUU010000152.1, on the reverse strand, counting down.
GCCGCAAGGCCGAGCGCGACAACCCTTCCGTGCCAGCCGATTCGCCCCAGATGGCCAGCGATGCACCAAAGGACGACACCAATGGCCCCACCTAGACGCCGCATCGAGACAAGCTTCGTGTCGTTTGACGTGTACTACGTTGACGGCACCCGCAGTTCCAACCGCCGGGTTCCCGCCACCGCGTTGACGGGCCTGGACGGCGACGACCCGGCCAAGGCGATCATCGAGGCGCAGGACCGCGAGATCGGCCTGGCGTCTGGCCGTCCGCGCCCGGACATCCGCACCGTCGCCCGCGCCGCGGTGAAGGTCGCCGTTCGGGATTAAGCCGTCCGCGATTAAGCCGTCCGGGATTAAGCCGTCCGGGACGGGCCGAACACCGCCCGCGCCGCTTCGGCAATGCGGGCGACTTCGGCGTCCGTGAGTTCGGGATACATCGGCAGCGACAGCACTGCCGCAGCCGCCGCCTCCGTCACCACGCAGCCCGCCGGGCCCATCGCAATGCGTCCGCGATAGGCCGGTTGCAGATGCACGGGCGCGGGGTAGTGGATGCCGGTGGCGATCCCGGCCTCGCGCAGTCGTGCCTGCACGGCCGCGCGATCGGCCACGCGCAGCACGTATTGGTGGAACACGTGCGTTGCCCCCGCGCGCCGCGCCGGGCGCAATGCGGCTGGGAGCGCCCCGTCATACGCCGCTGCAATCGCCTGCCGGCGCGCGTTATGCGCGTCGAGATGGGTCAGTTTCACCCGCAGAATGGCCGCCTGGATCTCGTCGAGCCGCGAATTCACCCCGACATCGTCGGAGATGTAGTGCGTGCGCCAGCCGTACTGCCGCAGCGCCGCGATCTTGTCGGCGAGGTCCGGTGACCCCGTGGTGATCACCCCGCCATCGCCGAGGGCGCCGAGATTCTTCGTCGGATACAGGCTGAACGTGGCGATTTCCGTGAACGTGCCAACTTTGCGGTTGCCCAGAGTGGCCCCGTGCGCCTGGCTGCAATCCTCGATCACCGCCGCGCCATGCCGCGCGGCTGCGGCCATGATCGGTGCGAGATCAACGGGTTGACCGTAGAGATGCACGGGGATGACGGCCCTGATCGGCGGCAACCCGGCCGGCGGATGGTCGAGCACGGCGGCCAGTTCGACAGGGTCCATGGTGTAGTGCGCCGGGTCGATGTCGATCAGCACGGGGGTCGCGCCGACCATCTCGATCGCCGCCACCGTGGCGACCGCGGTGTGCGAGACGGTCGCCACCGCGCAGCCCGGCCCGATGCCGAGACCACGCAGCGCCAGCGCCAGCGCGTCGGTGCCGTTGGCACAGCCGACCGCGCGTGCCGCGCCCATCCACGCCGCATATTCCGCCTCGAATGCGCGGCCCTCGGCGCCGAGGATATACCAACCGGAGGCCAGTGCGCGGGCCACGGCGGCGTCGATCTCGGTCTTGAGGGCGCGGTAGCCGGCGCCGGGATTGGCTTGCGGGATCATCGGTATGTTCATCATGGCCTCACAGATACGCCGCCAGCCGCGACCGATACCAGTCCACCGAGCGGCGAATACCTTCCTCCAGCCCGATTTTCGGCGCCCAGCCGGAGGCGGCCCGGAACGCGCGGTCATCGGCGTGGTAGCTACCGATGTCGATGGCCTTGCGGTCGGCGGGGAATTCGCGATGGACGAATTCTGCGCTGGGCACGATTTTCTGCATCAACCCCGCCAGTTCGAGCAGCGACGCCGGCGGCGGACCGCCGATGTTGTAGACATTGCCGTGGCAGGCCGGATCGGCGGCGGCGAGAAACGCTTCGGTGACGTCATCGACATAGGTGAGGTCGCGCAACTGCTCGCCGCCCCAAACCTCGAACGGCTTTCCCTCTAGCGCGCAGCGTATCCAGATGCCGAGGAAGGTCTGCCGGGCGTCGCGGATGCGCAGGCGAGGGCCGTAGCAGTTCGTCAACCGCAGGCTGACCACCGGACGGCCGGCGGTGCGGTGTTCGATCATCCAGTACTGCTCGCCAGCGAATTTGGACACGCCATTGGCGTCGGGCGGATTGACGGGGTGGCTCTCATCGACCGGCAATTGCTGTGGCTTGCCGTAGAACTGCCGCGTCGAGGCGTGCACGACGATCGCCGTGGGCGCCGCCTCGCGCGCCGCCTGGATCAGCCGTACCTGGGCCACCGCGTTAACCGCGATATCGGCCAGCGGGTCGCGCTGCCCACCCATGTGGCTGGTCTGGGCGGCCAGGTTGAAGATCACCTCGGCCCCCTCGCAGAGCGGGCGGAGGTCGATTTCACGGATGTCGGCGCGCACGAGGTCAACGTCCGCGCCGTCGAGATTGGCGGGATTGGCGCCGCCGCCGAACAGGAACCCGTCGAGCGCCGTCACCTTGGCGCCGCGCGCCACCAGCGCATGGCATAGATTCGAGCCGAGGAAGCCTGCGCCGCCCGTCACCAGAATTTTGCGGCCTGTCCAGTCCATGGTCATCTCCATCGTTGCGACACTGGTAGGCCCCGATCATGGCCAAACCAAGCCGCGATCAGGGTTTCTTCGTGCTCGGGGGTGGCCGGCGGGAGCGGCTGCGCATGATCTCTGAAAATCCGAACAGCAGCAGCAACAGCCGCATCACCACCTCGATCGCCGCCAATCCGCGCACCAGCGGGCCCTGCGGCGTGATGTCCCCATAGCCGAATCCAGACCTAAGCGAGGCTGCGCAAAGGACAACGCGCCGATTGCGGCCGTGCCCAGACCCACCAGAATCAGGGTAAAAACGGTGGCGTGGAGCCAGTGCCGGTCGATGTTCCCGTGCGTGGGGTTCACGGCAAGGCGGCGATGCCGGTGATCTCGACACGCCATTCGGGGTCGGCCAGCGGCGCCTGCACGGTCGCGCGGGCGGGCTTGGCGGTGGGGTCGAGCCACGCGTCCCAGGCCCGGTTCATCGCTGCTATATCGCGGATATCCCTCAAGAAAATCTGCACACTGAGCAGGCGGGACTTGTCGGTGCCGGCCTCGGCCAGCAGCGCGTCAATCTGGCGCAGGATGTCCACCGTCTGGCCCTCGGCATCGAGGCTGGTGTCATCGGCGACCTGGCCGGCGAGATAGACGGTATCGCCGTGCACGACGGCGCCAGCGAGACGGGTTTCAGGCTGCAAGCGGCGAATGGTCATGGGCGCCTCCTTGGTGGGCCGGCATCATCCGGCGAAATGGGTGTGCCGGACAAGCCGTCGCCGTAGACTCTCGCGCGGGCCGGCAAGCAGGCTGGCGATCCAGATGGCGCCGGCGGTCAGCACGATGGCGGGGCCGGCGGGCAGATCGGCGTGGAAGGACAGCAGGAGGCCGAGGAAGGAGGCGAGGACGGCCAGTGCCACGGCGGCGCGAACCTGGCCGGCGAGGGTGGCGGCCCAATGCCGGGCGGCGACGGCCGGGAGCATCATCAGGCCGACCGACATCAACGTGCCCAAAGCGGTAAAGCCAGCGACGACGCAGAGGACGACGAGGGCCATGAAGGCGAGGTGGACGGCGGCACCCGGGGCGCCGACGGCACGCATGAATTCGGGGTCGAAGCTCTCCAGGATCAGCGGGCGCCAGAGCAAGGCGAGGGCAGGGAGGACCAGGGTCGCGACGCCGGCCATCAGGAAAAGTGCTGTATCATCAACGCCTAACACGCTGCCAAACAGCAGATGGGTAAGATCCGCGCCGCGCTGCATGGAGACGATGGCGACGCCGAGGGCCAGTGCGATCATATAGATGCCGGCGAGTTGGCTGTCCTCCCTCCCGCCAGTGGCGCGCGCCAGCCAGCCGGCCAGGAGGGCGACGGCGAGGCCGGCCGCGAAGCCGCCGAGACCCATCGCGACCACCGAAATTCCGCCGATAACTGCGCCTAGCGCGATGCCGGGGAGGATGCCGTGCTGGAGTACATCGCTCATCAGGCTCATGCGGCGCAGGACGAGGAACACGCCGAGCGGCGGGCCGGCGATGGAGAGGGCAAGGCAGCCCGCGAGGGCACGGCGCATGAAGCCGAGGGCGAAGGGCTCGACCAGCAATGCGTGGATCACGCGGCGTCCAGGCAGAGTTCGGGTTGCTCGGCCCAGGCCTCGGCGGTCAAGCGGGCCTTCAGGCTATTCTCGGAGGAAAGGGCGATAGAGGTTTGATCCCATGCGATTTTATCGCGGGCCAGCAGGAGCGTGTCGGGGAAGGCGCGGCGCACGAGGTCGAGGTCGTGGAGCACGGCGACAATGGTTTTGCCGGCAGCATGCCAGCGCTGGATGAGGCGCAGCAGGTCCGCCTCCGTGCGGGCGTCGACGGCGTTGAACGGTTCGTCGAGCAGGAGGATCGGGGCGTCCTGCAGGATCAGGCGGGCGAAGAGGAGGCGCTGGAACTGGCCGGCGGAGAGGGTACCGACGAGGCGGGTGGCAAAGCCGGATAGCCCCACGGTTTCAAGGGATTCTCCGATGTTGTCGGGGTCCGGCATCGGGTGGAAGGCGTGCATCGCGGACCAGGTGCCCATGGCCGCGACTTCGGCGCAGGTGATCGGGAAAGCACGGTCGAGGTTGGGGGATTGCGGCAGCAGGGCGATGCGGCCGCCGCGGACGATGCGGCCTTCATAGGAGGTATGCAGCCCTGCGATTGTGCGCAGCAAGGTGGTCTTCCCGGCACCGTTGGGGCCGACAATGGCGGTGAGGCTGCCCGGGGTGAAGCGACCGGTGAGGTGGTGGACGGCGGGGCGGCGGTCGTGCAAGCAGGTGAGGTCGGTCAGGTTGATCATGCCATCGCCCATAAAACAGCCAGCCATATCAGAAGGATAAGTCCGGCAGCGAGGCAGAGGCGTGGGGTTGCGCCGACGGTGAGGGCGAGCGGGTCTTGCATAGTTATAGTATAACATTGCGCGCGCTCTCCGGCAAACGATTGGTGTGTGGTATGCTCAGCCATGGTGAATCTGACCGATGATCCCGATGCGCCGCTGCGCGCCACTTTACGCCGCCACAAGGCGGTGGCGAGTGGCTTGCTTGCGGGGATGGCAGGGCTGACGGCTGGAAGTCATTTTCTACCAACGGGTTATGGTGCGGACTTGCTACGCGCGGCGGCGACGGCCGGGCTGGTGGGTGGGCTGGCGGACTGGTTTGCGGTGACCGCCCTGTTCCGCCATCCGCTCGGGCTGCCGATACCGCATACCGCGATCATTCCGGCGCAGAAGGCCCGCCTTGGGCGTGCTTTGGGATCGTTCGTCGCCAACCATGTGATCACCGAGGCGGAGGTGGCGCGGACCCTTGCGAAGATTGACTTATCGTCTGTTTTCAAGCGGTTCCTGTCCGATCCGCAGTCCGTTCGTCCGGCGGCGGAGGCGCTGGCGGGGCTCTTGCCGCGGTTGCTGGCGTCGATCGAGGATGGACGGGCGCGCAAGGTGGCGGCGCGATTGGTTCCGCGGCTATTGGGTGGACCTGATGCGGGGCGGGTCGTCGGACGGGCGTTGCGCCAGTTGGTCGAGGGCGGTCGCCATCAGGAGGTGTTCAGTTTTATCCTCAACCAATTGAAATCGCTTCTGATCGAACGCGAAAGCACGTTGCAGACCGCGATCGAGGAGCGGGTGCGCGAGCAGGGTGGACGGATTATCGGCTGGGCGTTGGGGGCCTCGATCGCTCGGCGGGTGCTGGGGCAGATCAATGCCGAGTTGGAGAAGGTCGAGCCGGGTGGATCGGAGTTGCGGGCGGCGTTCGACGTCTGGATTCGGCATGAAATTGAGAGAATTGAATCGGAACCTGAGCGTGCCCGGGAAATTGGCGCAGTTTTACGACGAGTCCTTGCGCATGAGACGGTGCGGGCGTGGTTCTGGGACGTCTGGAGTCGGATGCGACTGGCGCTGGAGGTGGATGCGGCGCGGCCGAATGGGCGGATTGTTGCGTTGCTGGAGGGAGCCATGGGCAATCTGGGGGCGTTGCTGGCCGAGGATGCTGGGGCGCGGGCACGGTTGCAGCAGGCGGTGACCGGGGTTGCCGGGTCGCTCTTGCCGGCAGCGCAGGGGCAACTTGCAGATTTTATTGCTGATGTTGTCGGGAACTGGGATGCGGCGGTGCTGGTGGAGAAGCTGGAACTGCGGGTGGGGAAGGACCTGCAATATGTGCGGATCAACGGAACGCTGGTCGGGTTTCTGGTCGGTGGAGCGATTTATGCGTTGAGCCGGATGGTGTTTGGAGTCGGCTAGTCGTTGGGAATGGCGATGGAATAAGGTGATATATTGCGCTGAAAGTCGCCAAATGTGCGCTATAAGCCGAAGGGCAATCGGAGGTGTTAGAATCCCGATTATTATATCATATAAGTATCCCGACGGCCGCAGTCGCGTGTCATCCAGGTGGCTTCGCGGGGCGTCATGGTGGCGTTCCCCGGAGTTTTGCGGGATCGTGGCCGGATCGGCAGGGAGTGGCAATGACATTCGGTGAGTTCAACGCGTTTTGCCGAACGCTGCCGGCGACGGATCACGTGGTGCAGTGGGGCGGGTCGGACGTGTGGAAGGTCGGCGGGAAGGTGTTTGTGATCGGGAGTGGGATCGGGGCGGCGCCGGCCTGTTCGTTCAAGGTCAGCCCGATCGCGTTCGAGATGCTGAAGGAGCAGCCGGGGTTGCGGCCGGCGCCGTATCTAGCGTCGCGTGGGATGAAGTGGATCCAGCACTTTGCGGCGCCCGGCCTCTCGGACGCCGATTTGCAGGACTACATCCGGGAGTCGCATCGCATCGTAGCGCTGGGGTTGAGCCGGGTGCGGCGGCAAGCGCTGGGGCTTGAGCAAAGCGGGTGAAAAGTTTTCGCTTTTATTGCGTAGTGTGTAGATCACTGCCAGACTCCTTGAATGTGAGGGGTATGGTGGATGGACGCTGCTGCATTCTCGGCTTGGCTTGCGGGAGTTGGTCGCCTGAACCGCGCGCAACGCAA
>JAYTUU010000151.1:0-14533 GCA_043744375.1 Rhodospirillales bacterium | reverse complement strand
GTCGGAAGGCTCATTCCTTCAGCCGCTCGGCCAGCGCGCCGAAAGCGACCTCCTCCTGCGTGCCGGCATCGAGGTCGCGCAGCTGCGCCACGCCCTTGGCCGCTTCGGTCTCACCGATGATCAGCGCGGCGCGCGCGCCCTGCTTGTTGGCGCGCTCCATCCGGCGCTTGAGGTTGCCGCGATAGCCCATCTCGGCGCCGATTCCCGCCGCGCGCAGGGCTTGCATCACGCCGAGCGCCACGCCCTCCTCCGCCTCGCTCACGGGAATGATGGTGACGAGGCGCGGCGAGGCCGGCGTCAGCCCGGCCTTCTCCATCAGCATGGCCAGGCGCTCCACCCCCGCCGCCCAGCCGACGGAGGGCGTGACTGGCCCGCCCATCTCCTCGACCAGCCCGTCATAGCGGCCGCCGCCCATCACCGTGCCCTGGGCGCCGAGACGGGTGGTGACGAATTCGAAGGCGGTGTGGCTGTAATAGTCGAGGCCGCGGACGATGCGGGGGTTGCGGATGAACGGCACGCCGAAGCGGGTCAAATGTTCCTGCAGGGCGGCGAAGAAGGCGTAGGCGGGTTCGGTGAGGAAGCCGTCGATGGTCGGGGCGCCCTGGACGATCTTGCGGTCGCCCTCGTCCTTCGAGTCGACCACGCGCAGGGGGTTGCGCACGAGACGGGCGATGCTGTCCTCGGAGAGGTCGTTCTTGTGGGTGGTGAAGTAGTCGACGAGCGCGGCGCGGTAGGCGTCTCGGCTGGGCTTGTCGCCGAGGGTGTTGAGTTCGAGCGCGGTGTCCTGGGAGACGCCGAGTTCGCGCAGGATGGCCCAGCCGCAGGCGATCACCTCGGCGTCGGCGAGGGGGGCGTCGGCTCCGAGCACCTCGATGTCGATCTGGTGGAACTGCCGGTAGCGGCCCTTCTGCGGGCGTTCGTAGCGGAACATCGGGCCGGCGTAGAATACTTTCTGCGGCAAGGATTGGGTGAGGCCGTTGGTCACCAGGGCGCGGCAGATGCCGGCCGTCGCCTCCGGGCGCAGGGTCAGGCTCTCGCCGCCGCGGTCGGTGAAGCTGTACATCTCCTTCATCACGACGTCGGTGGTGTCGCCGAGGCCGCGGGCAAACACCTGCGTATCCTCGAAGATGGGCGTGGACCACTCGTCGTAGCCGTAGATCGCGGCGACGCGGCGGGCCGTCTCGATGACGTGGAAGTGGCGGCGGGCGTCCTCGCCGATGAGGTCGCGGGTGCCGCGGACGGGTTGCAGGCCGGCCATGATTACTCGGCGGCCAGTTTGGCGGCCAGCTTCTCGGCTTCGAGCGATGCGGCCTTCTTTTCGACGAGTTCGATGATGTGCTCGATCATCGCCTCGGCGCCGACGGTGTGGTCGGTTTTGCCGGCCGCGTAAACCATGTGACGGCCGGCGCCGCCGCCGGTGATGCCGAGATCGGTCATCAGCGCCTCGCCGGGGCCGTTCACCACGCAGCCGATGATGGAGAGGGAGAGCGGCGTTTCGATGTGGGCGAGGCGCTCTTCGAGTTTCGCCACCGTGTCGATGACATTGAAGCCCTGGCGGGCGCAGGAGGGGCAGGAGATGATCTTGACGCCGCGGTGGCGGATGCCGAGGGATTTGAGGATTTCCCAGCCGACATGGACTTCCTCCTCCGGTTCGGCGGAGAGCGAGACGCGCACGGTGTCGCCGATGCCGGCCCAGAGCAGGTTGCCCAGGCCGATCGCGCTCTTGACGGTGCCGGTGCGCTTGCCGCCTGCTTCGGTGATGCCGATGTGCAGCGGGTGGTCGCAGACTTCGGCGAGTTGGGTGTAGGCGGCAACGGCGAGGAAGACGTCGGACGCCTTCACGCTGATCTTGAACTCGTGGAAATCGTGATCCTGCAGGATTTTGGCGTGTTCGAGCGCGCTTTCGACCAGCGCCTCGGGGTTCGGCTCGCCGTATTTTTCGAGCAGGTGCTTCTCCAGCGAGCCGGCGTTGACGCCGATGCGCATCGAGCAGTTGTGGTCGCGGGCGGCCTGGATGACGTCGCGGACGCGCTGGGCGTTGCCGATATTGCCGGGGTTGATGCGCAGGCAGGCGGCGCCGGACTGGGCGGCCTCGATGGCGCGCTTGTAGTGGAAATGGATGTCGGCGACGACGGGGACGTTGACCTGGCGGATGATGTCCTTGAGCGCGAAGGCACTTTCCTGGTCGGGGCAGGAGACGCGGACGATGTCCACGCCCGCCTTCTCGGCGCGCAGGATCTGGGCGACGGTGGCGGCGACGTCGGTGGTGGGCGTGTTCGTCATCGTCTGCACGGTGATCGGGGCGTCGCCGCCGACGGGCACGGCGCCGACCATGATCTGGCGGGACTTGCGGCGTTCGATCTGCTGGTACGGGCGATAGCTCATGGGGTCGGGGCTCCGGGGGGAGGCGTGATGCGGCGCAACATGCCAAATTGGCCGTGCGCAGGCAATCGCCGTGTGGCGCGCGGCAGGCGCGGCGCTATTGCGGGCGCCCCACTATTGCAGACGTGCGGGCGGGCGGGCCGCTGGTGCGGTGGCTGGCGTGGTGGCTGGTGCGGTAACGGGCGCCGGGGAGGCGATGGCGAGCTTGCCGTCGCGGATCAGATCGGGGTCGAGCGGAAGGTCGCGCCGCACCGCGCCGTCGGCGCCGAGGGAGGCGGTGGCGAGGCCATCGACCAGCAATTCGGTGCCGCCGGCATTGCCGGTGGTCAGCAGAAGCTGGGATTTCGCCGGCACCGGCCAGGTTTCGCCGTTGCGCAGGACGCGGTTCAGCAGCACGACGCCCTGCTTGTCGCGCACCTGGACCCAGGCGTCGGCGCGGGCGCGCAGGACGATCCGGGTGCCGTCAGCGGGAGGAGCGGCAGCGGGAAGAGCGGCGGCAGGAATCGCGGCGGCGGCGGAACTGGGTGAGAAGGCGGGCGGGGCGAAGGCGGGGGGGGCGAAGGCGGGGGGGGCGAAGGCGTTGTCCTCGCGGGCAGCGAGGGGTTTTGTCGTCTCGACGGCGGGCGACGATCCCGGTCGCGCCAGCGGGGCCGGCGCCTCGGCGAGCGGCATCAGCCGCGCCGGGACCGGCTGCACCGGCTCCGAGTCGGGCCGGCCGGTGCCGGACATCTTGTACCAGCCGGCATAGGCACCGATCGCGAGCACGACTCCGAGCAGCACGACGGCGCCGGCGGGGACGCCGCGCTCAGGCATCGGCGCGGGGAAATCGAGGGCGGTTTTCTGGTTGATGTGGCTGGCTTCCTCGCGGAACCGCCGGGCCACCTCGTCCGGATCGAGGCCGAGGGCCTGGGCGTAGGCGCGCAGGAAGCCGACCGCGTAGGCGTTGCCCGGCAGGTCGGCGATGCGGCCATCCTCGATGGCTTCGAGATAGGGCAGGCGGATGCGCAGATGCGCGGCGATTTCGGGCAAGTCCCAGCCCAGCCGCTCACGCGCCGACCGCATGTCGGCACCGATGCGCGTGGCCACGCCATTGCCGCCCTCGACGGAGGACATCATGGACCTGACCTCGGCCAGCCTGGATTTGCGATCCTGCAGCATGCGGGCGCCATCCTGTATGAAGGCGGTTCACTCAAAGCGGCGGTCCAGTTGCGGTGCCCGGTGGGATGCCGTCATCGCCACGAACCCTGTTGGCTGGTTCTAGACAAACATCCCGGCCGTGCCAACGGCCGGGCATCGCATTTTCGAGCCTATAACAGCGAAATACCGGGGATAAATGTCGGCCGCTCCCGGCGCTGAGTGCGAATTCGGACCGAATTTCGGCAGGAAACCATGCGTCGTCATGATGTTGCGGCGCACAACCGGGGAGCCGATGCAAACCCGGCCGCTAACTCAGATCGCCATACCGTGTTCACGCGCCCAGGCCACGATCGGCTCGCGCAGGCTGGCGGCGCCGGCGCCGGTGCGGCGGATCGCGGCGAGCACGCGGCGGAACTCGGCGAGGTCGAGTTGGGCGAGCAGTGCCTTCACCGGCAACACGCCGGAGGCGGGCATCGACAGCGCCTCGATGCCGAGGCCGACCAGGGTGATCGCCTCGGCCGGGCGGGCCGCCGCTTCGCCGCAGACGGAGAGCGAGACCCCGGCGGCGCGGGCCTGGGTCGCCAGCGTGTCGAGCAGGTCGAGCATCGGGGGGGAGAGCAGGTCGTAGCGGGCGGCGAGTGCCGGGGTGCCGCGATCGGCGGCGAACAGGAACTGCATCAGGTCGTTGGTGCCGACGGAGATGAAGTCGACCTCCTTCAGCAGGGCGGGAAGCTGGAACATCAGCGCGGGGACTTCGAGCATGGTGCCGATATGCAGCGCGGCCGGGGCCGGGCGGACCTTGGCGGCCTCGGCCAGCAGCAGCGCGCGGGCGGCGCGGAATTCGGCGACGGTGGCGACCATCGGGAACATCACCGACAACTCCCGCCCGCCGGCGGCCAGCAGCAGCGCGCGCAACTGGCGGCGCAGCAAAGCCGGGCGATCGAGGCCGATGCGCAACGAGCGCCAGCCCATGGCGGGGTTTTCCTCGATCGTCGCGTCGCTGCCGGGCAGCATCTTGTCGCCGCCGAGGTCGAGGGTGCGGAACAGCACCGGGCGCGGGCCGGCGGCGTCGAGCACGCGGGCGTAGACGGCCGCCTGCTCCGGCACGTCGGCGATGGCGCCGCGGGCAAGCATGGCGATTTCGGTCCGGAACAGGCCGATGCCCTCGGCGCCGGTGGCGTCGAGCTGGGCGAGTTCGAGGGCGAGGCCGATATTCAGCATCAGCCGCACGCGCGTGCCGTCCCTGGTCAATGCCGGCAGATCGCGGATGGCGGCGTAGCCGGCGGCGCGGGCGAGAACGGCGTCCAGCGCGCGGCGATAGACGATCTGGACGTCGGCCTCGGGGCGCAGGATGACCTGGCAGCCGGACAGGCCGCCGCCCGGGGTTTCGTCGGCATCGACGATGACAAGGTCACCGTCCTCGGCGGTCTCCAGGATGCCGCGCGCGCCGGCGACGGCGGGCAGGTCGAGGGCGCGGGCGAGGATGGCGGCGTGGCCGGCAGCACTGCCCTCCTCGACGACGAAGCCGACGATGCCGCGGGCATGCCAGTCGAGCAGTTCGGCCGGACCGAGCCGGCGCGCCAGCAGGATGGCGCCGGGCGGCACCGGGGCCATCTCGCCGCCGCCGTCGAGGGCGGCCAGCAGGCGGCCGGCGAGGTCTTCGAGGTCGGCGAGGCGTTCGCGCAGATAGGGGTCGGTGACGCGGCGCATGCGGTCGCGCAGATCGCCGGCGACGCGGTGCACGGCGGCCTCGGCGGAGAGGCCGCCGCGAATGGCGTCGCCGACGCGCTTCAGCCAGCCGGCATCGGCGGCGATCAGCCGGTAAGCATCGAGGATTTCGCGCGAGGCGGTGCTGGCGGCGGTGCCGTCGGAGGGCAGGCCGGCGGCGATCAGCTCGTCGAGCCCCTGCTGCATGGCGGCGACGGCGTGGTTGAGCCGCGCCAGTTCCTCGCCGATATCGTCGGCCAGCATGCGGCGCGGCACCGGGGCGGCGCCGAGCACGACCACCGGGCCGAAGGCGAGGCCGGGCACCAGCACGGTGCCGGGAAAGCGGCGCGGCATGGTCGCGCCGAGGCCCTCGGCGGCGGTTTCCTCGGCGCCGGCGGCCGCCAGCACTTCGGCCAGCAGCATCGCCACCGTCTCCAGTTCCTCCACCTCGGCGGCGTCGTAGCGGCGCGCCGAGCGGTTCTGCACGGCGAGCACGCCCAACGTTCGCCCGGCGCGGCGGACGGGGACGGCGAGCATGGAGGTGTATTGCTCCTCTCCCGTCTCCGGGCGGTAGGCGAAGGCGGGGTGGTTCTGCGCGTCCGCCAGGTTGAGCGGCGTGCCGGTGGCGGCGACCAGGCCGACGATGCCCTCGCCGACGCGCAGCCGGGTGCGCCCAACGGCCTCGGCGCGCAGGCCTTCGGTGGCCATCAGTTCGAGGATATCGCCGGGGCGCAGCGCGTAGATCGAGCAGACCTCGCTCACCAGTTCGCCGGCGACGAGACGCACCAGCTCGGGGAGCGATCCTGCCCCCCGTGCCATCAAGTCGCGCAGCCGTGCCAGCAGTCTGCGTTGCGTCACCATACCATGGCGCTTAACGGGGGGACGGGGCAGAAACAAGGCAAACGCGGCGTTGCGGCGTACAACCTTGTGATAATCGTGGTTGGGCTCGTGATAATCGTGGTTGGGCTTGTGACAATCGTGGTTGGGCGCGCCTCCGGCGTCGTGCGCCGTGCCGGTTCAGCCGCGCGCCATCAGGGCGGCCGTTGCCTGATCGACCAGTTCGGCGATGACCTCGGCGACGATCTGGATTTTTGTCACCATGCCGACGGACTGGCCGGCCATGACCGAGCCTTCCTCGACGTCGCCGTCGATCACGGCGCGGCGCAGGGCGCCGGCCCAGAAGTGCTCGATGGCGAGTTGGGCGGTTTCCTTGGTTAGTTCGCCGCTGTCGAAGCGGCGCAGGGTCTCGGCCTGGTGGACGAGGAAGCGCTTGGTGCCGGCATTGGCCAGGCCGCGCACGGGGATGACCGGGAAGCGTTCGTCGAGCTGGGTCGAGGGGATCGCGTCGCGGGCGTTGGCGCGGACGAAGGCGTTCTTGAAGTTCGGGTGGGCGATACTTTCGACGGTGGCGGCGAAGCGGGTGCCGAGCTGGGCGCCGGAGGCACCCATTTCGAGGTAGGAGAGGATCGCCTCGCCGCGGCCGAGGCCGCCGGCGACGAAGATCGGCACGTCCTTCACATGCGGCAGGATTTCCTGGACGAGCACGGTCAGCGAGACCGGACCGATATGGCCGCCGGCCTCGCTGCCCTCGATGACCAGGGCGTCGGCGCCGGAGCGGACGAGGCGTTTGGCGAGCACGAGGGCCGGGGTGAAGGCGATCAGCTTGGCGCCGCCATCCTTGACCGCGCGCACCGCGGCCCCTGGCGGAATGCCGCCGGCGAGCACGATGTGGCCGACGCGGGCGGCGATGCAAACGCGCACGAGGTCGTCGAGTTCCGGGTGCATGGTGATCAGGTTGACGCCGAAGGGACGGTCGGTCAGCGCCTGGGTGGCGGCGATTTCCTTTTCCAGCATGGCCGGGCCCATGGAGCCGCAGGCGATCACGCCGAAGCCGCCGGCGTTGGAGATGGCGGCGACGAGGTTGCGCTCGCTGACCCAGCTCATCGCGCCGCCCATGAGGGCGTATTCGGTGCCGAGGAAGTCGCGCCCGCGCACCCACAGGCGGTCGAGATGGGCGCGCGCGGCCACTTCGTCCATCAGACGGCGTCCAGGCCGTAGGCGGTGTGCAAGGCGCGCACCGCAAGCTCGGTGTATTCGGCGCCGATCAGCACGGAGACCTTGATTTCGCTGGTCGAGATCACCTGGATGTTGATGCCCTTGCTGGCCAGGGTCGCGAACATGGTGTTGGCGACGCCCGCGTGGCTGCGCATGCCGACGCCGACGACGCTGATTTTCGCCACTTCGGCATCGGCGACGAGTTCGGCATAGCCGATCGTGCCCTGGTGGTCCGCCAGCACCGCCTTGGCGCGCGGCAGATCGGCGCGCCCGATGGTGAAGGTCAGATCGGTGCTGCTGGCGTCGGCGCCGATGTTCTGCACGATCATGTCGACGTTCACCCCGGCCTCGGCGAGCGGGCCGAAGATGGCCGCGGCGACGCCGGGACGGTCCGGGATGTGCCGGACGGTGATTTTGGCCTCATCGCGGGAATAGGCGATGCCCGACACGATTTCCGTTTCCACGATCTCATCCTCATCTACCACCAGGCTTCCCGGCAAATCGCCACCCAGCGCGTTGTTGCCCTCGAAGCTGGACAGCACCTGAACGCGCACCCGCTCCTTCATCGCCAGCTCGACGCTGCGGGTCTGCAACACCTTGGCGCCGACCGAAGCGAGTTCGAGCATCTCCTCATACGCGATTTTCTTCAACTTGCGGGCACGCGAGACGATGCGCGGGTCGGTGGTGTAGATGCCGTCGACGTCGGTGTAGATGTCGCAGCGATCGGCCTTCAGGGCGGCGGCGAGGGCGACGGCGGAGGTGTCGGAGCCGCCGCGGCCCAGCGTGCTGACGCGGTTGCCGGGGGCGACGCCCTGGAAGCCGGCGACCACAGGGACCTGGCCGGCCTGCATGCTGCGCACCAGGTCCGACCCGTCGATGGCGGAAATGCGCGCTTTGCCGTGTTGGCCGTCCGTACTGAGAGGTATCTGCCAGCCTTGCCACGAGCGGGCGTCGACGCCGATCTCCTGGAGGGCAATGGCGGTCAGCCCCGCCGTGACCTGCTCGCCGGTGGCGACCACCGCGTCGTATTCGCGCGGGTCGTGCAGGGGCGCGAGGTCCTGGCAGTATTGCACCAGCATGTTGGTGACACCGGACATGGCGGAGACGACGACAGCGACCTCATGGCCGGCCTCGACTTCGCGTTTGACGCGGGCGGCGACCTTGCGGATGCGGTCGAGGTCGGCAACCGAGGTGCCACCGAACTTCATGACAATCCGGGTCTTGGTGGGGGGAGCCATGGGCGGTGTTCCGGTGGTTGGATCGTATGGTTGGATCGTATCTGGCGATCGTATCTGTTGTGCAGTGCGGCGGGCGGCACACATACTGGCAGGCATGGACGGGGGCAAGATGATGGCAACTTCAGGCGGCAGCGCGCTCCCCGAGGAGATCGCGCGGTTCGACGCGCTGGCGGATCGGTGGTGGGACCCGGATGGGCCGATGCGGCCGCTGCATCGGATGAACCCGCTGCGGACGGCGTGGATCGACGACCGTATTGCGCCGGCCAGCCGTATTCTCGACGTTGGCTGCGGCGCCGGGCTGCTGTCGGAGGCGTTGGCGAAGCGAGGGCATGACGTGCTGGGGCTCGATGCCGCCGGGGCCGCCATCGCGGCCGGGCGCGGCCATGCCGAGGGGCAGGGGCTGGCGCTGGCGTATCGCGAGGGGCTCGCCGAGGATCTGCTGGCGGAGGGGGCGCGGTTTGCGGTGATCACCGCGCTGGAGGTGATCGAGCATGTCGATGATCCCGCGGCCTTCCTGCGCGTGCTCGCGGGGCTGCTCGAGCCTGGGGGGATGTTATTCCTCTCCACGCTCAACCGGACGGCGAAATCCTTCGTGGTGGCCAAGCTCGGTGCCGAATATGTGCTGCGCTGGCTGCCGGTGGGCACGCATGCGTGGCGGAAATTCGTCACGCCGGCCGAAATGGGCAACCATCTGCGCGCGGCCGGCCTGGCCGTCGCGGACGTCGCGGGCATGACGCTCGATCCGCTGTCGGGACAGTGGCGGACGGGCCGCAACGTGTCAGTGAACTATATCCTCCAGGCTGTTTCCGGCTGAGCAGGCGCATGACCCCCCTCCTCACCCTCGCCCTCGCCCTCGACCTCGACCTCGCCCTCGATCCTTTCTCCATGGCCTTCTTCGACGATCCCTATCCGGGACACGCCGCGATGCGCGAGGCGGCTCCCGTTGTGCGGCCTGGCCACGCTGCCCCATGATGCTCCATTCCGCCAACAGGAGACCGACATGACCGCCAATCCGACCGCCTGCCTGCTGGTGATCGGCAACGAGGTGCTGTCCGGCCGCACCCAGGATGCCAACATCAAGTTCCTCGCCGTGCGCCTCGGCGAGATCGGCATTCCCCTGCGCGAAGTCCGCGTCATTCCCGATATCGCCGAGACGATCATCAGCACCGTGAACGAAGTGCGCGCACGCTTCGACCACGTGTTCACCACCGGCGGCATCGGGCCGACGCATGACGACATCACCAGCGAATGCATCTCGGCAGCGTTCGGCGTGCCATGGGAACCGCACCCGGTGGCCTTTGCGCGGATGGCGGCGCACTACCAGCCAGGCGAGTTCAACGCCGCCCGCCAGCGCATGGCTACCATGCCGCGCGGCGCTGGGCTGATCGATAACGGCGTGTCGCTGGCACCGGGTTTCACCATCGGCAACGTGCACGTGATGGCCGGAGTGCCGCGGATCATGCGGGCGATGTTCGAGGCGCTGGCACCCACACTGGCCGGCGGACCACCGATCGTGATGGGGGCAGTGCACGCGATCGGGCTGATGGAAGGCAAAATCGCCGCCGGGCTACAGGCGATCCAGGAACGCCACCCCGCCATCGATCTCGGCAGCTATCCATACTACCGCACCGACGGCAACGGCGTGGCACTGGTCGCCAAAGGCAACGACGCCGGCGCGGTGGCGGTAGTGATCGCCGAAGTGACAGACCTGATCACGCAACTTGGCCATGCACCGATCCAGGGGGAGCCGGCGGGCTGAGCAATTACGTAGGCAAGGAAGCCTCCGGCGGCAAAGGGCCGGGGGCCCTTTGAACCCATTACCTTTCTTGGCTGCGCGAGCAGCCTTTAGTCAAATTCGACTATCGTTCAAAGGCTGCTGACGCAGCCAAGAAAAGTAGCGGGTTTCCAAAGGCCCTCGGCCTTTGGCGGGTCGAGGGCAGAGCCCTCGCCTTCCTTATGTAAGCGCCTATGAGGGCACGCCCCCCAGCCGGCGGAGCCTTGCTTGCGCCTCTGTTTCCCTTGCATCGAGCCGTCGATTTGCCATATGGATTTTGCTGCGCCGCACCATGGGCGTAGTTGGTTCGGAGATTTGCCCATGCCGTTGAGCCCATCCATGCCGCGCACGCAGCTTCATACGCGGGATATCCAGATCAAGGGTTATGAGCGCGAGGATGGGTTGTTCGACATCGAGGCGCAGTTGACGGACACCAAGACCTATGGGTTTGACAACGAGCATCGCGGTTTCGTCGAGCCCGGCCAGCCGTTGCATGGCATGTGGGTGCGGCTGACGGTGAATGATCGGATGGTGATCGTGGATGCCGCAGCGGTGACCGATCATGGGCCGTATAATACTTGTGGCGGCGGCGCGCTGAGTTACGCGAATTTGGTGGGGCTGCGGATTCAGGCGGGTTTTCTGCGCGAGGCGAATGCGCGGATGCGCGGTGCGGCGGGCTGCACGCATTTGCGGGAGATGTTGCAGGAGATCGCGACCACCGCGTTGCAGACGATATGGCCGGTGCGCGAGCGCCGGGCCGAGGCGGCGCGGGCGGCTGGCGCGGCGGTGCCGGAACGGGTGGAAGCCGACGGGTCAGCCCGCCTGCTCAACACCTGCCACGCCTATGCCAGCGACGGCGAGGTCGTGCGGGAGCGCTGGCCGCACCATTATACCGGTACCCGCAAGGCGGCGGCGGATCATCTCATCGCGGCGGCTTCGAGCGGCGACTGAGACCAGCCGGTCTTTTCCTGTCGCGCGCCATGGCCCACCAAGCGGTGCCCGGCGTCGGTGGCGGCGCGGCGGAAATAGGCGAGCACGTGCACGCGCACCGCGCTGGTGCGCCCGCCGGGATGGCCGAGCCGCTCGATCTGTTTGACCACTTCGGCCAGGGACAGCGCCTCGCGGTGGCAGATTTCCTCCAGCGCGTCCCACAGCTCCGGCTCCAGCCGCATGCTGGTGCGCCCGCGCAGGGCCGTCACGTTTCGATTGACCAGACAACTCGCCTTCACCGGCATCCTCCATCGCATGAGGATGCCAGAATGACCGCGAAGGCTTAACCGCCGGTTTCTCCGCTGCCGGCAATGCGCACATGTTCGTCAGGCGTTCGCAGGGTCAGCGCGAGGGCGTGCAGGCCGTTGGCGAACTCGGCGTCGAGGGCGGCGTGCACGGCGCGCGACCGGGCAACGCGGCTTTGGCCGGCGAAGCTGTCGGCGACGACGAGCACGGTGTAGTGGGTCTGCCCGCCTGGCGCGGCGCCGGCGTGGCCGGCGTGTTTGGCGCTGTCGTCGGTGATACGCAGGGCGGCCGGCGCGAAGGCGCGGCGCAGGGCGGTGTCGATGCGGGATGCGCGGTTTGTCATGCGATGAACATGCTGCGAACGGCATCGCGTTGCAAATCCCCTCTTCCCAAAACCGTCGGGAGGCAGCACATTAGGCGACCGATGACCCGACGTTTTGCACGCACCCGGGCCTACGCGCCCGATCCGGCGGCGCCGGGCCGACTTTGCGATATGCCCGGATGTGGCACGCCCGGCGAATACCGGGCGCCGAAGTCGCGCGACACCCTCAATGAATACTGGTGGTTCTGCCTGGAGCACGTGCGCACCTACAATGCGTCGTGGGATTTCTACAAGGGCATGTCGCCGGACCAGATCGAGGCGCAGCTGCGCGCCGATACGTCCTGGCAGCGACCGACCTGGCCGCTCGGGCGCAATGGCGGCGGGCACATCGACGAGGAGCGGCTGCGCGATCCGTCGCACATCCTGGCCGGCCTGCGCGCCAGCGACGGCCGCCGCCCCGGCGAGGAGACGCCGCCGGAACTGCGCGAGCCGCTGGCGGCGCTGGACTTGACGTGGCCGCTGACCATGGAGACGCTGAAGACCCGCTACAAGCAGCTTGCCAAACGCCACCATCCCGACGCCAATAACGGCGACCGTGGTGCCGAGGAGCGCCTGAAGACCATCAATCTCGCCTATGCCGCGCTGCGCAGCCGGGTCGTCGTCCAACCCAAGTTGGCCGCGGCGGGCTGAGGGCGCCCATCTGCGTTGCACATACCATCTGCGTTGCACAGAAATAACAGCCGAACCCTACCCATCGCCGAAACCCGGGCGTAATGTGCCCCTAGAACACCACAGGATCGCTGGCCTATGAACCAGATTGCCGCCTCCGAAGTTCGCTCAATCCCGACTTCGGCCATCTCCACGCCCGATACGACCGTGAAGGCCCGCGAAACCTTCGGGATCGACTTCGACATGGATGTGCCCGCCTTCTCGGTGCGCACCGAGCATGTGCCCGAGATCGACAAGGCCTACCGGTTCGACCGGGAAACCACGATCGCCATTCTCGCCGCCTTCGCGTTCAACCGGCGCTGCATGATCCAGGGCTATCACGGCACCGGCAAATCGACCCATATCGAGCAGGTCGCGGCGCGGCTGAATTGGCCCTGCATCCGCGTCAACCTGGACAGCCACATCAGCCGCATCGATCTGATCGGCAAGGATGCGATCGTCCTGAAGGACGGCAAGCAGGTGACCGAGTTCCGCGAGGGCATTCTGCCCTGGACGCTCCAGCATCCCTGCGCCTTGGTGTTCGACGAGTACGACGCCGGCCGGCCGGACGTGATGTTCGTGATCCAGCGCGTGCTCGAAGTCGAGGGCAAGCTGACGCTGCTCGACCAGAACAAGGTGATCCGCCCGCATCCGTCGTTCCGGCTGTTCTCGACCGCCAACACGGTCGGCCTCGGCGACACGACCGGGCTGTATCATGGCACCCAGCAGATCAACCAGGGCCAGATGGACCGCTGGAACATCGTCGCCACGCTGAACTATCTGCCGCATGGCCAGGAAACCGAGATCGTGCTGGCCAAGATGGGCATCGACCCGGCGGACAAGGCCGAGCGCAAGCGTATCGAGAGCATGGTGGCGCTGGCCGACCTGACCCGCGCGGGCTTCATCAACGGCGATATCTCGACCGTGATGTCGCCGCGCACGGTCATCACCTGGGCCGAGAACACGCGCATCTTCAAGGATGTCGGGTTCGCGTTCCGGCTGACGTTCCTGAACAAGTGCGACGAGGCGGAGCGCAGCACGGTGGCCGAGTATTTCCAGCGCTGCTTCAACGCCGAGGTCTCGACGGGGCTGATGGCGCAGCGCAAAGGCGCCTGATCGGGCGTTACGGAAACGGCGGCGAACTCGAATGGGTGGCCCGAACGGGTGGATAGATGACAAGCGGCAGCGAAGCGCGAGCGATCTGATAAAATGAGTGGCAGCAAGGACAACACGCGCTCGGAGGAATTCAAGCGCGCCACTGCCGGGGCCTTGCGGGCCTTGGCGCAGAGCGACGAAATCCAGGTCGCGTTCCAGCCGGGACCGTCGGGTCTGGTGGGCAAGCGGGCACGCCTGCCGCTGCCGACGCGGGCGCTGCCGCCGCAGGAAATGGCGCGTCTGCGCGGTGCCGCCGACAGCCTTGCGCTGCGGCTGCGCCATCACGACGACGTCGTCCACAACGCCCGCATGCCGTCCCGCCGCGAGGCCAAGGACGTGTATGACGCGCTCGAACAGGCTCGCGTCGAAGTGGTCGGTTCGCGGCATATGGATGGGGTGGCGAATAATCTCTACGCCCGCCTCGCCGAGGAATGCGAGGCCGAGGGCTACGATCGCATGACCCGCAAGGACCAGTTGCCGATCTCGGCCGCTTTGGCACTGCTGGCCCGCGAACGCATGTCCGGCGAACCGGCGCCTGAGCCGGCGCGGCGCATTCTTGGCATATGGCGTGACGGCCTGACGCCCGAGGCCGAATTGGCCCTGTCCGAGCTGAACGACAGCCAGAACGACCAGCGCGCCTTCCCCCGCGCGGCCCGCAAACTGCTCGCGGCACTCGACCTTGCCGAGGCTGAAGCCGACGCCGAGCCGGATGACAAGAACGAAGACGGCGACGACGGCGCCGAACAATCCGGCCAGCAGGACAACTCGCAGGACGGCGAAGGCCAGTCTGAATCCGATGCCGAATCCATGCTCGGTGCC
>JAYTUU010000150.1:0-14554 GCA_043744375.1 Rhodospirillales bacterium | reverse complement strand
GTGAAGCACGGCATTGCAGGTCTCGGCACTCATCCTTCCCCTGATAGGCGTCATTGCGAGCCCTTGCGAAGCAATCCAGCATCACCACAAGACCGTTTGGGCGGCTCTGGATTGCTTCGCAAGGACTCGCAATGACGGTTGAGCACCGCCTTCGAAAGGCAGCCACAAGACAACGACCCTCTATAGGCGGTGACATGGCGAGCGGTGGTCCCGCGTATCCGCGCCCCCCATGGGGTGCCGGCTGACGACAGGATCATCGCTCATTGGCGCGCTTGACCGTTGCTTCGGGAGGCTCCTCGTTGTCTGCTTCTGCCGGAACGCTGCGGCTCGAAACAGGAATGCGCACCATGGTCCAACAATCCGATCTCTGCCGCCTCACCGCCTCGCAGGCTGTTCGCCTGATCCAGGATGGCGCGCTGAACCCGCATGATCTGACCGAGGCTTGTCTTGCCCGCATCGTGGACCGGGAGCCTGTGGTCCGGGCGTTCGCGTTCTTCGATCCCGATCAAGCACGCACGCGGGCCGTCGCTGCCCGGCCTGGCCCACTCCAAGGCATCCCCATCGGCGTCAAGGACGTGCTCGATACCGCCGACATGCCATCGGCGTACGGCTCGCCGATCTGGCAAGGCTGGCGTCCGAGGGCCGACGCCGCCGCGGTCGCCGCGGCACGGGCGGCCGGCGGGGTGCTGTTCGGCAAGACGGTGACCACCGAATTCGCCACCCGCCGCCCGGGTGCGACCACCAATCCGCACAACGCCGCCCACACCCCGGGCGGCTCCTCCAGCGGCTCGGCCGCCGGTGTCGCCGCGGGATTCTTCCCGCTCGCCTACGGCACCCAGACGGCCGGCTCGATCATCCGCCCCGCCGCCTTCTGTGGCGTCGTCGGCTACAAGCCAACCTATGGCAGCATCCCGCGCCTGGGCATGAAGTTGATGTCGGATAATCTCGACACCATTGGAACGATCACCCGCAGCGTTGCCGACAGCGCGCTGTTCGCCGGCATCCTCGGCCGCCGCGATCTGGGCGACCCCGACACGAAGCCCGATCGCGCCCCGCGCATCGGCCTGTGCCAATCCCCGGTCTGGGACAAGGCGCAACCCGAGACCGTCGCGCTCTGGGACCGCGTCACCACCGCCCTCGGCCGGGCCGGCGCCGCCCTGCTGCCGCGCGAACTGCCCGACGCCTATCGCGCGCTGGACACCGCCCAGCCGCTGATCATGCACGCCGAGAGCGCCCGCTCGATGGGCTGGGAACTGGCCGAGCATCCGGCCGAGATCAGCGATTTCCTGCGCGAAAGACTGCTCTGGGGCCTGGCCCCGGGGACCCCCGCTTTGGACGCCGCGCTGGCCGATGTTGCCACCCTCCAGGCCCGCTTCCCCACCGTCCTCGACGGCGTCGATGTTCTGCTCACGCCCTCCGCCCCCGGCGAAGCGCCGGCCGGCATCGACTGGACGGGCGACCCCGTCTTCAACGCCTACTGGACCGCGCTCGGCGTCCCCTGCGTCACCGTTCCCGCCGGCTTCGGCCCGAACGGCCTGCCGCTGGGCATTCAGATTGTCGGGCGGCGCGGCGATGACCGGGCGGTGCTCGCCTGGGCGCAGTGGGTCGCCTCGGCGGTGGAGTAGGAACGCCTACCAGCACGCCGGGCCGCTGCCCAGGTCTTGCGCCGGACGCACCCATTCCGCCGGTGTCTCGCTGAGCACCGCCGCGTGCCGGATCGCGCTGATCGGGCCGGCCGTCTCCAGCAGATCGGCCACATCCGTCGGCGCCGTCGCCTGCAACCCGTCTGCCAGCCGCCCCAGCCCGCGCAGCCAGCGCCCGGTGCCTGCCAGCGTCACCCGCACTTCCCAGCTTCCCCCCTCGATCGCCCGGCGCCGCAGCGCCGCCATCGCAGCGAAGGCCAGCAGATAGCCCGACGCATGGTCGAGCGCCTGGCAGGGCAGGGGCTTCGGCCCCTCGATGCCCGCCGCCGCCGCCTCGGCATGGTTGAACCCGGTCGCGGTTTGCACCAGCGAGTCGTAGCCGCGCTTGCCGCCCCAGGCCCCGGTCTCGCCATAGGCGGAGAGTGTCACGGCGACGATCCCCGGCTGGATTTCCGCCAGATCCTGTGCCGAGAACCCACGCGCCGCGAGGGCACCGGCCCGATAGGATTGCAGGAAAACATCCGCCCCGCCGGCCAGGCCCCGCAACGCCGCCCGCCCGTCCGCCGTCCGCAGATCAAGCTCGGCCGCCCGCTTGCCGCGGCCGGTATCGAGGATGAGCGCCGGAAAATTCGGCACCCCCGGCCCGGTGATGTGCAGCACATCCGCGCCATGGGCCGCCAATGTACGCCCCGCGATCGGCCCGGCGAGAACGCGCGTCAAGTCCAGAACCCGCACGCCCGACAGCGGCCGGTTCGCGCCGGCGCTGAATGCGACCGGTGGCGCATCGCCGATCCGGACGATCTCGAACGGCACGTCGGCGACCGCCTGCGCATGCGGATGCGCGTCCCACTCGGCGAAACTGCGCATCATCGCCACGCACATATGCGCCTGCGTCGCCGCCGTCTCGAACGCCTCCGCCTGCCACGTCGCCAACGCCGCACCCACCGCCTCGCGGGTGCCGTCGCACTTCAGCAGCGCGAGAACCCCGGCCCGATGATGCGGGAAATTGGTGTGCAGCCGCACCCAGCGCCCGTCGCCGCAGCGATACGTCCCCGCGATCGGGTCCCACCTCTCCCCCGGTGGCGTCCGCGCGTCGCGCAGAAACTGCTCGCTGCGGAACTCGGCCGAGGCGTGACGCAAATCGACGCTCACCGATTGCCCGCGCCCGGTCCGCGCGCGAAAAATCTCCGCCGCCGCCAATCCCGCCGCCCCGATGGTTGCCGCCGCCGCCGCCGCGACGCGAAAGGAGGACGGCAGCACCGGCTCGTGTCCCGTGATTGTGAGCGCGGCCAGGGCGCCCTCGGGCAGGGCGCCCTCGGGTAGTCCGGCCTGGGACCAGAGGGTGGCGGCTATCTCATGTGGTGTTGGGGTCATGGGGCCAAAGTATTGGCAAAATAGCCATCCCACGCAAACCAGTACGACACATGGCCGGGTATCCGCGGCAGGCCTTTCCCGCCCGGCCCGACCAGCGCATCCTCAGTGATCGCCCAGTCGCCATCGGCCGCGCGCAACGTCGTTTCCCCGGCACCGGTGAAAACCCGCCCGCCCGACTCATATGCGCGGATCGTCCGGGTCTCCGCCTCGCCGACCAGCACCACGTCGATCAACCCGACCTGGTCATTGATCACCGCCCCGCCGGCGAAGCGCGCCAGCGGCCAGGCCTTCACCGCGCCGGGCGCGATCACGCCAAAGACGAAATCCTTCGGCGCCAGCTTGCGGCTTGCGACCTGCACCGGAAACACCACCTCGGGGCTGGCGAAATAATCGCGATAGGCGGTGTCCGGCCGATAGTCCCGCGTGAACCCGGTCTCCGGCGACAGCACCTTGGTGTCTGGATGCAGCTTTTTCCACGCGGCCCAGGTGGTGAGCACGAGCGGCAGTTGCTTCAGCGCGATCGGCGTATTGGCCAGCGGCCCCACCACGGGCCGCCCGGTGAACTGGTTCCACAGACTATCGGTGGTGCGGTCATACATCAGCTTGTTGGAGCGCCACAGCAGCCCGGAGGACCCGAAGGTCAGCGCAGTCGGCGCGCCCTCGACGCGCGTGTCGAACAGAATGCCGGCGCCGCACAGTGTGCAATAGGGCAGGCTGACGGGAATGCCGCCAACGACGTCGTTGGCCATCTCATGCCAGTTCATGATGCGCAGCGGATAGGCCCGCGCATCGCCGTTCAGCGCCACGCCGAACACCCGGTCGTCGTCGTTGAGATACGCCGCTTCCGCCGCCGCGATCATCCGGGGATCGTCGAGTGCGGGAATGCTATCGACCTTCACGCCGCCCCAGACGATCTCCTCCAGGCGGATGGAGTGATCGACATCGGCGCGCAGGAAGCGCCGGAATTTCGGATCGAGCCCGGCGAACAACTCGGCGATCAGGGTGGGAAACTCCGCATAGGGCGGGATTTCCGGATGCGCCTGCTGCCAGTTCATCCAGTCGATGAACGTAGTGCCCGCATCCGCCCCCGTCAGCTGCCGCAACGCCGCCACCAGATCATCGGTGTCGTCGGTCGGCAGCCAGAACAGCATCTGGATCAACGGCGCGATCGCCCCGCGGTCCCTGAGCGCCAGCACATCGGCGATCGCCTGCTTCTGCGCCTCGTCCTCGGCGGCCAGGAGCGCCCGGACGGCGGCATCGACGGTCAAACCCTGCCCGGATGCGGGCCGGGCCAGGAGGAGGGCGGCGATCAGCAGGGTACGACGGCGCATGGCGGGCCTTCCTCTTGGTCAACCCTGGTTCGCCGCAAGCCTTGCGCGGGTTACGCCTTCCGCCCGATCAACGCGCCGGTCAGCCCTGGGGCTTCGGCGGATCGGCCGGCAGAACGCCCTTCGGCGCCGGGGTTTTCATCATTGTACCGGTCATCGGGATGAAGAACACGCCGACGTCCTTCTTGGAATGCACCTTGCCGTTCGTGTCCTTGGTGTAGACGTAGAGGAACTGCCCGCGCTTGAACGGCTGGCCGATGGGGATGAGCATCCGCCCGCCGGGCTTGAGCTGCTTGAACAATTCCGGCGGCGCATACTGCGCCGCACAGGTGACGATGATGATGTCGAAGCCCTCTTTCACCTCGGGCCAGCCGAAATAGCCGTCGCCGACGCGGCTCTCGATATTGTCGTAGCCGAGCGGGGCGAAGATGTTCCCCACCGCCTTGCCGAGCGGCTCGATGATCTCGATCGAGTAGACACGGGTGACGATGCGCGACAGCAGCGAGCTTTGGAAGCCGCTGCCGGTGCCGATCTCCAGCGTCACGTCGCCCGGCTGCGGCTTGGCGACCTGGGTCATGTAGGCCTGGCCCAGATAGTCCGACAGCGCCGAGCCATAGCCGAGCGCCCAGGGCTTGGGATTGTCCTCATAGGCTTCGCTGGGGGTCGGCTGACGGCTGTCATAGAGGTAGTGGAAATACTCGCGCGGCACCGCGTCGAACGCCGCCATCACCGCGGGGTCGGCGCTGCCGAGGCGTTCCTTCAGATAGGATTCGATGCGCCGCAGCGCCGCCGGCTTGCGTTTCTGGATCGCCTGGAACTGCGCCTCGCTGAGGTTCACCGGGCGGCCGGACTTGCTCATCGCCTCTTGGAACGCCTCGCGCGTCCAGGGAGCGGCGGCGTGTGCGGGGAAGGCGAGCAGCGCCGGGGCGGCGGCGAGCAGATGGCGGCGGGTCAGGGACACGTCAGGACTTTCGGGGGGTGGAGCTGGGAAAAGCGAGTGCGCAGGTCACATACAACAGCAATGCCGTGAGTAGAACCCGGTCGTAACCGAATTGCAGCGCCATCAAATTGGCGAGCGGCGTGGAGACCACGGAGAACGCCCCGTTGAGCCCCCAGGCCCAGGGCAGGAAGGACCCTTGCCCCATCCGGCCGAGGCCGAGTGGGAACGGCAGGCCGAGCGCCAGCGATGCCGGCGCCACCAGGGCGATCACGATGATGGCCCGCGCCAGCCACGGCAGATCGAGCGTGGCAAGCATGAACGGCTGCAACCACAGCCAGAGTGCGACCCCCCAGACCAGCACGATCGCCACGCTGACCAGGATCGCCCGCCGCGGCGCGCCGGCGAAGCGGCCCTCCAGCATACTGCCGAGGCCGGAGAAGATCAGCATCCCCGTCAGCACCAAAGCGAAGGCGGCGGTGCGGTCGTTGAGGTAGAAGCTGGCGCGCTCGATGAGGAAAATTTCGAGAAACAGGAAGCCCAGGCCGAGGCCGGCGAAATAGACGATGGCGCGCAGCACATGCGGGCTGCTGCGCATCGATCGGCCGCCGACCAGCGGCACGGCGAGCACGATCAGCGCGATCACGATGGCCTGCGCGAGCACGGCGATATTGACGAGGGGCGCGATTTCCTGCTGCGGCAGCAATTCGAGCCGCTTGAGGATGGTGCCAAGCTCGGCCAGGCGCAGCACCGCGTAGAACGCTGGCCGGTCATAGGTGATCGGCGCCAGGTCGAATTCCCGCGCGCTTTCGGTGGCCTCCCCGCGGAGCACCGCCCCGGCCTCGTCGGCGATCGCGTCATGCGCGCCGTCGCCGGAGGAGGTCACTTCGCCGGCGCTGAACGAGACCGCCGGCAGATCGTTGTAGATGTTCGCCCGTGCCGCGACGACGTCGATGCCCGGGTAATAGCTGATATCGAAGGATCGCTCGTCGCTGAAGTGTTTGGCCGCCGCGATGCGCGCGGCGTCGAACGGTGTCGGCGAGACGAGAATGCGCACGTTCCATGCGGAGCGGATGACCAGGACATGCGCCGCGGGGTCGGCGACGCCGCGGGCCAGCAGAGCAGCCCTGACGGTGGCGAGCACGCGGATCGCATAGGCGGGGAACTCGCGGATGGAGGCGGGGAGGGACAGCACCCCGTCCGCGTTGAGGGCGGCGAGATAGGTGGTGATCGCCTCGGCGGCGAAGGCGCTGGTGTTGGCTTCCGCGGTGTCGAGAAAATCGGCGGCGAAATCAATGATATCGTAAGGCCCGAAGCGGCGGGCCACGGCTATCGGGCTGTCCGCCAGGATGCGCGCGGGCAACGCGAGTTTCGGTGACGGCCCCAATCCCTCGGCCAGCGCGGCGCGCAGTATCGGCTCGGGCTCCATTGCGTCGATAGTCCGCGCCCCCAGCGCCGTCGCCTCGGCGATCCGAAATCCGCCGGACGCCCCGGCCAGCAGGGTGCGCGCGTTCGGACGCAGGATGTACGGCAGCGCCGCCAGGGTCGCGCCGGCATAGGCGGCGTCCGTCGCGCCGGGTTTCGGCATCGCGGTCAGCCGGTTGCCGTCGCGGTACAGGCCGAACGAGGCCGGCGGTCCGGGCAGGCCGAGCAGGCCGGCGTTATTGGAGACGTCGGTATCGACACGCTCGGTGAAATCGTCGAGCAACATATAGAGGCCGCGCGGCGTGTGCAGCGTGGCGACGGTCTTGCTGTCCGGCACATGCAGCGGGGCGTAGATCGCCTTGTAATCATTGAAAACCGCCCGGTCATCGCCCAGCAGCATCGCTTCCGCGCCGAGCAGGCAGAGCAGCGAGACCGCGCTCACCGCCACGCTGCGCGCCCGCAAGGCGGCGACGGCCAAGGGGACGAGCAGGCATGGCACGAGGTGGAACGGATGCACGAACGCCATCAGCACCAGGGCCAGCAGCGCGCCCGCGCCGGCGCCGGTGAGGTCATAGCCATAGACGCGGCCGACGATCCGGTCGTTCAGGACGAAGCACAGGCTGATATAAAGTCCGCCGAGGAAGAAGAAGGGCAGCAGCGCGAGATAGTAGTATGCGATGTTGGCAAGCTGCGGTGCCAGCGTGGCGGAATTTTGCAATTGCAAGGGGTTGAACGGGTTTAGTGTGACGAACCGGTAGCCCAAGGCTGCGGTCACGATCAGCGCCGGC
Source organism: Rhodospirillales bacterium (assembly GCA_043744375.1). Classification (GTDB taxonomy): domain Bacteria; phylum Pseudomonadota; class Alphaproteobacteria; order Acetobacterales; family Acetobacteraceae; genus CAIYPH01. The sequence continues at coordinate 7,059 of JAYTUU010000150.1, read as the reverse complement.
GGCAACCAGCGCAGCATCGTCGCGCCGTGCCGGGCAAACCAATCGCGCGCCAGGGCCATGACTACGCCCGACAGCGAGAATCCTGCGAGCACGATCGAGATCACCCAGTAGCCATACTCGGACCATTTCGCGACGGCGAAATAGCGGGTGAGCGCGATCTCGAAGCCGACGATGGCCATGGAGATCAGGAACAGCGGCAGCATCAGCGAGGAGGGGGTCATCGCCAGACTCTCCGGGCAACAAAGTCGCGCAGCATGGCGTTGAACCCGGCGGCGTCATCGACGAACAGCGCGTGGCCGAGGCCCTTGACGACGCGCGTTTCGGCGGTCGGATGGCGGGCCGCGAGGTTGCTCGCCTGCCCCTCGAATTTCGGGCGGACGATATAGAGCAGCGGCTTGGCAGTGGCGTAGACCGCCTCCTTCCAGTAGCTGCGCGGCACGGGATAGGCGAGCAGCGCGTTGGCGGCCGCTAGCGGCACGCGCAGACAGGTCTCCGTCAGCCGGTCGAGCCAGGCTTGCGGCTGCTTGCTGGTGAACATGCCCTTGACGAAATTGCGCATCATCACCTCGCGCGGCAGCTTCGGCCCGGGTTTCGTCGGTTGCGCCGGCGGGGGCGGGGGTGGTTCCTCGCCGATGGAATTATCGACCAGAACGAGGCCGGCGAGCCGCGTATCGCCATTGCCGCGCAGGAAGGCCAGGCTGTCGAGCACGCCGAGCGACCAGGCGACGAGAACCACCGGTTCGCCGCCGGTGGCCGTGAGGAGTTCGGCGATGTCCTGGCCACGGCGGATATGGTCGTAGCCGGTCGCCGGGATCGCGCTGTCGCCCTGGCCGCGTGGATCGAACGCGATGACGCGGAAATTGCGCGAGAGGTCGTCGATCTGGCGTTGGAAAATCCATGCCGGCATGGTCCAGCCGGGGACAAGCACGATCGTGCGTGTCGCCGGCTTGTCGCGGGGGGTGGCCTCCAGATAGTGCAGGCGGACGCCGTCGGAGGTTTGGAAATAGCGATCGGTCGCCGCGCCGGCGGGTTCGGCCAGAGCGAGCAGGCACAGAAGACTCGCGACAATTGCGGGGCCGTGGCGCATGGGGTCAACTGAACGTCCACTCCGGCACTGTCAATTGATGAACGCGCCCCCGCCCGACCCGAGCCCGCCCGACCCGAGCCCGCCCGATCCGAGCCCATCCGATCCGAACTCCGATGATGACCGCGAGGCCGATCGGGTTGGGCGGCGGAATGCGCTGGTCGCGATGGGCGTGGTGGTCGTTCTGGTCCTCATCGGGTGGTGGATCGGCGATATTCTGGCCGGTGTCGCCCGTATTCAGGATTGCGTGATGGCCGGTCGCCGGAACTGCGTAATCTTTCATTAACGGGTAAGATGCGGCGGCAAAGCCATTGAAAGCATTTGCTGTGCTGTCGGTTTGCGGTGTGGGTTTTCGATCACAGTACCGCGAGGCCTAACCGGTTTCCTTAAATTATAACGAAAAATCACGAAATTTAATGAATCAATGACGCCGATTTCATCCAGAAAATGAATGCGTCTCTTAATTATCGCCTCGGTATAACCGGGGCGCCATCTTAATGGGATTTCATGACCCGGCCGGCAGTAAAGGATGCGTGGGGTGGCCTATCTTGCATGATCCCAGCGCCCAGCGTGTGGCAGCCGCAGTGTCGGCGCCCGCGCATATCATGATCGTCGAGGATCACGAGCAGGTCCGGTGCTTCATGGCGCGCGCCCTGCGTGCCGCCGGCTTCACGGTCAGCGAGGCCGGCGGCGCGGAGGATGCGCGGGTGCTGCTCGCCGAACGGCATTTCGCGGTGGTCGTCCTCGACGTGTCGCTGCCCGGCGAGTTCGGCGGCATCCAGCTCGGCAAGTGGATGCGGCTGCGCAATCCGGAGATGCCGCTGATCTTCATCACCGGCCTGTCCGATTGGGAGTTGCCCGAGCAGATGCCGCGCGACTCCGTCACGCGGTTTCTGCGCAAGCCGTTTGGCGCGCGGGTGATTGTCGACTTCGTGTTCAGCCTGCTTTCGCCGCAATATGAGGATTGGAATTCTCCTGGCGCCGCATGACGCTATGCCATGGTGTCGCATGAGTCTCACGGTTGGCTGAAAGTTGAAGTATTAAGATGTTTTCCAGTGATTGATTTCCGAATTCGGAGTTTCAACCGTTTGGCGCCCGCGTTATTGTCGGCCATATCTTCGGCATGCAGTCGCCAGCCGGCGGACTCCCGCCGAACGATTGACCGGAAAACCCCGGAATATCCGTTCCGGGCCTTGCTTGCTGCACCGCGGCAGACGATGTTCAGGCGATGGACACAACGGCTTGCGACGTCATTGTCATCGGGGCCGGTATCGCCGGGGCCACTGCCGCCGCGCATATCGCCCCGCATCGGCGTGTGACTCTCGTCGAGGCCGAGGAGGCCGCCGGCTACCACACGACCGGACGCTCGGCGGCCATGTGGATCGGTACCTATGGCAGCCCCGATGCGGTCGTGATGACCCGGCTGTCGCGCGGCTTCCTCGATGCCCCGCCGTCTGGTTTTGCCGACGTGCCGATCCTGCATCACCGCCCCGTGCTGACCATGGCGACCGCTGCCCAGGAGCCGGCGATGCGCGCGGCGATGCCGGGGATGCAGGGCATCCGCGAACTTCCGCTGGCACATTTATATGCGATGATCCCCGCCCTCCGCCCGGGCTACGCGACCGCGGCGATCGTCGAGGATGCGTGTTATGATATTGATGTGGCGGCTTTGCTGCAAGGTTTTTTGCGCCAACTCCGGGCCGCCGGCGGCGCCATCATGCTGCGTAGCCAGGCGGGGCGTATCACCCGTACAGGTGGATTGTGGGAGGTCGAACTGACCGGTGGCCGCGTTGTCTCCGCGCCCGTCATCGTCAACGCCGCCGGCGCCTGGGGCGATGTCGTGGCCACGCTCGCCGGCGTCCGCCCGGTCGGTCTGCAACCGAAGCGCCGCACTGGCCTGATCGTCGACGCCGCCCCGTGGGCGCCGGCGGACTGGCCGATGATGAGCGATTTCGACATGAACTGGTATGCCCGACCGGAAGCCCGCACCAAGCTGATGGTATCCCCGGTCGACGAGACCGACATGCCGGCGCAGGACGCTCAGCCCGACGAGCTCGATGTGGCCTTGGCCGTCGATGGGATGCAGCAGGCGCTCGACATCGAGGTCCGCAGGGTCGAGCATCGCTGGGCGGGGCTGCGGACCTTCACGCCCGATCGTAGCCTGGCGATCGGCTGGGATGCTGCCGTCGAGGGATTTTTCTGGAGCGTGGGGCAGGGCGGCTACGGCATCCAGACCTCGCCGGCGCAGGGCAAGCTGGTTGCCGATCTGCTGCTCGGGCGCGATCCTGGCCAGGCGGCGGATATCGTGCGCCTGGTCGATCCCGCGCGTTTTGCCGTCTGAGAGGGTCGGGAATGTCCATTCACGCCGCGCTTACCCACCGCACGTCCTATCGGTACGACCGGCCGATCGCGCTGGGGCCGCAAACGATCCGGCTGCGCCCGGCGCCGCATGCGCGCACGAAGGTGCTGGCGTATTCGCTGACCGTGGCGCCGAAGCCGCATTTCCTCAACTGGCAGCAGGACCCGCAGGGCAATTTCCTGGCCCGCGTGGTGTTCCCGGAGAGGGTCACGCATTTCGACGTCACTGTCGATCTCGTGGCGGACATGGCGACCATCAATCCGTTCGACTTTTTCCTGGAGCCGGATGCCGAGACCTTTCCGTTCACCTACGACCCCGTGCTGGAGGAGGAACTCGCGCCGTTTCGCAAGATCGCGGAGGCCGGCCCGCATCTGGCCGCGCTGATCGGCGCCGTGCCGCGGGCGGAGATGCGTACGATCGATCTTCTGGTCGCGCTCAATCGGATGGTGATGGAGCGCGTCTCCTACATCGTGCGCCTGGAGCCGGGGGTGTGGACGCCGGAGGAGACGCTCGCCGCCGGCAAGGGGAGTTGCCGCGATTCGGCGTGGCTGCTGGTGCAGTTGATGCGCCATCTCGGGCTCGCGGCCCGTTTTGTGTCCGGCTATCTGATCCAGCTCGTTGCCGACCAGCAGCCGCTCGACGGGCCGGCGGGACCGACGTCCGATTTCACCGATCTGCACGCCTGGGCGGAGGTGTATCTGCCGGGGGCCGGCTGGATCGGGCTCGACGCGACGTCCGGACTGATGGCCGGGGAGGGGCATATTCCGCTGGCCGCCAGCCCGGAGCCGCAGTCGGCGGCGGCGATCTCGGGGATGGCGGAGAAGGCCGAGGTGACGTTCGATTTCGCGATGGAGGTCCGCCGGATCAGCGAGACGCCACGGGTGACGAAGCCGTACACGGAGGCGCAGTGGCAGGCGATCCTGGCGGCCGGGGCGCAGGTGGATGTGGCGCTGGCGGCCGGTGGGGTGCGGCTGACGATGGGGGGTGAGCCGACCTTCGTCGCCGCCGGCGATTTCGAGGCGGCGGAGTGGAACACCGACGCGCTCGGCCCGACCAAGCGCGGCTTTGCGGGCACGCTGCTGCGTCGGCTCGCGCCGCTCTGGGCGCCCGGGGCGGCGCTGCATTATGGCATGGGCAAGCAGTATCCGGGTGAGCCGCTGCCGCGCTGGGCGCTGTCGGCGCATTGGCGCACGGATGGGGACGCGGTGTGGCGCGACCCGGCGTTGCTGGCCAACCCCGATGCGGACACGGGAACGGCTGGTCCGGCGGAGGCGGCGGCGTTCGTTGCTGCCCTGGCGGCGCGGCTGCGGGTTGATCCGGCGATGGCGCTGCCGGCGCATGAGGACGTTCACTACTATATGTGGAAGGAGCAGCGGCTGCCGGCCAATGTGGTGGCCGAGGATAGCCGGCTGCGTGATCCGCTGGAACGGGCCCGTCTGGCCCGGCTGTTCGGGCAGGGGCTGGCGCCGCCGGTGGGCACCGTTTTGCCGTTGCGGCGGGCAGTGGAGCGTGGGGCGCGGCGGTGGCAGACGGGCCAATGGCATTTCCGCGACGGGGTGCTGTTCCTGCTGCCTGGCGATAGTCCGATCGGGTTGCGGCTGCCGCTTGACGGGTTGCCCTGGGCTGATCCGGACAACATCGAGCATCCCGTCGCGCGTGATCCGTTCGATGCGGCTGAGGGGTTGCCGTCGCAGGCGGTGCTGCGGGGCGAGCGCGCTGATGGTGCGGGCACACCGGTCGCGCCGCAGGAGGCGCCGGAAAGCGATGCGGCCGAACTCGTGCGCACGGCGCTGGCGGTCGAGGCGCGTGGGGGGCTGCTGCATGTGTTTTTCCCACCGCTTTTTGCGGCGGTGGATTGGCTCGACCTGGTTGCGGTGATCGAGGCGACGGCGGAGGAGACCGGGCAGAAGCTGGTGCTGGAAGGGTATCTGCCGCCTGCTGATCCTGGGTTGCAGCATTTTTCGGTCACGCCTGATCCGGGGGTCATCGAGGTCAATGTTCATCCGGCGGCGAATTGGGTGGAGCATGTGACGCGCACCGAGGCGCTGTATGAGGAGGCGCGGCAGATCGGCATGGCGGCGGAGAAATTCATGCTCGATGGCCGGCATGTGGGCACTGGCGGCGGCAACCATGTGGTGATGGGCGGGACCACGCCGGCGGAAAGCCCGTTTCTGCGGCGGCCCGATCTGCTGAAGAGTCTGCTGGGTTTTTTCCACAACCATCCCAGCCTGTCGTTCCTGTTTGCCGGGCAGTTCATCGGGCCGACGAGCCAGCATCCGCGGATCGACGAGGCGCGCGACGATGCGACCAACGAGTTGGAAATCGCCTTCGCGCAGATATCGCCGCAGCAGGAAATGCCGCCGTGGCTGACCGATCGGATTTTTCGTAACATCCTGACGGACATGACGGGGAATGCCCATCGGACGGAGTTCTGCATCGACAAGATGTACGATCCGGCGGGGCCGGGCGGGCGGCGGGGGCTGGTCGAGTTTCGGGCTTTCGAGATGCCGCCGCATGCCCGGATGTCGGCGGCGCAGATGCTGCTGATGCGGGCGGCCGTCGCTGGGTTCTGGCAGACGCCGTATGAGCGCCGGCTGGTCCGCTGGGGCACGCGGCTGCATGACGATTTTCTGCTGCCGCATTGGTGCACGCAGGATTTCCACGAGGCGCTAGCGGAACTCTCGGGTCTTGGCGTGGCGCTCGATCCGGAATGGTTCGCGCCGCATCTTGAGTTTCGTTTTCCCAAGATCGGTGGGATTGCGGTGCGCGGCATGGAGGTTGAACTGCGGCAAGCGCTGGAGCCGTGGCATGTGCTGGGCGAGGACCAGTCGGCGGGCGGGACGGTGCGCTATGTCGATAGTTCGGCCGAGCGGGTGCAGGCGATGGTCTCGGGCTGGGTCGATGAGCGGTATACGCTCGCCTGCAACGGGGTGGCCGTGCCGCTGACGCCGACGGATCGGGTCGGCGAGTATGTCGCGGGGGTGCGCTTCAAGGCGTGGGCGCCGGCGAATGCGTTGCACCCGACGATCAAGGCGGAGACGCCGCTGGTGTTCGACGTGTTCGACCGCTGGTCCGGCCGCAGCCTCGGGGGGATGACGCATCATGTGTCGCACCCGGGCGGGCGGAGCTACGACACGTTTCCCGTCAACGCCAATGAGGCTGAAGCGCGCCGCCGCTCACGGTTTTTTCCGATCGGGCATACGCCGGGGGCGATGCCGGTGCCGCCCTTGGCGGTTGGGCGCGTTCATCCGCGCACGCTGGATTTGCGGCGGTTTGCGGGCTCGAAGGGATAGTTCTTGGAGGCGAGGCGGCGACGGTGGCGTGTGCGGCTGGTTGGTATGATATCGTAACAATATAGCCGTGCGTCGGCTGTGCTGGTCAGGGGTATGAAAAGCAGAAGGGGGGAAAGGGCGGCGGGCGGTCGGGAGTGCCGCCGCGGGGGCGGCGGGCGCGCTTTGGGGCGCGGTATTTGGGTGGGTAGGTTTCGGGTTGGTGGGGGCGCGGCGGTGGTGGTGGTGGGTCGCCGGGGAGGGTGAGGTCCACGCTGAGCATGAAGCAGAGGGGGCGGAGGATTCTTCCTGCTTGCGGGACGGCGGCGAGGAAGTCCGGGAGGTCG
>JAYTUU010000149.1:0-14663 GCA_043744375.1 Rhodospirillales bacterium | reverse complement strand
CCGCAACGGCGGCGCGTGCCGCTGGCTGCACCCATGTTCTCGCCGGCGACAAAAGCGTCGCAGTTACTTTGGAGCAATGATATGACCAACGTCACCGTCATCGGCGCGCAATGGGGCGACGAGGGGAAGGGGAAGGTCGTCGACTGGCTTGCCAGCCGTGCCGACATCGTCGTCCGCTTCCAGGGTGGTCACAATGCCGGTCATACCCTGGTGGTCGGCAACAACACCTACAAGCTTGCTTTGCTACCCAGCGGCCTGGTGCGTGGCAAACTCGGTATTATTGGCAACGGACTGGTCGTCGATCCCGAAGCCCTGCTCGCCGAAATTGCCCGCGTTCGTGCCCAGGGGCTCAGCGTCACCCCGGAAACCCTCCGTCTGGCTGACAACGCCGTCCTGATCCTGCCCCTGCACGCGGCCCTCGACCGTGCCCGCGAAACCGCACGTGGCGACCGCAAGATCGGCACCACCGGTCGCGGCATCGGTCCGGCCTACGAGGACAAGGTGGCCCGGCGCGCCATTCGCGTGGCCGACCTCGCCGAGCCCGAGACCCTTTCCGACAAGCTCGACGAACTCCTGCTCCACCACAACACCCTGTTGGCCGGCCTGGGCGCTGATACCTTCGAAAAGCAGGCGCTGCTTGACCGGCTCCTTGCACTCGCCCCGCAAATCCTGCCCTACGCCGAACCCGTCTGGGAACGGCTCGACGAGGCGCGGCGCACCGGCAAGCGTATCCTGTTCGAGGGCGCCCAGGCCGTCATGCTCGACATCGATCACGGCACCTACCCTTTCGTGACCAGCAGCAGCACCGTCGCCGCCACCGCGGCCTCCGGCGCCGGCATCGCGCCCAACGCCATCGGCTTCGTGCTGGGGATCGCGAAGGCCTATTGCACCCGCGTCGGTTCCGGCCCGTTCCCCTCTGAACTCACCGACGAAACCGGTCGACTTCTCGGCGAGCGCGGCCAGGAATTCGGCACCAATACCGGCCGTCCGCGTCGCTGCGGCTGGTTCGATGCCGCCCTCGTCCGCCAGGCGACCAAGGTCGGAGGCATCCAGGGATTGGCGCTGACCAAGCTCGACATCCTCGACGGCTTTCCGGAACTGAAAATCTGCATCGGCTACGACATCGCTGGAAAGATGTACCGCCATTTGCCCGCCGCCCCCGGTGCCCAAGCCGCCGCGCGTCCGATTTTCGAGACCATGGAAGGCTGGACCGGGACCACGCGCGGCGCCCGCAGCTGGGCGGACCTACCGGCCCAGGCGATCAAATATGTGCGCCGTGTCGAAGAACTCGTCGAAACCCCGGTGACACTCCTCTCCACCAGCCCCGATCGGGACGACACCATCATGGTGCGCGACCCGTTCGAGGGGTAGCGCGCGGCGCCAGCGGAACGGGCGCCGCGCCCGCGATCGTCAGCCTGGCGCCGCGCCCTGGGTGCCCGTGTAGACGGCGTAGATGGACTGGCTGCTGGCCATGAACAGGCGATTCCGCTTGGGGCCGCCGAAGCACAGATTGCCGGTAACCTCGGGAATGCGGATGCGTCCGATCAGCTTGCCGGCTGGATTCCAGACCGTCACGCCGCTATAACCGACATTGCGGCCGGCGTTGCTGGACACCCACAAATTGCCCTGCACGTCCGCGCGAATGCCGTCCGGTCCGCACTTGATGCCATCGACCACACAATCCGTGAACAGCTTCTGGTTCGTCAGTTTGTTGTCAGCGCCGACATCGAAGACGTGGATATCGCCCTTCCCGCCGGGGCCGGCGTCGCCCGGTCCGCGGCCCGTGGAGATGACATAGAGCTTCTTGTAGTCGGGCGAGAAGCATAGCCCGTTCGGGTCCGGCACCTGCGCTTCGGTGACGACCAGATCGATCCGCCCCGAGGGGTCAATACGGTAGCAGTTGGTCGGCAGTTCGCGTCGGCCCGGCACGAAGCCGGCGGGTTGGCCGAGACGGGGGTTGAGCTTGCCAGCCGCGTTGGACGGGCCGCCGGCGATATCGGGTTCGCCTTCATACAGCTGGCCGCCATAGGGCGGATCGGTGAACCAGACGCTGCCATCGGGGTGGGGCACGGCATCATTCGGAGAGTTCAGCGGCTTGCCGTCGAACTTGTCGGCAAGCACGGTCGCCGAGCCGTCGAGTTCATAGCGGGTGACCCGCCGCGCCAGGTGCTCGCAGGAGATCTGGCGGCCCTGGAAGTCGAACGTGTTGCCATTGGAATTATTCGATGGCGTGCGGAACACGGCGACATGCCCATCATCTTCCATCCAGCGGAGTTGGCGGTTGTTGGGAATGTCACTCCAGACCAGGTATCGGCCCTGGGCGTTCCACGCCGGGCCTTCGAGCCAGAGGCCGCCGGTCCATAGGCGTTGGATCGCGGCGTTGGGTTGGCGCAGGCCGTCGAACGAAGGATCGACGGTCAACACGTCGGGGTCGGTGAAGTAGGTCGTAGGTGCGCCTTGCTGGCTGAAATCGCGGGGCGGGGTCGTGATTGTGCTGGGCGGGGCAACGCCACCGGCCTGGGCGAGGGCGAGCCCGGGAGCGACAGCCAAGGCGCCCGCGCCGGCCGTGAATGCGACCACAAAGCCGCGGCGGTTCATGGGGGGTTTCGAAGTTGGCATGGTATTTCTCCTCGTTTCTTTCTTGTTGGCCACTGATGGGGCCCGTCTTTGATGCGCGGGCGGCGGGATTTTACCATCGGGATACCACGAAGTTGCAAGGAAAAAACCGAGCGTTCCGCGAGATGTGTTGCTGTCTTGGCGCAGGCCAGAGAAAAACTGGGGCGATGTCATGACATCGCCCCAGCCTTCCGCGGCTCTCAGCGCTTGGCAGAATATCGTCGGCCGGCCCTAAGCAAAGTCCGATCGGCTCCCCCACGGCAGTCCAGGGAAGGCAAGCGCGCATTCGCGCGACGTCGTGCGCAGCGCGCATTCGCGCGACGTCGTGCGCAGCGCGCCTCCGGCGGCAAAGGGGCACGCCCCTTTGATCCCCCCGACTGCTGGCGGCTGAGGCGATGGCGAAGATCGACATGCCCTATGGCATCACTCGCATCGCATAGACGGTAAAAGCCTCGTCCACCCATGCGCCGGTCTGGGTGGTCAGCAGGGTCAGCTCTATCCCGACGGCGGCGATGGCGGCGAGTTCGTCGGCGCGGAGATCCCAGGCGGAGATCAGCAGCATCGGCACCGGTTGCGCGCGCGCCGCGGCGGCGAGGGCGATCGGCAGATTGTCGCGGCTGAAGCCATCCCGCGCGCTGGAGAACACGGCGCGGCGGGCGGTGCAGTGGCATTCGAGCATCGTGATCGGGCGTTCGAGATAGGCGGCGACGGCGACGGCATGGGTGTCGGGAACGCCGATCATCGGAGCATCTGCGAGCCCCTGTTGGGTGATCCAGGCCGCCGTCGCGCCGGCCATCGAGAACGGCATCCGCCATTGCAGGCTGGCGGCCTGCACGCCGCCGATGGCGCCGAAGCCGAGCAGGATCAGCACCGGCCAGGAGCGCTGTGGCCGGCGCGCGCGCTGCATCCACAGGCAGGTGATGAAGGCCACGAAGACGATTCCCCAATGGCGAATGGCGACGGCGTAGACAAGATGGCCGAACAGCACGGCGCCGATGACCGTGGCGGCGATGACCAGGAGGAGGGTCGGCTCGCGGCGGAAAATCCAGGCGATCATGCCGATGAGCGCCACACACGCGAGCATCTGCGGCCACAGCGCCGGGATCGCCGCCGCGTCGGGGGCGAACAGCATGAAGGGGCCGAACACTGCTTCAGTGCGGATCGGGACGAGGCCGATATCGACGAAGCGCAGGAAGGTCTTGAGCAGGTGGCCGGGGCTGGCGACGTTGGCGAGCGGGCTGGTGATTTCGCGGCTGAGATCGGCGGCCGGCCAGACCGTCGCCACCGCCAAGGCGAGGCCGGCGGCGTAGAGGCCGGCGCCGATGGCGAGGCGCGTCCGGGCGCCGTGCGGCCCACGTTTGATCAGATACCAGCGGTCGATCACATATTCGAGCGCCAGCACCATCGAGAGGATACAGGCGAAGATGTTGGTGTTGGCGAGCAGGGCGAGCAGCAGCGCGTTGGCCAGGATCGCATGCGGCGTGTGCGCCCGCTGGCGGGCATAGAGCAAAGCCAGAAGCAGGCCGATGCCGTAGTTGCGGCTGATCACCGTGTAGTCGAAGCTGATGAAGTACCCGCCCAGCAGCAGCACTTTCTCGATGCGGGAGAAGGGCGCGGCACCGGCGATCAGGAAGATCAGCGCGAGGCCGATGGCGGCGTGGACGATCTTCATCGCCTCCGGTGCCGGGGTGATGCGGGTCAGCGGCCAGAGCAGAGCGTGCCAGAGGCCGGGGTGACCGTCATAGTGCAGCGCGGCAAACAGATCCGCCGGCGTGGCACTGGTAAGCGCGATCATCCAGGCGATGATCTCGTCGCGCCATAGCGCGTGATGGGCGATGTTGACGAGGAACAGCGTGGCGAACAAGCCGCCGATCAACAGATCAGTGCGTAGCGACCGGCGCATTCGTCCGGTCAGGTAGGCGCCGCCAGCGCGGCCTCGGGTGTTACGCGGTCCAGCCGATCCGCGCCGAGATCGGCGAGAATTGCGGGATGGGCGAGGCCGAGGCGCGTGAGCGGCACGATGGCGGAGGTTGCGAGCACGCCGCATCCATACACCAGGCTGCGCCGGAAACCGATGGATGAGGCCTCCGGAAAGTAGCGCGCCGGGCAGGAAATCTCGCCGATCCGCAGGCCGAAATAGGCGGCCTGGGCGAGGATCTGGTTGTCGAACACGAAATCGTCGGAGCAGGCCAGAAGCGGCAGCCGGGTCAACGCAGCACGGCTCCAGGCGCGATAGCCGGTGTGATATTCCGACAGCTTCTGCCGCATCAGCAGGTTCTGCACCGCCGTCAGCCCGCGATTGGCGATGTATTTCCACAGTGGCATGCCGCCCGACAGCGCGCCACCGCCGAGAATGCGCGATCCGAGCACGAGGTCGAACTCGTCGGACGCAATCATCGAGGCCATCGCCGGCACCAGGCGGGGCGAATACTGATAGTCCGGGTGCAGCATCACCACGATATCGGCACCGCGCGCGAGGGCGGCGGCGTAGCAGGTTTTCTGGTTGCCGCCGTAGCCGCGATTGCGGTCGTGCCGCAGGGTGTGGATGCCGAGTTCCTGCGCCAGATCGGCGGTGTCGTCGGTGCTGGCGTCATCGGTGAGGATGATGTCGTCGACGAGATCCTTGGGGATGTCGCGAAAGCTGCGCACCAGAGTTCGGCTGGCGTTGTAGGCCGGCAGGACGACGGTGATCTTCTTCCCGTTGATCATGGCGCAACTGGCGATCCACAAGTGAATACACGACGACGTGCCATCGATCGGCAGCGGAATGCGCGGCAAGAATGCGTTAATCGTTGAGTCCCAGTGTTATTGACGCTGAGGCAGCGAAACGGGGTGCCAGACATACAGGATGTCCGTCCCGCTCGGCCACGACCACGCCGCCGCCGGGGAGCAGAATTTCCGCGATCCAGACGCGCACCTCGGCCGGCGGATGCGCCCAGTTCACCGAGGGCAGCGCCTCCGCGCGGGCGGCGAGGTCGATCTCCGCCACCTCGGCGGCGTCCGCCGGGTGGCGGCGCGCAGGATCATCCGGCGCGGTTCGCCACGAGGTCGGAAACCACCCCGGGGTCGGCGAGAGTGGAAATATCGCCGAGACTGTCGGTTTCGTTGGCGGCGATTTTTCGCAGTATGCGGCGCATGATTTTTCCCGAGCGCGTCTTGGGCAGGCCGGGCGCCCATTGGATCGCGTCGGGGGCGGCGATCGGACCGATCTCCTTGCGCACCCAGGCGACGAGTTCCTTGCGCAGCGTCTCCGTGGGTTCCACACCCAACTTGAGGGTGACATAGGCGTAGATGCCCTGGCCCTTGATGTCGTGCGGGAAGCCGACGACGGCGGCCTCGGCGACCTTGGGGTGCGAGACCAGCGCGCTTTCGACCTCGGCGGTGCCCATGCGGTGGCCGGAGACGTTGATCACGTCATCGACGCGCCCGGTGATCCAGTAATAGCCGTCGGCATCCCGGCGGGCGCCGTCGCCGGTGAAATAGAGGCCCTTGAACGTCGAAAAATAGGTCTGCACGAAGCGGTCATGGTCGCCGAACAGCGTGCGCATCATGCCGGGCCAGGGCTGGCGCAGGCAGAGCAGGCCGTCGGTGGCACCTTCGAGTTCGACGCCGTTGGCATCCACGATGAGCGGGAAGACGCCGGGCAGCGGCAGGGTCGCCGAGCCCGGCTTCTGCGCGATGGCGCCGATGAGGGGGGAAATCAGGATGCCGCCGGTTTCGGTCTGCCACCAGGTGTCGACGATCGGGCAGCGATGGTCGCCGACGACGCGGTGATACCACAGCCAGGCCTCGGGGTTGATCGGTTCGCCGACGCTGCCGAGCACGCGCAGGCTGGCGCGTGAGGTCTTCTTCACCGGCGCGTCGCCCTCGCGCATCAGGCTGCGGATGGCGGTGGGCGCGGTGTAGAAGATGTTGACCTGGTGCTTGTCGACCACCTGCCAGAAGCGGCTGGCGTCGGGGTAAGTGGGAATGCCCTCGAACATCAGCGTGGTCGCGCCGTTGGCGAGCGGGCCGTAGACGATATAGGTGTGCCCGGTGACCCAGCCGACATCGGCGGTGCACCAGTAGATATCGCCATCGTGATAGTCGAAGACGAGTTGGTGGGTGTAGCTCGCCCAGACCATGTAGCCGCCCGTCGTATGCAACGCGCCCTTCGGCTTTCCCGTTGAACCGGACGTGTAGAGGATAAACAGCGGGTCCTCGGCGTTCATTTCCTCGGGCGGGCAGACCGGCGAGGCGGCGGCGCACAGGATGTCGGCGGGATGGTCTCGCCCCGCCAACATCGGCACATCCCCGCCGGTGACCTTCACCACCAGCACGTGGGCGACATCGGGACATTGCAGAAGTGCCGTGTCCACATTGGTCTTGAGCGCGATCTTGCGGCCGCCGCGGCGGCCTTCGTCGGCGGTGATGACGACGCGGACGCCGGCATCCTGGATGCGCTGGGCGATGCTGTCGGGGGAGAAACCGCCGAAGACGACGGTGTGGACCGCGCCGATTCGGGCGCAGGCGAGCATCGCCACCGCCGCCTCGACGACCATGGGCAGGTAGATGCAGACGCGGTCGCCCTTGGCGACGCCGAGGAATTTCAAGACGTTGGCCATCCGGCAGACCTGCTCGTGCAGCGCCCGGTAGGTGACGTGGCGGCTCTGGCCGGGGTCATCGCCCTCCCAGATGATGGCGGTCTGGTCGCCGCGGGTGGCGAGGTGGCGGTCGAGGCAACTGACGGAGGCGTTGAGCGTGCCGTCCTCGAACCATTTCACCCGCACGTCGCCGTTGAAATCGCCGCTGCGGATTTTGGTGGGCGGTTTGATCCAGGCGACACGATTGCTCTCGCGCGCCCAGAATCCGTCCGGATCGCGCGCGGCTTGCGTCGTCATGGCCGCGTGCTGGGCCGCGTTCACGTGGGCGGCGACGGCGATATCGTGCTTCACCGGGAAGATCGTGTCGGACATTTTTCGGTCTCCGTCTTGGACGCTACAGGCCGGCATCCTCAGGCACGAGGATTTCGCCGTCCTTGATTTCGATCATAACCGCTTCCAGCCAGTCGCCAAGACAGGGGCCGGCGGTGCAGACCCCATCGGCGATGGTGAACTCGGCGCCGTGCATCGCGCAGATGATGCGCGTGCCATCCTGCGAGAGGAAACGGTTGGGCGCCCAGTCGAGCGGCGTGCCGATATGCGGGCAGGAATTCAAGTAGATTTTTATCCGGTCGCCTTGACGCACACCGAACAGGCCAGTGAAGCCACCGGGGGCGGGAGGGAAGCCCTTCGCGCCGCCATCGGGGATGTCATCGACCCGGCACAGCACGCGCCGGCTCATGCCTTCCAACCGCCGAGCTGGCAGATGATCTGCCAATACGCGTCGGTGATCGGCATGACCGACAGGCGGGACATGCGGATCAGCGCAAGGTCGGCGAATTGCGGATCGGCCTTCAGGGCGGCCAGCGTCACCGGCGTTTTCAACGGCCGGCGCGCCTTCATGTCCACGCACACCCAGTCGCCCTTCTCGCCCGGCTCGATGCTCGGGTCGGGATAGGCCTCGCGCACGACCTCGACGACACCGACGATCTCCTTGCCGATGTTGGAGTGGTAGAAGAACGCCAGATCGCCCTTGCGCATGGCTTTGAGGTTGTTCTTGGCCATGTGGTTACGCACGCCCGTCCAGGGTTCGACCCGGTTGGCGACCTGCTGGTCCCAGGAGAAGGCGTCGGGTTCAGATTTGACGAGCCAATAGGCCATCTCGATTGCTCCGGACGTTGGCAGGTGAGGGGAAGGCGTGGGATATGTCCACCGCTTCTTCTACAGGACGCACCATTGGACGCCAGCCGCTCGCTTCATCGCTTCGCCAATCCCGGCCGTTTCCTGCGGCTGTCCGCGCGGCTTCTGCCGTGGCTGACGGCGGCCGGTATCGCGCTGACGGTGGCCGGGCTGGGCTGGGGCCTGCTGTTCGCGCCGGCCGATTGGCAGCAGGGCGATGCGGTGCGGATCATCTACATCCACGTGCCCGCCGCGTGGCTGGCTTCGGGCGGCTATTTCGGGCTGGCGTTGTGTTCGGCCGTGGCGTTGATCTGGCGCCATCCGCTGGCCGATCTCGCGGCGGCCGAAATCGGGCCGGTCGGCGCCGGCTGCGCGGCCTTGTGCCTTGCAACCGGCAGCCTGTGGGGCAAGCCGATGTGGGGCGCCTGGTGGGTGTGGGACGCGCGGCTAACCTCGATGCTCGTGCTGTTCTTCCTGTATCTCGGCCATGTCGCGCTGGTGCGCGCCTTCGACAATCCCGAGCGCGGCTACCGGGCCGGGGCGATCCTGGCGTTGATCGGCGCGGTTGACCTGCCGGTGATCAAGTTCTCGGTCGATTGGTGGAACACGCTGCACCAGCCGGCGAGCATTACGTTCACGGCCGCGCCCACCATGTATACCGGTATGCTCTTTCCGCTCCTGCTCAGTGCCGTTGGCTTCAGCTTCGGTTTCGCCGCGATCGTCACGGCGCGGCTGCGGGCGGCGGTGATGGAGCGGCGCATTCGTGGGCTGTTGATGGCGCGCGCCCAGGTGGGTGCATGAGCCATTTGACCTATATCATGGCGTCCTATGCGCTCGCCGTGGTCATGGGGGTCGCCTACGGTGTGGCGGCCTGGGCGCGGATGGGTCGGGCGCGCCGGCGGCTGGCGGCGATCGATCCGCGTGCCCTGCGCGATCGTGACGAGGAAGGAACGGTGCGATGACCCGCAAGCGCCGCCGTCTTGTGGTGCTGCTCGCGGCCGGCGCCTGTGTCGCGGCGGCGGTCGGGCTGACCTTGTCGGCGTTCAACGACAGCATCGTGTTTTTCGTGGCACCGGCGGAGATGGCCACCAAGGCGCCGCCGCCCGGGCGGAGTTTTCGCCTCGGCGGGCTGGTCGAGTCCGGCAGCGTCGAACGGGTGCGGGTGGACGGCAAGCCTGTGGCGCGCTTCCGCGTGACCGACGGCGAGGCGGCGGTGCAGGTCGATTTCGCCGGCATCCTGCCCGACCTGTTCCGCGAGGGGCAGGGTGTGGTGGCGCTCGGCACGCTGCGGGCGGATGGCGCCTTTGTCGCCTCCGAAGTGCTCGCCAAGCACGACGAGACCTACATGCCCAAGGAAGTCGCCGAGGCGTTGAAGAAGTCTGGGCGGTGGAATCCCGAGCAGGGTCCCCCGCCGCCGGCGGCGACCTGGAACACGCTCACGCCACCGAAGCAGGCTCCGAAGACGGGGGGCTGATCACGCCAGTGCTGATCACGCCAGTCTGGATGTTGTGCGCGACCTACGTGCCGGTTTGCGGGCAGAAGCTCACCTGGCCGCTGGCCGGGATGAACTCGGTCAGCGCCACCAGAATGTTTGAATTTTCGGATAGGTCGATCTTGGTGGAAACGGCGCCATCGAGCCGCGCCGTGCAGAATTCGCGATACAGGGACAGGCCGAGGCTGCTGCCAAGCGGCGTTGTCATCATCAGCGTATAGTCGCCGATCAGCATGTCCTCACGCGCCAAATAACGGGGATGCAGGAGCGCGTAAGTGATGGCGGCGAGATCGACCACGGCCCGCGGTTTCGGGCTGTCGTCACGCTGGCCGAGGCGGGCAGCTTCGGCGCGGGCGGAGTTGTTGTAGAGCGTCAGCGACGTCGAGGCCGGCATGCGCGCGGTGTCGGTGCCAAGCGCCGCGACCCGGGAACTGCCGCCGCTGTCGCGCGCGGCGTCGGGATCGGAGGCGTTGCCGGGGATCGGCAGGGCGGAGATCGCCTGCTCAACCACCGAGACCGGCACATCGTCGTCGATCAGGACGAGAATGCCGAGCGGCAACAGCAACGCGGGGGCACCGAGCAGCAGCCATATGGGCGACATGAACTGACGCCACCAACGCTTGCGCCGCCGGACGTGGTGAGTGGTTCGAACGGTGCGTTGCAAAGGCATCGCGTGAGTCATTCTCAATAGTTAGGCAATCCGTGTAAATTTTTCAATAATTTCCTACCTGCGACGGGCCGGCTCCAGGGTCACCGTCGATGACCGGCACAGGTCGATGCCGATCTGGATGTGCTCGCCGCGATCGCCGCCATGGCCGATGCGGGCGGTGAAACGGCAGGACGTGCCGCGCGGATAGGGCACCACGAGCCGCGCCCCGGTCGGCAGCACCGCGTTGCCTAGAATATCCACATCCGCCTCGCCGTCACCCGGTCCGTCCTCGGGGCGCAGATAGAGTTCGGTGACCACCCCGCCAGTGCCATTCAGGATCGCCACCTCGCCGACACCGGGCACGCTGCGGGGCGGCACCGGCGGCGTCTCCTCGCTCGTCCAGCCCGGGCGGATCACCAGCACGGGCATGCCGCAGATATCGACGCCCCGGCGTTCCTCGGCCGCGCGATTGTCGAACACGACGCGCAGATCGGCCATGCAGCCGCCGCGATAGCGCACCTCGCCGCGCTGTTGGGGGGCGATTCCGCTGGTGCTGGCCAAGTCCTCCCCCCACTGGTCGGCGCTGTCGGACGAGACGAAGACCTGCCGGATCACCCGCTGCGTGGCGTTTTCCAGGCCGATCACGTGCTCGAACGCGAAGGGCGTCGGCGGCATCACGGTCGTCGAGCCATCGAAAGCGACCGTGCGGATACGGCACACATCAACGCCGCGGCGTTCCTCGCGCCCCGCATCCTCGTAGATGATCTGGACGTCGAACAGGCAATCCCGCGTCCGTCCCAGGCGCACCCGTAGCGAGCCGCCGGGCGCGATCGAGTCATCGCCCAGCCGATCATCGCCCCATTGGTCGGCGTCGCTGGGGGAGATGCGCAGTTGGTAGATCGGCTGACGGCTGCGATTGACCACGGTCATCTCGCGCACCACCGGCGCGCCGCGGGGCGGCCGCGGCGCGTCAGCCCATCCGGGGCCAGTCAGCAGGCCGGCGAGAACGCCCGCCAGGCCGGCTTGTCGCAATCGGGAGAAGCGCATTTTGCCCTTCGCACCGTCTCGGGGCGGTGAAACACGGTTGGAAAACGATGCGCGGCTTGCCAAAGGCACCGCACGTGCCATCTGATACTATCATGGACCAAAAACCACCTTCAGGCGAAGCCCAAAAGGCGAAAATTGACACGAACGTTCCATCCGCGTCCGTGAAACCGGCGTCCGTGAAACAGCTCGGGAAGTCACCAGTGGAAACCGGTGGTCCCAAGGGTCTGGAGCCGACGCGCTACGGCGATTGGGAGCACAAGGGCCGCTGTAGCGACTTCTGAGGGTCAGCGCCCACGCCGCGCTGCCGCCGCGGTGACAGTATTTTCGAGCAGGTAGGCAATCGTCATCGGTCCGACGCCGCCGGGCACCGGGGTGATCGCGCCGGCGATCGTCAGCGCCTCGGCGTAGTTGACGTCGCCGACGAGCCGCCCATCCGCAAGCCGGTTGATGCCGACGTCGATGACCACTGCGCCCGGCGCCAGCCAGTCCCCGCGCACCATCTCCGGCCGGCCGACGGCGGCAATGAGCACGTCGGCGCGCCGGCACTCGGCGGCGAGATCGCGGGTGCGGGAATGCGCAACCGTCACCGTCGCGTCGGCGGCCATCAGCAGGGCGGCGATCGGCCGTCCCACGAGCACGGAGCGGCCGAGCACCACCGCGCGCGCGCCGCGCAGGGTCACGCCGGCCTCGGCCAGCAGTTTCATCGCTCCGAGCGGCGTGCACGGCACCAGTCCGGCCATGCCCAGCGCGAGCCGGCCGGCATTGACGGGGTGCAGCCCATCCACGTCCTTCGCCGGATCGATGGCGTCGATCACCACAGGAGCGCGCAACGGGGCGGGCAGCGGCAGTTGCACGAGAATGCCGTCCACCGCGGCATCGTCGTTCAGGCTGGCGATGACGGCCAGCAGATCGACCTCGCTGGTGGTGGCCGGCAGGCGGATGGTGCGGGCGGCAATCCCGGCCTGCTGTGCGGCGCGGTCCTTCCTGCGGACGTAGACGGCACTGGCGGGATCGTCGCCGACCAGCACGACGGCCAGGCCGGGCTGATACGGCAGTGCCGCCACGGTGACCGCGAGACGTGCCCGCAAGGCCGCGGCAACCGCTTTGCCGTCGATGATCCGCGCGCTCACAGTGCCGCCAATCCGGGAACAATAACGGCTGGGTCGCCAGCCACCCGCAACGTCTTCGCCCGCCCATCCTCGGCCGCCTCGGTGACCCCTATGCGTAGCCGCTCGCCGTCGATCGCGGGCACGCGGCCCGGCACGCCCGGGCGACACGATTTCGGCTGCACCTTCACGGCGACCGACACGCCGCCCGCGGTGACGCGCCAGAAACGGGGTGCATCGGTCAGAGAAACAGCCCCTGCGTCTGGCCGAACGCGACCGCGAAATAGACGCGGCGCAGCACTTCCTGGACGATCCAGATGGCGAAGATCAGCACGAGCGGGCTGAGGTCGAGGCCGCCGAGGTTCGGCATGCGGTTGCGGATCGGCCGCAGCGCCGGCTCGGTCATCCGGAACAGGAAATCCCCGACGGTCCAGACGAGGCGGTTGCGCGTGTCCAGCACGCCGAAGGAGACGAGCATGCCGAACAGGGCGGCCAGGATGACCGCCCATTTGTAGAGATTGAGCACTTCGTTGAGGATCTGATAGACGATCGTGATCACGCGGCCCCCGTGTGTTGAGCGTGACGCAAGCTAGCGGTCCGCCATAGGCTCCGCAACATCCCCGATCACCTGCCAGCGGTTCTCAATGCGACTGAGTCGCATTGAGAACCGCTGCTGGAGGACGGCGTGGTGGCGGACGTGGTGATCGCGCAATCGCATCGCGAAAGCCGGGAAATCTGGGGATTGCGCGATTCCGTGTCGCAATTCCAACGCAGCTTCGACCCGCATGTCGCTTCGATGTCTCCCTCCCCGTCGGGCGCATGCAGGAATTCGTCGACGATTGCCGTGCCGCGCTGCTGGCGCGGGACCCGAGCCTGCGGATGCTGTGGTTCGGCCACATTGCCGACTCCAACCTGCACATCCTCGTCAAGCAGGAGCCGGGCGGCCCGGCAGGAATTTTGAATCCGGGAAAAGTATTCTGAGCTTGATTCACATCAAGCCTTGGTGTCGAAAGGGCAGGCCTTAAGAAATTGATGCGGCCGCTGGGCATTGGGGGGGCGGGCGCACACAAGAGTCAGGGAGACCAAGATGAGCAGAATAGCCCTCGTCACCGGCGGCACACGCGGCATCGGTGCGGAGATCAGCCGGCAACTCAAGGCTGCCGGGCGTATTGTCGTTGCGAATTACGCGTCCAATGACGCGGCCGCCGCGGCGTTTGCCGCCGAGAACGGCATCACGGTGAAGAAGTTCGACGTGAGTGATTTCGCCGCCTGCAAGGTCGCGGTCGATGCCATTCACGCCGAATTTGGGAAAATCGAGATCCTCGTCAACAACGCCGGCATCACCCGGGACGCCACCATGTCGCGCCTGACGCGGGACATGTGGGACGCGGTGATCGACACCAATCTCGGCTCCTGCTTCAACATGTCCAAGCTGGTGTTCGACGACATGCGCGCGGCGAAGTTCGGCCGCATCGTCAATATCGGCTCGATCAACGGACAGGCCGGGCAGTACGGCCAGGTGAACTACGCCGCGGCCAAATCCGGCATCCACGGCTTCACCAAAGCGCTGGCCCAGGAAGGCGCGCGCTTCGGCATCACCGTCAACGCGATCGCGCCCGGATACGTCGATACCGAAATGGTCCGCGCGGTGCCGGATGACGTGCTGCAGAAGATCATCGCGCGCATCCCGATGGGCCGGCTCGGCCACGCCGAGGACATCGCCCGCGGCGTGGTGTTCCTGACCGCGGACGCAGGCGATTTCATCACCGGATCGACACTGTCGATCAATGGCGGGCAGCATATGTACTGAGGGGGCAGGCGCATATGCGCTAACATAAGGAAGGCCAGGGCTTTGCCGTCGCCGCGCAAGCGGCGCGTCGGATGACCCACCCTGGGACGAGGGCCTTTGGAAACCCGAGACTCTTCTTGGCTGCGTCAGCAGCCTTTGAACGATAGTCGAATGTGGCTGAAGGCTGCTGGCGCAGCCGAGAAAA
>JAYTUU010000148.1:0-14692 GCA_043744375.1 Rhodospirillales bacterium | reverse complement strand
GTTGCGGTCGGGAAGCAGGCGGAAAGGACATGGACAGCTTGACTCATGTCTGCATTCTTGAGTCAACCGGCCACCGCGGACCCCTACCTGGGCAGTTAAGCAAAAACTTTCTATCCGTTTGAGTGCCTCGCCACAGCGGCAACGCAGCGTTCGAACAGGGTAAGGTCGGTCCAACGCAGCGCCGCCGGAATGTCAGCGGCGAAAATCTGGCCACCCGAGGCAAGAATGGCGCCGTCGATCATCAGATTGTCATGCATGTCGAAAGCTTCGAGCAGCATGCCCTCGCCATCGCGCCAGCCGCCATCCTCGGCCGGCGTCGCCGCGCCGACGAAGTCGAGCGTGCGGGCGAGGAACCGGGCGCCGGCGTTGCTCCACCCAAAGACCGGACGGCCGAGGGCACGCATGAAGCCGATCTCGAACACGGTTCCGGCGTCAGCGCTCGGGCCACGAAACGGCGTGAGATTGGCCACCACCGCGTCGGCAGCGCGAATATGGGCCTCGTTGCACAGCGCAATACGGCGCGCGAACGGCAGTTCGAGCCAAGCCGCCGGCATGTCAGCGATCGGGTCGAGCGGGGAAATACCGGTCAGGCCGTGGCGCGCGCAGATCGCCTTCAGCGTGGCCGCGCGGGCCAGCGGGTCGGGGCAGAAAACATCGGGTCCGGCGAGATAGACGCGCACGCCGATCAAGCCGCGAGATGGCGCAGGAAGGCGCGAATTTCCAGCCGTGCCCGCACCAGATCATCCTCGGCCCCCGCCGCCAGAGCCGCGGCACTTGCGGGGTCGGCGGATTGTGCGGCGGTCATGATCGCGCGCATCCGCCGCTCGAACCCGGCCAGCCCGTAGCTGCCGGCCATGCCCGCCAAGGCGTGGGCAGCGCCGAGAATGCCCGGCTTCACCCCGTCCGCGAGCGCTGTATGCAACGCCGGCAGGCGCTGCGCGATGTCGGCAAGACATTGCTCCAGCAAACCAGCGAACATCCCGGGGGCAAGCCCCTGCGAAAGCGCGGTGATCCGGGCGGTGTCGAGCGTGTCGCTGAAAGGCGGCAGCGAGTCGTCGACTCCACCGGCTGCCGCGAGGCGCAACATGGCTTCCGGCACGACAAAACGGCGCAGCGTGGCGGACAGCCCTTCGAGCGACACCGGCTTGATCAGCACGGCATTCATGCCCGGCGCCGGGCCATGGCCGAGTTCCTGCTCGCTGCTGGTGCCCGTCAGCGCCACGATCGGCACCAGCCCGGCCGGCGCCGGCAGCGCGCGAATGCGCTGCGTCGCCTCCCGGCCATCGATGCCGGGCATGTGAATATCCATGAAGATGAGGTCATAGACCCGCGTGGCCGCGAGACGAACGGCGATCAACCCGGTTTCGGCGACATCGACCAGATGCCCCTCGCGGCGCAGCAACGTCGCGGTGAGCAAGCGATTGGCGGCGACATCCTCGACCAGCAGCAGCCGAGCGCGACGCATTGGCCGGCGCATCACATCGTCCCAGTCCGGCAACCCGGTCGTGCCCGGCGGGGTCAGCTTCACGGTGAACCAGAACCGGTTGCCGCCACCCTCCGCCGCCAGCCCGATCCGTCCCCCCATCAGGCCGACAAGGCGTGCGCAGATGGCGAGGCCAAGGCCGGTGCCGGGAACGCCCACGCTGACCGAGCGGTCGAGGCGCGCGAACGGCTGGAACAGCGCGGCCGCCTGGGCGGGCGGAATGACCGGTCCGGGGTCGGTGATGCGGATCAGATAGCTCGGCGCCTGCCCCTCGCCTTCCACGGCAGCCAACCGGGTGAAGGCAATCGTGACGGTGCCCGAACCGGAGAATTTCGTGGCGTTGCTGACCAAATTCATCACCACCTGGCGCAATCGCCCGGCATCGCCCTGTAATCGGGCGGGGATATCCGCCCCGATTGCCACGCGCAGAACGATGCCGCGCGCGGTGGCGGATGGGCGGAACAGATCACAGACGTCGCTGATCAGAGCGGTCGGGTCGAACGGGGCGGAGCGCAGGACGAAGCGGCCGGCCTCCATGCTCGACAGATCAAGAATATCGCCCACGAGATCGCGCAACGTGGTGCCGGCGTGCTGTGCCGTCTCGACCAAAGCGCGATTGTGATCGGGCAGCGTGGTGACGTCGATCAAGGCGAGCCCGCTCATCAGCGCATCGAGAGGGACGCGCAGTTCATGGCTGACAATGGCCAGAAAATGCCGCTTCTGGATGATCGCCGCGGCCTCGGCCGCGCGCGTCGCCTGCTCGGCGGCGGAGGCCTGCTTGCGTGCGGTAATGTCGGTGTAAAGCGAGAGTATGCCGCCATCGGGCAGCTTGATCCGGCGCAGTTCCATGGTGCGCCCGTTCGGCCTGAGACGCTCGAACACGCCGACAACGGGAAAATTGCGGATGACCGCCATGCGGCGCGCGACCTCCGCGGCCACGGCGTCGGCGTTCGCCATCGGGCCGAACTCGCCGGCCTCGGCCTGCACGCGAATGATGTCCTGCATCGGCAGGCCAGGCATGAGGATGACCACAGGCACCCCGGCGAGTTCGGCAAAACGGTCATTCCATTGCAACAGCCGAAGGTCGGGATCGAGCACCATCATGCCGTCGGACATGCTGGCCAGCGCGGCGCGCATGCGCGCCGCCTGCGCTTCGTTTTGCCGCCGCGCGGTTTCGAGGTTGGCGTTGGCCCTGTGCAGGACCGTCACATCGGCCTCACGCAGCCGGACCAATTGCTGGTAGCGGCGCGCCTCGCGATAGAGCAGCAGCGCACCGATCAAGCCAAGAGCGAGCCCGAGGCCGACAACGGCGGTCACCTCACCGGCCTCGGCCGCCCAGGCACTAGACGGCCAAAGACCGGCGGCGGCCAGCCAAAGGGCGAACGCTGCGTGCGATCGGCGCGAGAAGCGGACAGGCGTCAAGGAGTGTTCACCGTGATGTTGAGAAGAGGATATCGGCGGAATGCCCTGCCGGCCAAGGCCTACGGCGCTGAATTCGGCTGGTAATGGTTTGTGAAGCTCTCACAGGCATGCTTGGGCGTGCGGGTGGCGCATAGCTTGCGAGTACTCGGGCATTCGTGCATGTGTCCGCCCGTGCCACCGGGGCGCCGTTTGGTGCGGCCGTTCCGGCGATCGGCGCGTTTCACGGCGAGAGATTGAAGAGGGCGATATGGCGAAGATCAAGGTGAAAACACCCGTTGTCGAGCTCGACGGGGATGAGATGACCCGGATTATCTGGGGCTTCATCAAGGACAAGCTGATCCTTCCCTATCTCGATATCGACCTGAAATACTACGACCTCGGCATCGAATACCGCGACCAGACGGATGATCAGGTCACCATCGACGCCGCCCACGCGATCAAGAAATACGGTGTCGGTGTCAAATGTGCGACCATCACGCCCGATGAGGCGCGCGTCGAGGAATTCAAGCTGAAGAAGATGTGGCGCAGCCCGAACGGCACCATCCGCAACATCCTCGACGGCACGATCTTCCGCGAGCCGATCATTTGCAAGAACGTACCGCGTCTGGTCCCGCACTGGTCCCAGCCGATCGTCATCGGGCGCCACGCCTACGGCGATATCTACCGGGCCAGCGAAATGAAGATCCCCGGGCCCGGCAAAGTTACGCTCACGTACCAGCCAGCCGATGGCAGCGCCGCCCAGACGCTCGACGTGTTCGATTTCAAGGGCGCCGGCGTCACCATGGGCATGCACAACACCAGCGAATCGATCACCGGTTTCGCCCGTGCCAGCTTCAACTACGGCCTGTCGCGCAAATATCCCGTCTATCTCTCCACCAAGAACACCATCCTCAAGGCCTATGACGGCGTCTTCAAGGACATCTTCGAGGACGTGTTCAACAAGGAATTCAAGGCGCGCTACGACGCCGCCGGCCTCACCTACGAGCATCGCCTGATCGACGACATGGTCGCCTGCGCCCTCAAATGGGAAGGCGGCTACGTCTGGGCCTGCAAGAACTATGATGGCGACGTGCAGTCCGACATCGTGGCCCAGGGCTTCGGCAGCCTCGGCCTGATGACCTCCGTGCTGTTCACCCCCGACGGCAACACGGTCGAGAGCGAAGCCGCGCACGGCACCGTCACCCGCCACTTCCGCGAGCACCAGAAGGGCCGCGAGACCAGCACCAATCCGCTCGCCTCGATCTTCGCCTGGACTCGCGGCCTGATCTATCGCGGCCGCTTCGACAACACGCCCGATGTCACCGCCTTCGCCGAAACGCTGGAGAAGGTCTGCATCGCCACCGTCGAGTCGGGCGCCATGACCAAAGACCTCGCCGTCCTCATCGGCAAGGACCAGCCGTTCCTGAACACCCAGAACTTCCTCGCCAAGATCGACGAGAACCTCAAGAAGGCGATGGCCTGAGCCACGCGACGGCGGCGGGCAGCGCAACTGCCCGCCGAGCGACCCGCGTCATTTTCCTGATCCTCGGCATCGTCATCGCGGCCTGGGCCCCTCTGGTGCCCGACCTCAAGCTGCGCCTGTCGCTCGACGAGTCCGGCCTCGGCCTGATGCTACTCGCCGGCGGTGGCGGCGCGCTCCTTGTCGCTCCCTTCGCCGGCCTGGCCATCGCCCGCTTCGGCGGCCGTTCCCTGATGCTCGGCGTTGGCCTGGCCTTCAGCGCGATCCTGCCGATGCTGACCGTCCTCCCCGGGATCATCGCCACCGCCATCGGCCTCGCCGCATTCGGCGCCACCATCGCCGTCGTTGACGTCGCCATGAACGCCCAGGCCGTCGTCGTCGAGCAGGCGGCGGGGCGGCGGATGATGTCGGGCTTCCACGGCCTGTTCAGCCTCGGCGGCCTGATCGGCGCCGGCGGCATGAGCATCGCCCTGCATTTTGGCGCCACCCCGCCGCTGGCCGCCACCTGCATCGCCATCGCCGCCGCACTCCTGCTCCTCTCGCAGGCACCGGGCATGCTCCCCCGGGTCGACGCACCGGCCGCGCGCATGATCATCCCCCACGGACGGCTCGCTTTGATCGGCGCCCTCTGCTTCATCGGCTTCATGGCCGAAGGTGCGGTGCATGACTGGTCGGCCGTGCTGCTGCGCTTCGAGCGCGGCGCCGATGCCGCCACCGCCGGCCTCGCCTATGCCGCCTTCTCCACCGCCATGGCGGTCGGGCGACTGACCGGCGATGCGCTGCTGCGCCACGTCCGTGCGCCGACCATCCTGCGCGCCGGCGCCCTCCTCGCCACCGCCGGCTTCCTCGCCATGGCCCTGCTGCCCGCCTTGCCCTTCATCCTGCTCGGCTGCGCGCTGATCGGCCTGGGGCTGGCCAACATCGTGCCGCTGCTGTTCACTGCCGCCGCACGGACGGACGGCATGGACCCCGGCCTGGCGATTTCGGCGGCGGCGACACCCGGCTATATCGGCCTGCTCGTCGGCCCGCCGATGATCGGCTTCGGGGCCACCCTCACCAGCCTCCCGCTCGCGCTGGCCGCCGCCGGATTGCTGCTGCTCTGTGTCGCCGTCACCGCCCGCATCGCCGAGGACCCCCATGCGCACCCCCCGCCTGATCACCCCCCGCCTGATCACCGCTAACCTCCCCGCATTCGGCGAGCCGACGATCCAGCCCGAGATCCCCGCCGCGACCTACCGCGCCCGCATGGTCGAGGCCCTGCGCCGCGCCATCGCCGCTGGGCACGACGCGCTGGTCGTCTATGGCGACCGTGAACACGCCGCCAACGTCGCCTATCTGACCGGCTACGATCCCCGCTTCGAGGAGACCCTGCTGGTCGCCCTGCCCGGCCGCCGCCCGTCGCTGTTCCTCGGCAACGAGGGCTGGAGCTATTGCGAACTGGCGCGCGGCGATTTCGAGCGTGTGCTGTGCCAGACCTTCTCCCTGCCCGGCCAGCCGCGCGATCGCCAGAAACCGCTCGCCGACCTCCTGGCCGATGCCGGCCTAACGGCGGGCATGCGCATCGCCGCCGTCGGCTGGAAGATATTCGACGCCGGAGACCCCGGCGCCACCGATGACTGGCTCGATCTCCCCGAGTTCATCGCCCGCCAGCTGCGCGCCATCGGCCCAACCACGAACGCGACGCCGCTGTTCCAGAACCCCGCCGACGGACTGCGTGCGATCAACGACGTCGACCAGCTCGCCGCCTTCGAATTCGCGGCAACCTACACGTCGCAGGCACTCCGCAACGTCCTCTTCGGCGTCCAGCCGGGCATGACCGAAATCGAGGCCACCCGCCTCATGGCCCTCCCCGGCCTGCCGCACTCCGCCCATGTGATGCTGTCCAGCGGCGCCCGCGCACCCTTCGGCATGGGCAGCCCCTCCGCCACCCGTCTGGAACGCGGCGCCCCGTTCACCATGGCCTGCGGCATCCAGGGCGCCCTCAACGCCCGCGCTGGCTTCCTCGTTGAAAACGCGTCGGAACTCCCCACCAACATCCAGGACTACGTCGAAAAACTGGTCGCCCCCTACTTCGCCGCCGTCGCCGAATGGTACGAAACCATCGCCATCGGCGTCACCGGTGGCGTGCTCTACGACATCATCCAGCGCCACATCGGCGCCCCCTTCTTCGGCGTCGGCCTCAACCCCGGCCACCTCATCCACATCGACGAATGGATGCACTCGCCGATCTTTCCGGGCAGCACTATCCCGCTGCGCTCGGGCATGGCCATCCAGGTGGACGTCATTCCCGCCACCCATTCGCCCTGGTTCACCACCAACATCGAGGACGGCATCGCCCTCGCCGACGCCGACCTGCGCGCCGCCTTCGCCGCCGCCTACCCCGAGGCCTGGGCCCGCATCACCGCCCGCCGCGCCTTCATGGCCGACGTGCTCGGCATCCGCCTGCATGCGGATGTATTGCCGTTCAGCAACATCCCCGCCTATCTGCCGCCCTTCCTGCTCAACCCCCGCCAGGTCCTCGCCATGCGCTGACGCGGAATACCGCGCCCCTGCCGAACGTCTCCGTCCGCCCACATCCTCCGCACACCATAACGGGAGCCGCACGTGAACGACCAGCCCAAGATCGATTTCCAGGGCCTGCAAGGCCTGCAATCCTACCCGCTGGCGCGGCGCGGCATTATAATGAGCACGCTGATGTCCGGCCTGACCCTGGCCACCACCCGCGTCGAGGCGCAGGTCATCAAGACCGACACCGCGGGGATCGAGGCAATGGAGGTCAAAATCCCCGTCGAGGGCGGTGAACTGCCGGGCTATTTCGCCAAACCCGTCGGCGCCGGCCCCTTCCCGATCGTGGTCGTCAACGAGGAGATTTTCGGCGTTCACGAATACATCAAGGACACCTGCCGCCGCTTCGCCAAGGCCGGCTATGCCGCCATCGCCCCGGAGATCTACGCCCGCCTCGGCGACCTCTCGAAGATGACGGACGTGCAGCAGGTCATCAAGGACGTCATCTCCCAGGCGCCCGACGCCACGGCAATGAAAGACCTCGACGCCGCCGTGGCGTTCGCGGCCACGAATGGCGGCGCGGCCACACGCCTCGGCGTCACCGGCTTCTGCCGCGGCGGGCGCAACACCTGGCTCTACGCCGCGCATAACCCGAACGTGAAAGCCGCCGTCGCCTGGTACGGCCCGGTGCTCGGTGCGACGACCGCGATCCAGCCGAAAACCGCCACCGACCTCGCCGGCGAATTGAAAGCCCCTCTGCTCGGCCTCTACGGCGGCAAGGATGGCGGCATCAAGGTCGAGGATGTGCAGGCCGCCGCCGCCAAGGCCAAGGCCGCCGGCAAGACGGTCGAACTCGTCGTCTATCCCGAAGCCCCCCACGGCTTCCACGCCGACTACCGGCCGAGCTATCGCGCCGAGGAGGCCGCCGACGGCTGGAAGCGGATGCTGGCCTTCTTCAAGCAGCACGGCGCCGCGTAGATCACAATAAACGAGGGCGGCGCCGGTCGTGCGCCGCCCTTGCTATGTACGCACGACGCGCATCAGGCCGTCATGATCGGTGCTCGACGCGAGGCTCCCCAGCCCAACGAGATGGTTGATATGGGCCAGCACTTCGCCAAACGCGAAGCCGATCTGGTGGGCGTCGAGCAGGCGCGGGAACAGGATCGGCTGCACCTCGGCCGTCGTCATCGGGCGCTTGCAGGCCTGCAGAATGTCGTTGCACCGCGCGTCATGATGGACTTCGAGCGCGCCGATGCGACTATGCAGCCCGTAGAACGGCAGATTATGCGCCGGCAAAGCCAGCACGTCGTCCGGCACGCCGGCGCGCAGGGCCTTCAATGAGCGCAGATACTCACCCAACGGATCGGCCAGCGGATCGGTCGGCCAGACGCCGATATTGGGTGAGATGCGGGCCAGGACCTGATCGGCGGCGAGGAAAATACCCTCGGCCCGGCACCACAGCATCGCCTGGTCCGGCGCATGGCCGCCCCCGGTGAGGATGTCGAACACCCGCCCGCCAATCGTGATCGTCTCGCCAGCAACCAGCGGGATGAAGCGATCGGGCAGCCCCGTCGTCATTTTCAGATACGAATTGCCCCGGCCCATGGCAGCGGCGATGGTTTCGGCCGAGAGGCCGTGCCGAACATAGAAGGCGCGCTGCGCCGCCCGGCCGGCATCGGACAGGTTGCTGAGCGCCTGCTGGCCGGCCGCGAATTCGATGGCGGTCATCCACATCGGCAAGCCGAGCGTCTGCGTCATCCAGCCGGCAAGACCGAGGTGATCCGGGTGGAAATGCGTTAAAATCAATCGGGTAAGCTTGCGTCCTCCAAGCTTGTCGCGCAGCGTCTCCTGCCAGACATTGAGGGTCCGCAGATCGGAAACACCGGTGTCCAGCACCGCCCAGCCGTCGCCGTCATCGATCAGATAGATGTTCACGTGATCAAGCTGGAACGGCAGCGCCAGCCGGAGCCATCGGATACCCGGCGCGATATCGACCATCTCGCCGGCTTGCGGCGGTATCGGTCGGGGGAAAACGAGGCCGGTGGCTTGCGCGGTTACAGACATGCGGCGACGTTACGGGGCACGCTGCACTGCGGCAAGCGGGGGGGGGCGAGCATGAGCATCAACGGCAACGCATTCCTGTGGTTCGCCCCCCGCGAGGCGCGCTGGTGGGGGGCCGATGACCATGAAACCTATTGACGCAGCCGGTGCATGAGGTCGGAAAATACGCGTCCTGGATTTCCCCGCCGAAGATGGGGATCGACAACAAGCCGGGCGACTATGAATACGTGCAGATCGTCGCCTGAACTTCGCCCGAACCGCCGCAGACGCCAATGCTGGCGACGATCGCGACGCCACGCCTGACACTGGTGCCGATCGGAATGATCTCCTCCCCGGCCACGGCGCGTTCGACGCGTTGGGAGAGCCGGGCTTTCGCTTCATAGAGGTTGATGGTTTCCATCGCCGCGCTCCTGCACGCACGCGATCCGGACCGCGCGCCCCGGTTGGTCAAGGTTGATCAAGCCAACAGGACCGTGAGCCGGGCAAAACTATCCTCGAGCGTCTCCCCGGACGTATCGAGCGTGAGGTCGGCGCGCGCATAGAGAGACTCACGGCTGGCCAGGATCGCACGCAAGTCGTCCATTGCCTTGCGGTTGTCCTGCATCGGCCGATTGTCGCCCTGGTCGAGGACACGGGCCATGTGTTCCTCCGGGCTGGCGCGCACCCAGACGGTGCGGCAGGCGCGGGTGAGCATGTGGTAGGTGGCGGGCGTGGCGACGATGCCCCCGCCAGCCGCGATGACAGCGGCATCAGTTTCCGCCAGCAAACGTTCGAGAACCTCGCGTTCGAGGCGGCGGAAGCCGGACTGGCCATGGCGCTCGAAAATCTCCCGCAGATCGGTGCCGGTATGCTGCTCGATCTCGCGGTCGAGCTCGAAAAACGTCACCCCGCGCGCCGCGGCGAGCAGGCGGCCGAGGGACGACTTGCCGGCGCCCCGCAAGCCGATCAGGGCGATCCTCTGGTCGCGGCCCGGGGCAGGCGTGGTGGTGAAATGGCGCGAGAGAATGGCGTGGGCCTCGTGCAGTTGTTCCGCGCTGAGGCGCGAGAGCAGGCCGCCAAGCGGGTGGTCGCTGTCGGCACGTTCGCCGAGCAGATCGGTCGGCGCCACGCCCAGCCCGCGGGCGATCGCACGCAAAGAGAGGATCGACGCATTGCCTGAACCCGCTTCGACATCGGCAAGATAGCGCTGGGAGATGCCGGATTGCTCCGCCAGGAGGCGCCGGCTCATGCCGCGGCGCGTGCGGGCGGTGCGCACGCGATGGGCAAGATTATGCAGATAGGCTGCGTCATCGAGTTCGAGTGCCACGACGGATGGGGTGGGGCCGCCGCCCACCGCGTCAAAAAAACTGTCCACCGCGTCGTTCTTGCCCGTCATCGTGCTGCTCCAGCGCCGTGGCCTTGGCAAATACTCCTTGCCGTCGGTTCGCTCCAAGCCGGAACGCCAATCCGCAGTCGGCGGGGCCTCAGAGGGTTTCGAACAGGCCCAGCAGCAACCTGGCGCGTGGCACGATCGAGGAGACGAACATCTGCTCGTGATGGGTGTGCGCGCCCTTGCCATCGACCCCCAGGCCATCCAGCGTCGGGGCGATGGCGGCGGTGAAATTGCCGTCGCTCCCGCCGCCCGTGGCGAGGTCCTGCAACTCGAAGCCGATGCCGGCGGCGATCCCCTTGGCGTGTTCGAACAACGCCGTGATGTCCTCGGACTTCTCATAGCCGGGGCGGTTGAGGCCGCCGTTGATTTCGATCGTGGTATCCGCGTCGTGCGGCGTGAGCGCCATCACCCGGGCAATCGCCGCTTCGGCGATGGCCGGATTGGGAACGCGCATGTCGAACTCCGCGCGCGCTTCGTCGGGCACCACATTGGCGCGGGTCCCACCCGAGATCACGCCGACATTGACGGTGAGGCCGGTCGCGTAGTCGGTCATGGCTTCGAGGGCGAGGATCTGGCGTGCGAGTTCCTTGATCGCGCTGCGCCCGTCCTGGTGGCGCGTCCCGGAATGGGCGGCGACGCCGCGGACGGTGAGCTCAAACCGTGCAGTGCCCTTGCGCGCGGTCACGACACGGCCGCCCTCGCGGGCCGGCTCCGTCACCAGCACGTAGCGGGCACGGCGGGCTTCACGCTCGATGAGCGCGCGCGAGGTCGGGCTGCCAACCTCTTCTTCGGAAACCAGCAGATGCCGAATGGGAAGTTTCGTCGTCCGCCCGCTGCGGACAAGGTGGCGCATGGCGGCGAACGCGAGATAGGCACCGCCTTTCATATCGTAGATGCCCGGACCGTAGGCGATGTCACCCTCGACGCGGAACGGCAGTTTCGTGGCCAGCGTGCCGATGTCATGCACGGTGTCCATATGGCTGAGCACAAGAATGCCAGGCTCCTCGCCGCCCCAGGGCGAGGTGACGAGGAGGTGGTCGCCGAAGCCGTCACGTCCCGCAATGCGTTCGACGCGCCCACCAATGGCGACATAGTCCAGTTGCACCTTGTCAGCCACGCGGTTGACGGCGGCGGCATCCGGCGTCGGGCTCTCGATCTCCACCCAGGCACGAATGCCCGCCAGGATTTCCTCGCTGTCGAGTTGCGGCGTGTTGGACTCGGGCTGCGACATCATGCTCTCCGCGGGTGATCTGCTCGCCGAGCCTAGGCGAGCCGGCGGACGGCGGCCACCCCCTTCCCCGCCGTGGCGTCCGGCGATACGCTCGCCGCTTGTGGAGGGCTTCGACATGGGCGATGCGATGATTTCTGGGCTGGTCGGCACGGTCAGCGGGCCGGCGATGATGGCCCATCTGCGCGAGTTCGCCCGGTGGGTGAAGCTCTCCGGCAGCCCCGACGAATTGCAGAGTTTGCAGTATGTGCGCGCGAAGTTGGACGAGTACGGGTTTCGTACCCACATCCTGATGCACGACGCCTATATCAGCCTGCCCGGCCCGGCACGCGTCGAGGTGGCCGGCCAGGCGTTGACGGCGATCACCCATTCGCATGGCCAGAGCGGGCGCGTGTCGGCACGGCTCGTCGATGTCGGCGAGGGCCGGCCCGCGGATTTCGCCGGACGGGATTTGCGCGGCTGCATTGTTCTGGCCGAAGGGATCGCCAACCCCGTCGTCGCGCGGCTGGCCAGCATGGCCGGTTGCGTCGGCCAGTTGCACATCTCCCCGCATGAACACCTCCATGAAATGTGCATCTCGCCGGTCTGGGGCAGCCCGACCCGGGAAACGCTGGGCGCCATGCCGGCCACGGTCGCCTGCACCATATCGTATGCGGACGGAATGGCCCTGCAGGCGCGCATGGCGGCGGGTGCCGTCCTGGAGGCAATGCTGGACGCCACGGTCGATACGTCCTGGCGCAAGACCCCCATCCTGGTCGCGGACATGGACGCGCCGGCGGGCGGAGCCGACGCACCGTTCGTTTTGTTCTCCGGCCATCATGACACCTGGTACTACGGCGTGATGGATAACGGGTCCGCCAACGCGACGATGCTGGAAACCGCCCGCGTGCTGGCCCAGCGACGCGCACAGTGGTCGCGGGGATTGCGGATTTGTTTCTGGTCCGGCCATTCGCACGGACGCTATTCCGGCTCCGTCTGGTACGTCGACGAGAACTGGGACGAACTGGATCGTCGCTGTGTGGCACATGTGAATGTCGACTCCACCGGCGGCATGGGCGCGGATGTGCTGGAAAATGCCGCCGCCGTCTCGGAGTTGACGACGCTCGCCGGCGAGGCGATCCGCGAGCAAACCGGGCATCAATATCTCGGCAAGCGCAAATCGCGCTCGTCGGACGACTCGCTGCCCGGAGTCGGCGTGCCCTCGATGTTCGGCGCGCTGAGCGAGCAGTCGCCGGGCACGGTCAAGATGCGCAACAGCCTCGGCTGGTGGTGGCACACGCCGCACGATCTGTACGACAAGCTCGACGAAGCCAACCTGGTGCGCGACACCAAGGTCTTCGTCCACACCGTGTGGCGTCTTGTGGCCGACGCCGTCGTGCCCCTCGATTACGCGGCCCATGCCCGCGCTTTACTGACGGAACTTGCATCCATGGAGGAGGCGCTGGCCGGCCGTTTCCCGTTGGACGCCCTCGTCTCCAGTGCCACCGGCTTGCGTGATCGCAGCGAGGCGTTGGCAGAACTGAGCCCGGCGCCCGATGCGGCGATGGCGGCCCGGATCAATGCGGCGCTGATGCGTGCTTCCCGCGCGCTGGTGCCGGTCGACTACTCGACGGGCGATCGCTTCGATCATGACCCCGCATTGCCGCAGCCGGCATGGCCGACTTTGCAGCCGGTCCGCGACCTCGCGGCCACCGCCGCCGGATCGGATGCGGCGCATTTCCAGACCGTCGCTGCGATCCGAGCGCGCAATCGCGTGGCCTTCGCGCTGCGGGAAGCCAATGCCGCATTGGACTCGGTTCTGGCCCGATGACGCATGGCCGCAACGAGGATGCCGCCGCGGACCTGATGCGGCAGCGCTATCGCGACCCGTCGATGGCCGCGCCGGCGGAATGGAATGCCGTGCTCGAGACGTTGATGTCGCATCGCTCGGTGCGGGCGTTCCTCCCAGACCCCGTCTCGGATGCCACCCTCACGACGATCATTGCGGCCGCGTCATCGGCCGCCACGTCATCCAACCTGCAAACATGGAGCGTCGTGGCGGTGCGCGACCCCGCCCGACGCGCCCGGTTGGCGGCACTCTGTGCGGGCCAGGCCCATATCGCCGAGGCCCCGCTCTTCCTGGTGTGGCTCGCCGACCTCGCACGGATCGAGGCAATCGCCGTGGAACGCGGGCAGGACATCGCGGGAACGGAGTTTCTGGAGATGCTGTTCATCGGCATCATCGATGCCACGCTGGCCGCGCAGAATGCCGTCGTCGCGCTGGAATCACTCGGCCTAGGCAACGTCTATATCGGCGGCATTCGCAATCATCCGGAGCAGGTGGCCGCCGAACTCGGGCTGCCCGCGCGGGTGTTTCCGGTGTTCGGCCTGTGCGTCGGCACGCCCGATCCGGCACGGCCGACGGCCATCAAGCCACGCCTGCCGCAGAACGCCGTCCTTCACCACGAGCAGTACGACGCGAAGGCAGAAGGCTGCGCCGTCCCCGCCTATGATGCGCGGATGGCGGCGTTCCAGAACGAACAGCAGATGACGCCCGAGGTCTGGACGCGGCGTTCCATCAGCCGCGTGCGCACCCCCGCCGCGCTGACCGGGCGTGACCGGATCCGCGCAGCCCTGGCAAATCTCGGTTTCGCGCTGCGCTGATCGTTACTTGGCCGCCTTGTCCACTTGCCAGAACATCGGGAAGCTCGACTCGATCAGGCCGGAGAGCGTGCTGCGATAGCCGGTCGGGACGGTGAACTGGCCCCACATGACCGAAGGCGTGTTCGCATAGGCCAGCGCCTGCATACGATCGGCAGGGCAATCGGGTGCAGGGGAAAGGCGGTGCTCAACCGTCATTGCGAGCCCTTGCGAAGCAATCCAGCGCCGCCCGAACGGTCTCATGGCGATGCGGGATTGCTTCGCAGGGGCACGCAATGACGCCATCAGGGGCAGGGCAATCGGGTGAACAAGGACGCCTCCGGCGGCGTCGTGCGCAGCGCGCATTCGCGCGACGGGGCACGCCCCTTTGCCGGCGGAGCCTTGATTGCGGCTTGAGCCTTCACCCGATTGCCCTGCCGGAACTGCAGCAGTTCTAAATGCAGTGTCTGAGTGGATTTTTCGTTTGTCTTCTCCATGATCCGAGTGGGTGGTAATTGCGGGCCGGTGTAGTTCCCCCGGCTC
>JAYTUU010000147.1:0-15069 GCA_043744375.1 Rhodospirillales bacterium | reverse complement strand
CTTGGAACCCTGGACTGCTCGCGGCTGGACGGACGGCCTTCGGTGAGCCCCGCGATCTCGCCGCATTCACGGGCGAAGCCCAAACTCCCGCGCGATCGAAATGCGGTCCGAGATCTCGATGGCCTGCGGCGCAAGCCAGTCGGGGGGATCAAAGGGGCGTGCCCCTTTACCGCCGGAGGCGCGCTGCGCACGACGCCGCCGGAGGCGCGCTTGCCTTCCCTGGACTGCCGTGGCGGAGTCCGATCGGACTCTGCTTAGCTGCGGCCGATTTTCGCCTCGATCACCTCCCATATCCGGCTCGCGAGATCAGTGCCGTCGAAGCGGGCGATTTCCTGCAATCCGGTCGGCGATGTCACGTTTATCTCGGTCAAGAAATCACCGATCACGTCGATCCCGACGAAGATCAGGCCTTGCTCCTTCAGGGTCGGGCCAATGCGCCGACAGATTTCCAGATCGCGCGGCGTCAACGCCGATTTCTCCGGCCGGCCGCCGACATGCATGTTGCTGCGCGCCTCGCCCGCGGCCGGCACGCGGTTGACGGCGCCGACCGGTTCGCCGTCGATCAGAATGATCCGCTTGTCGCCCAGCCGCACCGACGGCTCGTAGCGTTGGATCATCAGTGGTTCGCGCGAACGGGCGAAATGCATCTCCAGCAGCGAGTTCAAATTCGGATCATCATGGCGGATCAGGAACACCCCGGCCCCGCCATTGCCGAACAGCGGCTTGACGATGATGTCCTTGTGGGTGGCGCGAAACCCTCTGATCGCCTCGACATCCCACGTCACCATCGTCGGCGGCATCAACTCGGGGAAATGCGTCACCAGCAATTTCTCCGGCGCATTGCGCACCGAGACCGGATTATTCACCACCAGAGTGCCGCTGCCATCAGAACGATGGATGTGCTCCAGCATGTGTGTCGCTGTAATATACGCCATGTCGAACGGCGGGTCCTGGCGCATCTGGATCACGTCCATTGTGCCGAGATCGATGATCGATTCCGCGCCAAAAGTGTAATGATTGCCGCGGACACGCTGCACCGTCACCGGGCGCGCCCGCGCAAACAGCCGCTCCTCGCGCGCCGCGCCAGGCTTCAGCATCCCCTCGCGCAACACGAGATGACGCACCTCGTAATGCCATAGTACATGCCCGCGCGCCTGAGCCGCCAACATCAAGGCGAACGACGAGTCGCCATCGATGTTGATGGTCTCGATCGGATCCATCTGAACCGCTACCCGCAACGCCACGGCACGCACTCCTCGAACTGGGTTGGTTGGTCGGCGAAGCGGGGAAGCAAGCAAGGCGGGGGCGCTGCCCTGAACCCGCCAAAGGCAGGGCCTTTGGAATCCAATACTTTAAGGAATTTCCTGATGAGGGGGCCAACTCAGTGGCTGGAACCGCTGCGGTCGGCCCCCTCATCAGGAAATCCCTTGAGTCCAGGGTTCTAAGGGCGTGCCCTTAGCGGGGTCGAGGGGCAGCGCCCCCGCCTTGCTTGCCTTCCTCACTCCTCCGCCCAACTAACTCTAGTTCAGGCGCGAGCGCAATTCGGTGATGGCGGATTGGGCGCGGGTGGCGGCGTCGCCGTTGGGGATGAGGGCGAGGAAGTGTTCGTAGCATACGATGGCGGCCGAAACCTGGTCGAGGCGCTGGTTCATCAGGGCGGCTTCGCGCCAGAGCAGGGCGGCGTCGGGGGCGATACAGAGCATGGCTTCGGCGCAGGCGAGCGCTTCGGCGAGGGCGCCGGCCTGCAGGAGGCGGGACTTGATGTTGTTCTGTAGCCGCAGCAGCACGGCGCGCGTGCTCATCGGGCGCAGCAGCTCGGGGCGGAGTTCGGCGTCGGGGCCTTCGATGCGTTTGATCAGCACGCGCAGGTCGCGCGCGTTCAGTTCGGCGCCGCCGGCGAACACATCGACGATGGTTTGCGACTTCTTGCCGGCGATGCCGATGAGGAAATGGCCGGGGAAATCGACGCCGTGGGCGTCCCACCCGGCGGCCTGGGCGGTATGCAGCCAGAGGATGCCGAGCGCGACGGGCAGGCCCTGCCGGCGTTCGATGACGCGGAAGAGGTTGGCGTTGGCCAGGTCGTCATAGCTGGCGCTGTCGCCCTCGTAGCCGAACCGGCGGGTGATGAGGCCGGCGAGGATTTCGGCACGGGCACGTGGTGTGGACTCGGTGGCTTCAGCCGCGGCTTCGGCGCCGGCGCGGGCGAGTTCGGTCAAGTGGGCACGGGCGGCCTTCCAGTCGGCATCGGGCGTGCTGGCACGGGCGAGTTGCAGGGCAGCGTCGGCGATGTCGATTTCGCCGTCGGGCAGGGTGCCGATGGATGTCAGAATTTCGCGCGGGCTGAGCATGCATTTTCCTCCACCCGCAGTGTGGCCGGGCCTGCCTTGCGAGGGCAAGCCCGGCGGTTGCCGGCTATTCGGCGGCGGTTTCGGGCAGATAGATGGCGCTGCCTTTGGCCTTGAACGCCTCGCTCATTTTTTCCATGCCGGCCATGCGTTCGGAGTCGGCGCGGATGTCGTGCGAGATTTTCATCGAGCAGAACTTGGGCCCGCACATCGAGCAGAAATGCGCGACCTTGTGGGCTTCCTTGGGCAGGGTTTCGTCGTGGTATTGCCGCGCCGTATCGGGGTCGAGACCGAGGTTGAACTGGTCCTCCCAGCGGAATTCGAAGCGGGCGCGGCTGATGGCGTCGTCGCGCAGGCGGGCGGCCGGATGCCCCTTGGCGAGATCGGCGGCGTGGGCGGCGATGCGGTAGGTGATAACGCCGGTTTTCACGTCGTCGCGGTTGGGGAGGCCCAGATGCTCCTTGGGTGTGACGTAGCAGAGCATCGCCGTACCGAACCAGCCGATCATGGCGGCGCCGATCGCCGAGGTGATGTGGTCGTAGCCGGGCGCGATGTCGGTGGTCAGTGGCCCGAGGGTGTAGAACGGCGCCTCGCCGCATTCGCGCAACTGCTTGTCCATGTTGATCTTCACCTTGTGCATCGGCACGTGGCCGGGGCCTTCGATCATCACCTGGCAGCCCTTGTCCCAGGCGATTTTGGTGAGTTCGCCGAGGGTTTCGAGCTCGGCGAATTGCGCGCGATCGTTGGCGTCGGCGTTCGAGCCGGGGCGGAGGCCGTCGCCGAGGGAGAAGGAGACGTCGTATTTGCGCATGATGTCGCAGATCTCGCCGAAGCGTTCGTAGAGGAAGCTCTCCTTGTGGTGGGCGAGGCACCAGCGCGCCATGATCGAGCCGCCGCGCGAGACGATGCCGGTGGTGCGGCGGGCGGTGAGCGGCACGTAGGCGAGGCGGACGCCGGCGTGGATGGTGAAATAGTCGACGCCCTGCTCGGCCTGCTCGATCAGCGTGTCCTTGAACACTTCCCAGTCGAGCTTGTCGGGGTCGCCGCCGACTTTTTCGAGCGCCTGGTAGATGGGGACGGTGCCGATGGGAACGGGGGCGTTGCGCATGATCCAGCTGCGGATGTTGTGGATGTTGCGGCCGGTCGAGAGGTCCATCACCGTGTCGCCGCCCCAGCGGATCGCCCAGACGAGCTTTTCGACCTCGTCGGCGGCCGAGGAGGTGACGGCGGAGTTGCCGATATTGGCGTTGATCTTGACCAGGAAATTGCGGCCGATGATGACGGGTTCGAGTTCCGGGTGGTTGATGTTGGCGGGGATGATGGCGCGTCCCCGGGCGATTTCGGAGCGGACGAATTCGGGGGTGACGAAGGCTGGGATTTCGGCGCCGAAGCTTTCGCCGTCGGCGATGGTGGCTTCGGCGTTCGCGTGCATGGCGTGGCGGCCGAGGTTTTCGCGGTGGGCGACGTAGATCATTTCCTCGGTGATCAGCCCGGCGCGGGCGAATTCGTACTGGGTGACGAGCTGGCCGGGGGCGCCGCCGAGGATGGTCCGGGTGGCCGGGCAGGCGGGAACGAGTTTGTCGGCGGGGATGTTG
Organism: Rhodospirillales bacterium; assembly: GCA_043744375.1. Taxonomy (GTDB): domain Bacteria; phylum Pseudomonadota; class Alphaproteobacteria; order Acetobacterales; family Acetobacteraceae; genus CAIYPH01. The sequence continues at coordinate 11,129 of JAYTUU010000147.1, read as the reverse complement.
CCGTTGTCCTCCGGCTTCACCGCGCGCGGGGCGATGGCGCCGAAGCCGCGCTTGGCGAGCCAGGGGGCGCGGATCGGTTCGAGACCGGCTTGCAGGTCGATGGTGATGGCGGTGTCGGTATAGGCGCCGGAGGTGTCGTAGAGGCGCAGCGGCGGCTCGTTCGCGGTCGGGTGGAGGTCGATCTCGCGGAAGGGAACGGCGATGTCGGGCCGGTCCGCGGGGCTGGAGAACACCTTGCGGGAGCCGATAATCGGCCCGGTGGTGACGGCGGCGGGTTTGGCATGGACATTCATGGGTCGTTCCTCTCGCGTGCGGATGGGCCGGACGCGGAGAGGGGGGCAATCGAGCGACGATGGCGACCCGTCCCTACGCCGGTATTAACCGGATCAGGTTCTTAGGGTTCACCACGCACAGCGGTGTCTCAGCCCCTCGTGGGGCGCCCCTCGGTGCATGAAGGGTGGGGGCATTCGGGGGCGGTGTCAACGGCTGCGCGCTAGCACGCAGGGCCATCGGGTGGATCAAAGGGGCGTGCCCCTTTGCCGTCGGAGGCGTCCTTGTTCACCCGATTGCCCTGGCCAGCATCGGCCCCAGCGGGTGCCCGCCGAACAGGTGCACGTGGAAATGCGGCACTTCCTGGCCGGCGTGTTCGCCCATGTTGGCGAGGATGCGGTAGCCCGGCGCGTCCAGGCCGAGGTCGTGGGCGATCCGGCCGACGGCGCGGGTGAAGCCGGCGATTTCGGCGTCGCTGGCCTTGGCGGAGAAATCCGCGATGGAGATGTATTTGCCCTTCGGGATCACGAGCACATGCAGCGCCGCCTGCGGGTTGATGTCGTGGAAGGCGAGGGCGAACTCATTCTCGAACACCTTGCGGCAGGGGATTTCGCCGCGCAGGATCCGCGCGAAGATGTTGGTGTCGTCGTAGTCGCCGAGGCCCTTGACCGGCATGGCTCTGCCCTCACTGGAAAATGGAAAACAACATGCTATTCATATGGCATGCGACGACGCCCTGTTGTTGTGGGAATGGGTGACGTAATGGGGCGATCAGGGGATCTTGGTCGTGCTGAGCCCCAGCGCGATCGGCAGCTTGCGGGCGCGCGAGGCTTTCTCGGCGATACCGGAGACGCCCTCGCGGCGTTGCAGTTCGGCCCAGACGTCCTGCGGGCGGATGCCGGCATCCACCCACATCACCAGCAGGTGATAGAGCACGTCGGCGCTCTCAGCGACCAGGCCGGCGGGGTTGCCGAGCGTCGCCTCGATCAGGCACTCGACCGCCTCCTCGCCGAACTTCTGCGCGATCTTGGCGGTGCCGCGCGACAGCAGGCGCGCGGAATGGCTGATCGCGGGGTCGGCGTCGCGGCGGGTCTGCACGACGTTCCACAGACGGTCGAGCACCGCCGAGGAGGCGCCGAGCGACTGCGCCGGCGTGCGCAAGGGCGATGGCTCGGCGTCCGCCGGGGCCACGACGACGATGCCGGCCTTCTTGGCGCCGGCCTTCTTGGCGCCGGCCTTCTTGACGACGGCCTTCTTGGCGGCGATCTTCTTGGCGGCAGCCTGCTTGCCTGGCGTCTTCTTGCCAGGAGCCTTCTTTGTCGCCGCCTTCTTGCGCGCACCCAGCTTGGCGGCTGCCTTCTTGATCGTCTTGGCCATGTCAGCGCCCCCCCTAGGCGGCCCGCAGCCCCGCGCGCGGCAAGCGCACGGGGAGGCCGGATTCATGCAACGCCGCTTTGACTTGCGAAATCGTGAACGTGCCGAAATGGAACACGCTCGCCGCCAGCAGCCCGGTCGCGCCGGCCCGCGCGCCCTCGACGAAATGGTCGAGTGTGCCGACGCCGCCCGAGGCGATCACCGGCACGCGCACGGCCGCACAGACGGCGCGCAGCAGTTCGAGGTCAAACCCCTTGCCGGTGCCGTCGCGGTCCATGCTGGTGAGCAGGATTTCGCCGGCGCCGAGGGCCACCACCTGGCGGCACCAGGCGACCACGTCGATGCCGGTGTCGCGCCGCCCGCCATGGGTGAAGACGTGCCATACCCCAGGCGCGACGTTCTTGGCATCGACGGCGACGACGACGCATTGGCTGCCGAATTTCAGCGCCGCCTCGCGCACCAGTTCCGGCCGGGCGACGGCGGCGGAGTTGATCGAGCATTTATCCGCGCCGGCCAGCAGCAGGCGGCGCATGTCCTCGACCGCGCGGATGCCGCCGCCGACGGTGAGCGGCAGGAATACCCGCGCCGCGGTGCGCGAAACGACGTCGAGGATGGTGTCGCGATCCTCGTGGCTGGCGGTGATGTCGAGAAAGGTCAACTCGTCCGCGCCGGCGGCGTCATAGACCACCGCCTGCTCCACCGGATCGCCGGCGTCGCGCAGCGAGACGAAATTCACGCCCTTGACGACGCGGCCGTCCTTGACGTCCAGGCAGGGGATCACGCGCAGTTTCAGCACTTTGGCGGCCTCTCTGACAAGCGGGAGATGTGTTTGCGGCGAATTCCCGTGGCGCTGCAAGCGGTGTGAGGGCGGTATGCGCAAAATGCAGAGGTGGAACCAGATGGGTTCGCGATTGGTCCGGTCACGCCGCCAGCAGCGCGAGGGCCGCGCCCGGGTCGACGCTGCCGTCATACAGGGCGCGACCGACGATCACGCCATCGATCACGCCACCGGCGGCGGCCGCGCGGCGCTTGAGGTCGGCCAGATCGCGCAGGCTGCCAACGCCACCCGAGGCGATGACGGGGGTGGATATCTGGCAGGCGATGTCGAGCGTGGCTTCGAGGTTGAGGCCGCTCAGCATGCCGTCGCGGCTGATATCCGTGTAGATGATGGCCGCCACCCCGGCATCCTCGAAACGCAACGCCAGTTCAATGGCGCGCAATTCGGAGGTCTGCGCCCAGCCCTCGACGGCGACATAGCCGTCGCGCGCGTCGATGCCGACGGCAACGCGGCCGGGATGGGCGCGGCAGGCCTCGCGCACCAATGCCGGGTTCTTTGCCGCCGCACTGCCGAGGATGACGCGGCGCACGCCGGCGGCGAGCCAGCGCTCGATGCCCGCCATGTCGCGCAGGCCGCCACCGAGTTGCACGGGGATGCTGGCATTGGCGAGGATCGCGGCAACGGCGTCGGCATTCATGCTCTGGCCCGCGAAGGCGCCGTCGAGGTCGACCACATGCAGCCAGGCAAACCCTGCCGCCTGCCAGGCGCGGGCCTGGGCGCCGGGGTCGTCGGAATAGACGGTGGCGTCGGCCATTTCGCCGCGACGCAGACGCACGCAGGCGCCGTCCTTGAGGTCGATCGCCGGGTAGAGGGTGAGGGGCCGCGCGCTCAACCGGCGATCCGCCCGCCGGGCTGCAACAGCTTGTAGTAGAACACCCCCTGCACCGTTTTGCCGGTGACGCGGGCATAGGCGGGATGCACGCCCCAGCGGATGTAACCCATGCCCTCATAGAGCCGGATCGCCGCCGTCTGGGTGTCCCGCACGTCAAGATTGAGCACGTGATAGCCGAGCGCGCGGGCGCCGTCCTCGATGCGTTGGGTCAGCAGGCGCGCGAGGCCGTGGCCGCGGGCGTAGGGCGCGATGAAACTGTGCATCAACTGCGCGGCGAAGGCCTGCGCCTCGTTGTTGCGCGGGGGACGCAGCAGTTGTGCGGACCCGACGATGCGACCATCGAGGCGGGCGACGAAGAGTGCTCGCTCGGGCACCAGTATCACGCCGCGGAAATAGCGCTCCAGCGACTGCCGTCCGGGCGGCGAGACCCAGCCGAAGCCGCCACCGCCGATGATCGCGGCGTCGGTCGCCTCACAGAGATCGGCCAGCTCCTCATCGGTGAAACTGGCGATACGTTCGACACTCTGGACAATCTCGGCTTGCGACATGATCAGGGATTCCAGCGCAGGAAATTGGCGAGAATGCGCAGGCCGACCTCCTGGCTCTTCTCGACGTGAAACTGGGTGCCGGCGCGGTTGCCGGCGGCCACCATGGCGACGACCGCGCCGCCATACTCGGTGGTGGCGATGATCTGCGCCGGGTCGCCACCGGTGAGGGCGTAGCTGTGGACGAAATAGGCGTGGTCGCCGGGCACCAGGCCGGCCAGCAGCGGGTGCGCAGCGGGCGTGAAGACCAGTTCGTTCCAGCCCATCTGCGGCAGGCGCAGCGCGGCCGGCGGGTCCATCGCCGCGATATCGCCGGCGATCCAGCCGAAGCCGGGAGTCACCGCATGTTCGAGGCCCCTGATGGCCATCAACTGCATGCCGACGCAGATGCCCAGGAAGGGCTTGCCGTCCGCCGCGCTGGCCAGCACGGCCTCCCGCAGACCGTCGATGGCGGCGAGGCCCTGGGCGCAATCGGCGAAGGCCCCCTGCCCCGGCAGCACGACGCGATCGGCGGCGGCGACGACATCGGGGTCGGCGCTGATGGTCACGCTGGCCGCGATCCCCGCGCGCTCCGCCGCCAGCGCCAAAGCGCGCGCGGCGGAGGCGAGGTTGCCGCTGCCGTAATCGACGACGGCGACTTTCACGCCATTGTTTCCGAGGTCAGGTCCGGCCGGGCGGCGAGCAGGCGGGCATAGGCGGCCTCCTCGTCGCGCGCGGCAACCACATGGGCGAGCAGATAGCCGCGCCGCTCCAGCGACCAGCGCACCAGGTCACGCCCGAATAATCCCGTCAGCCACGCCAGCACGATGCCCGCCGGCGCGCGCAATGCCGGCGGAAGCGCGGCCACCCCGACCCAGAGGCAGAAGACGAGAATGGCGGGGATCCAGGCACGTTGCAGCAGCAGCCAAAGCGGGCCGAGCAGCATGCCACGCAGCGAGAACCCCTCGCGCAGCAGCACGGGATCGGCGTTCTCACGCAGATGGGCGGTGTAGATCCTCACAGCGATCCCTTGGTGGAGGGGATCGCGTCGCCCAGCCGCGGATCGGCCGCCACTGCGCCACGCAACGCGCGGGCGACCGACTTGAAGCAGGCCTCGGCGACGTGATGCGTATTGCTGCCGGCCTTCTGCGTCACATGCAGCGTGATCAGGGCGTTGGTGGCGAACGCGCGAAAAAACTCCTCGAACAGCTCGGTATCCATCGCGCCGACCTTGGCGTGCGCGAAGGTGACGCTCCAGGCGAGGAACGGCCGGCCGGAAATGTCGATCGCGGCCTCCACCAGCGCCTCGTCCATCGGCACCACGGCATGGGCGAACCTGGTAATGCCGCGCTTCTCGCCGAGCGCCTGCGCCAGCGCGCGGCCAAGCACGATGCCGATATCCTCGGCGGTGTGGTGGAAGTCGATATGCAGATCGCCCTTGGCGTGCACGCGCAGATCGAACAGCGCGTGGCGGGTCAGCGCGGTCAGCATATGGTCGAGGAAACCGATGCCGGTGGCGATATCGGCGCGGCCGGACCCGTCGAGATCGAGGGTCAGGCTGATATCGGTTTCGGAGGTCGTGCGGGTGATCGTTGCTGTGCGGGCCATGATGGGCGCAGGACTAGCCCAAATCCGCGCGCCGGCAAAGCAGGGGGCCACGGTTCGCCGGACTCTCCCCAAACAGGCGGGCTTGCCCTGGCCGTGGCTGCGCGCCATCTACCGCCATCATGAACACGTCATCCTCTCCCCACGACCCCATCGGCTGGCACGGCACCACCATCCTTTGCGTCCGCCGCGGCGGCACGGTGGCGATGGCCGGCGACGGGCAGGTTTCGCTCGGCCAGACCGTCATCAAGGGCAACGCCCGCAAGGTCCGCCGGATCGGCGCCGGCGGCGCGGTGCTGGCCGGGTTCGCCGGCGCCACGGCCGACGCGTTCACGTTGCTCGAACGCCTCGAAGCCAAGCTCGAGCGGTTTCCGAACCAGCTGGAGCGCGCCTGCGTCGAACTGGCGAAGGACTGGCGGACCGATCGCTATCTGCGCCGGCTCGAAGCGATGATGGCGGTGGCCGACAAGGACCGCAGCTTCACCCTCACCGGCAATGGCGACGTGCTGGAGCCGGAGGATGGCGTGATCGCGATCGGCTCGGGCGGCAATTTTGCCCTGGCGGCGGCGCGCGCGCTGATCGGGCTGCCGGACATGGGGGCCGAGGAGATCGCCCGGCGGGCCATGAAGATCGCCGGCGATATCTGCGTCTATACGAACTACAACGTCATCGTCGAGACGATCGGCTGAGCCGGTCACGGGGTTAGCAGCACATGGACGTTCCGACCTATTCGCCGCGCGAGATCGTGAGCGAGCTTGACCGCTTCATCGTCGGCCAGAACGACGCCAAGCGGGCGGTGGCGATCGCGCTGCGCAATCGCTGGCGCCGGCAGCGCCTGCCGGAGGCGATGCGCGAGGAGGTGGTGCCGAAGAACATCCTGATGATCGGCCCGACCGGCTGCGGCAAGACCGAGATCGCGCGCCGCCTGGCCAAGCTCGCGCAGGCGCCGTTCATCAAGGTGGAGGCGACCAAGTTCACCGAGGTCGGCTATGTCGGGCGCGACGTGGAAAGCATCGTGCGCGACCTGGTGGAGGTCAGCATCGTCATGCTGCGCGATGCGTCGCGTCGCGAGGTGCAGGCCAAGGCGGAGGGGGCGGCGGAGGAACGGCTGATCACCGCGCTGTGCGGCGAACACGCGGCGGCCGATACGCGCTCGAAATTCCGCCGCATGCTGCGCAACGGTGAGTTCGAGGACAAGGAGATCGAGATCAGCCTGACCGAGGCGCCGGCCAACCCGATCGGCCAGATGGACATGCCCGGCATGCCACCGGGGCAGATGATCAACCTCGGCGAGATGATGAAGGGCATGTTCGGCCAGCGCGCGCAGGCCACGCGCAAGATGACGGTGGCCGCCGCGCGGGTCGCGCTGGAGCGCGAGGAGGCGGACAAGCTGCTCGACGGCGAGCGGTTGACCAAGGACGCGGTCGCGCACGCCGAGAACAACGGCATCGTGTTTCTCGACGAGATCGACAAGGTGTGCGCGCGCACGTCCGAGGGCGGGTTTCGTGGCGGCGACGTCTCGCGCGAGGGGGTGCAGCGCGACCTGCTGCCGATCATCGAGGGCACGACGGTGGCAACCAAGCACGGGCCGGTGAAGACCGACCACATCCTGTTCATCGCCTCCGGTGCGTTCCACCAGGCCAAGCCGTCCGATCTGCTGCCGGAATTGCAGGGGCGGCTGCCGATCCGCGTCGAACTGGCGCCGCTGTCGCGCGATGACCTGCGGCGCATCCTGACGGAGCCCGAAGCGAGCCTGCTCAAGCAGTATCAGGCGCTGATGGGCACGGAAGGGGTGACGCTCAGTTTTGCCGAGGATGCGATCGACGCGCTGGCCGATCTGGCGGCGGATATCAACGACCGGGTGGAGAATATCGGCGCCCGCCGGCTGCATACGGTGCTGGAGAAGCTGCTGGAGGAGATCAGCTTTTCGGCCTCGGACCGGGGCGGGCAGGCGGTGGTCGTCGATGGCGCCTATGTCAATGAACGGGTGGCCCCGCTGGCGGCGAAGGGCGATTTGAGCCGGTTCATCTTGTAACGGCAGCCCGAGTTGGCCGCCGGGCGCGTCGTCGTCGGCCATCTCGGCGCCCATCTCGGCGCCCATCTCGGCGCGGGGTCCTCGATGTGCGCGCTGCTGGCCGGGCGCTGCATCGCTGATCCCGCTGCGTCGCCAAACCCGTCACGCCATGCCCATCACGCCATGCCGGTGGCGATGCTTTCGAGTGCCGCGTGGCGACGGATCACCACCCGCCCTGCGTTGGGGATTTCGATCAGCCCCTCGACCTTGAGCTTGGTCAGCGTGCGGCTGATGGTCTCGATGGTCAGCCCGAGATAATCGGCGATGTCGTTGCGGGTCATCGGCAGGACCACGGTCTCGGCCATGCCCGGCTGGTGGCCGAGGCAGTGCGCCGGCAGGACGGCACGGTCGATCAGGAAGGAGGCCAGGCGCTCGCGGGCGGTTTTGCGTCCGAGCAGCAGCATCTGCTCCTGGGCCGCGACGAGTTCATTGGAGGCGACTTCCAGCAGGCGCTTTTCCATCGCCGGGAAATCATCGAGCAGCACCCGCAGCTTGCTGCGCGAGAAGCGGCATATCCGCATCGGCTCCAGGGCCTCGGCGCTGAACGCGTAGCTGGAGGACACCGCAAGGCCGAGAAAATGGCCGATGCCGGCAAAACCGGTGATCTGGCGCCGTCCGTCGGGCAGAAGCTTATAGAGTTTGGCCGTGCCACCGGTGACGTTGAAGAAATGCTCCGCCGGGTCACCCTCCTCGATGAAGCTGCGGCCAGGTTCGACGGTGATCTGAACCGCCACCGCGGCAAGGCGTTCGAGGTCCTTCCGCTCGATGGCGTTGCAGACGCTGACGGCACGCGCGCCGCAATGGGCGCAGGGATCTCCCGGCTGCAACGGCGCGAGTACCAATGGTCGGGTACGAAGCGTCACCATTTGAAATTCCCCGGCGATGCGTGATCGCCACCTGTTTGAGAGCGAACATTCTACGCCCTTTGTCCGGCGCCGAGAACCTGCTTCTTCGCTGCTTGCCGGCGATCGTTGATCTGAGTCAAGGCGGCCGCGCTCCGGTCGGGCGAAACCAGGGAGGAGTTTCATCAACATACGGTCCGACCGATGTCCGGCTTTTCATGTCATGCCCTACACCCGGATCAGGCCGCAACCGTGTTCCCGCTGGTGCGCGAGGCGATCGCCGGGGTCACCCTGCGCGATTGGCTGCGGTTCGCCAAGCGCGCGGCCAACCCGCGGCGCGCACAGCACAAGGGGATCATTGTCGTGGTACGCCGGCCGCGCGTGCTGCCCTGCGGGCTGTTCGTCTATCGGCGTGACAATGATCTCACGCGAGGCGCGGTGCTGGTCGCCGAACACTTCGTCGCGGTCGACGTGCTCGATCCGGAGCCGGTGATGACGGCCCTGGTGGCGGAACTCGACACGCTGGCACGGCGGCTCGGCTGCACCGCGATCCGCACGATGGTGCTCAACCCGCACTCGCTGGTGGCGAGCGGACTGCATGCGGCGGGCCATCGCCAGGAGGGGGCCTCGCTGTGGAAGGACGTGGCCGAGCCGCCAGCCGACGAAAGGCCGGCAACCTCGAAAGGACCAGCTTTGAACTGACCGCCTATTGCGCCGCAGCAATCCGTGGCGTGCAATGGCGCGGATGAGCACCCCGGACCCACGCCCCGCCTTGCCGATCCTTCTGCTTGCCGCCGCCGGCTTCGTCTCCTCCGCCGGCGCACGGGTGATCGACCCGCTGCTCTCCGTCATTGCCGCCGATTTCGCCACCACGGTGCCGGCGGTCTCGATCGTCGTCGCCGCCTACACGCTGCCGTACGGGCTGTGCCAGGTATTCCTCGGCCCCGCCGGCGATCGCCTTGGCAAGCTGCGGGTGGTGCTGTGGGCGATGCTGGCCTTCGCCGCCGCCACCGCGGCCTGCGCGTTCGCCGAGACAGTGCCGACGCTCGCGCTGCTGCGGGTGGGCGCGGGGGCGGCGAGTGCGGCGATCATCCCGGTCGGCATGGCGCTGATCGCCGATGCCGTACCCTATGCCGAACGCCAGGTGACGTTGAGCCGGTTCCTCAACGGGACCGTGCTGTCGCAGATGCTGGCCGGTCCCGTGGGCGGCGTGTTCGGGCAATATCTCGGCTGGCGCGGCGTTTTCGTCCTGCTCGCCACCGGTGGATTGCTGGTTGCCGCCGCGCTGGCACTGCGGCTGCGGCGGCTGCCGGAGCGGCGGGGCGCGCCGGCTTCGTTCAATCTGATGAACTACGTCGTGCTCGCCCGGCACCAGGGGGCGCGGCGGATCCTGCTGTGCGGGTTGCTCGACGGGACCTTGCTGATGGGCTGCTTCCCATTCCTGGCACCCTACATGCACGCGGCGTTCGGCCTGTCCTATGCCAGCGTTGGCCTGGTTCTGGCCGCGTTCGGTGCGGGCGCGCTGATCTACACGCGCAACGCCCGGGCATTGCTCGCCAGGCTGGGGGAGACCGGTTCCGTGCTGACCGGTGGGTTGCTGATGGCCGGCGCCGTCGCCGCGGCCGTGCTCAGCCCGGTCTGGTGGCTGTTCATCCCGATCGAGGCGGCGATGGGGCTGGGCTTCTACATGCTGCACGGGGTGATGCAGGCGCGGGCCACGGAATTGCTGCCACAGGCGCGGGCCACGGCGGTGTCGAGCTTCGCCTTCGTACTGTTCCTCGGGCAGAGCATCGGCGCACTCGCGATGGGCGCGCTGATCGCCCAGTTCGATTACCGCACGGCGTTCCTGGCCGACGCGGTGGCCGTCATCGCCTTCGCGGTGGCGCTACGCAGCGTGGTCAGCCGTCCCGTTTGATCTGGCGCGCGGGCCTGATCAGGAGCCTTCTCGACCCAGCCCGGGATATCGAACGGCCGCGCAAACGCTTGAGCACCGTGAGGCCATCGAGAAGGGGCCGGCAGGCGCGATCCTGCCGGCCCTTTCGCGCATCTTGCACATTCCCCTCTCCCGGCGTTACCTGCGCCCGTTCAATGAGGCGACGAAGGAGTGCTGCGGCGATGCGCGTGAAGGACGTCAAAAAGGTTGTCCTGGCCTATTCCGGGGGGCTCGACACCAGCGTCATCCTCCGCTGGCTGCAACTTGTCTATAAATGCGAGGTGGTCACCTTCACCGCCGATCTCGGGCAGGGCGAGGAGCTTGAACCCGCCCGCAAGAAGGCCGAGATGCTCGGTATCAAGGAAATCTTCATCGACGATCTGCGCGAGACCTTCGTGAAAGACTTCGTCTTTCCGATGTTCCGCGCCAACGCGCTCTACGAGGGCCAATATCTGCTGGGCACCTCGATCGCCCGGCCGCTGATCGCCCAGCGCCAGATCGAAATCGCCGAAGCCGTCGGCGCCGATGCGGTCGCCCATGGCGCGACCGGCAAGGGCAATGACCAGGTGCGCTTCGAACTCGCCTATTACGCGCTCAAGCCGGACATCAAGATCATCGCCCCCTGGCGCGAATGGGACCTTGCGAGCCGCACGAAGCTGATCGAGTTCGCCGAGCAGAACCAGATCCCCATCGCCAAGGACAAGCGCGGCGAGGCGCCGTTCTGCGTCGACGCCAACCTTCTGCACAGCTCGTCCGAGGGCAAGGTGCTCGAGGATCCGGCCGTCGAGGCCCCCGAGTTCGTGCACATGCGGACCATCGCGCCTGAGGACGCGCCGG